>NZ_RAWE01000032.1 GCF_003611695.1 Corallococcus carmarthensis | reverse complement strand
CTCCACCCGAGTCCGCGCCCGCGGGCGGAGGGGCCTCGCCCACGGGCGCGGACTCGGGTGGAGTCTCCTGGGCCAGCGCCAGGGCGGAGGAGGAGCAGAGCAGCGCGGTACCAGCCAGCAGGGCCTGAAGGACGGAGCGGTGGGACGAGGCGAAGATCATGGGTGCGTGAGCGCCGGGCGGGGAACGGGGAGGGACCCGCCCGGTCTCGATGTGGCGCTCCCGTTACCGAATGGAGCCGCCTTCCGCCACACTCCGCCGGCCGTTGTTGCCACACCGTTACCGGCGACGCCGGCCTGTCACACGAACGAGCGTCTCGTGTCACACGCTCGTGACATGGCCCTGGCCTCCCGTGCACGCAGCACCGTCGGAAGAACCCTGCCCCATGAGCCACCCGCTTCCGCTGGAGCACACACGCCTCGTCGCGCTCGCCCCCGGGCGCTCCCCCAGTGCGTGCTCCCCCTGGATGGTGCCCAGCTTCCCCCTGAGGCCGCCCCCCTGGGCGAGTCATTTCGCGGGGTTGGCCCGGAATCAGCGGAGGTGAGGCAACCGGCGTCACGCTTCCGCGACAATCCCCTTCGGGCGGCATTCATCCGCTCCCCGGCAGCCGTCCGCCGGACCCGCACCGGGTGTCTCCGTCACCCGCGAGAAGCGACATGACCTCGATTGGCAAGCCCGGTTCGCGTCCCACCCCGTCCCCCGTGAGCTCGCAGCCGGCGAAGGCGCCCGCCCCGGCGCAGCCCAACGCGGTGAAGACCGCCGTCGCCCAGCGGATGAAGGACGGCTTCGACGCGGCCCCGCGCACGGGCGCTGCGTCCCGGCCGGCGCTCTCCGCGGAGATCCGCTCCCCCTCGCGCGCCGGTGAGGGTGCGGCAGGCGTCGGGTCAGCCCTGGGCAAGGCGGCGGGCAAGGTTGCTGGCGGTCTCGGCGAAGCGCTGGGCAGGGCCGCGGGCAAGGCGGCCGGCGGCATCGGTGAAGCGCTGGGCAAGGCGGCGGGCCGCGTGGCCAGCGCCGCCGCCGGGCCCCAGGTGAGCACGAACGCGGCGGGCCGCACGGTGGTGGACCTGGGCGCGGGCAACAACTCCGCGACGGTGACGCAGAACAAGGACGGCGGGCTGACCATCCAGTCCGGCAGCGACACGGTGACGCTCACCGCGGCGCAGGCCAAGGGCGCCATCATCAATGGCGGTGACGGCAATGACTCCATCACCGTGGACGCGAGCGTCACGCAGGACATCACCCTGGACGGTGGCGCGGGCGACGACAAGCTCACCGGCGGCAAGGGCAACGACACGCTCATCGGCGGCGCGGGCAACGACACCGTCATCGGTGGCGACGGCAAGGACTCGCTGCAGGGCCAGGACGGCGACGACTACCTGGAGGGCGGCGCGGGCGATGACCGCATCCTGGGCGGCGAGGGCCGCGACGTGCTCTACGGCCTGGACGGCAATGACTACGTGTCCGGCGGAAAGGGCCGCGACTACATCGACGGCGGCGCGGGCAACGACCGGGCCTACGGTGGCGAGGGCGACGACCAGGTCATCGGTGGCCGTGGCAACGACACGCTGAGCGGCGGCGCGGGCAACGACGCGGTGGCGGGCGGCGAGGGCCAGGACACGGTCCGCGGCGGCACGGGCACGGACACGCTCTACGTGGAAGAGAACGAGAAGACCGCCGACGCGGCCGCGGGCGAGCGCGAAATCGTCGACATGACGAACGCCGACCAGCGCGGGCGCTCGGTGACGGTGTCGGGCAGCGCGGACTTCCAGGCGCGCGTGCAGTCGGACCTGGACGCGATGCGCTCGCTGCCTTCGGGCCAGGAGCTGCTTCGCACGCTGGACGACAGCGGGCACACGACGACCATCAAGCAGACGGCCGATGGCAACAGCGCGTCCGCCCAGAACAAGGACGACGCCTGGCTCAACGCGGACGGCACGAAGAACAAGGGCACCAACGGCACGGTGAACTACAACACCACGCGCATCTCGCTGGGCAGCGAGGACTGGCAGAACCGCCCGCCCGTCGTCGGCCTGTTCCACGAGCTGGTGCACGCCTCGGACTACGCCAACGGCACGCTGGCGCAGGGTGCGAAGGACGGCGTGAACAACCGCGAGACGTCCGCGGTGGGCCTGCCCATCGACCTGGACCAGAACCCCGCGACGCCGGACGTGGTGCAGGGCGGCCGCCCCGGAGAGAACGTCCTACGCGACGACCTGAACCTGCCCACCCGTCCGCACTACTAGGCGCTGCTCGAGCGCGGGAGCCCCGCCTTCATGGGGCGCGGTGCTCCCGCTCGGCCTTCTGGAGGAGCTCCAGCAGGGAGCGCAGGTGCGGCTCCTTCACGGGCTCCACCAACTGGACCGAGTGCCGCCGCCCGCCATCGTCCTCGATGGTGACGGTGTAGCGCGTCCGGTCCGCCCCCATCGTGGGGGAACCGCCCACGGTGGTCGGCTGTTCGAAGAAGCGCGCCTCCCGCACCTCGCGCTTCAAGGCCTCCGCCGTGGCGGGAGGCAGGGCCGCCAGGTCCACGGTGCGGGGCCTGGCGAGGCCCGGGAAGAAGGCGAGGCCTCCCTCCCGTTTGAACTCGATTCGCATTCCGTCGACCCCAGGGCCTAGTGCTTGCGCTGCACCGGCTGCGTGGCCGGCTTCTGCACCTGCGGAGTCCAGACCGGCGCGCCCGCCCGCTCCTTGGAGACCTTGATGCCCACCTGGCCCCAGGCGTCGCGCACGATCTGCTCCTCGTCGCCGCTGCCGTAGAGCCGGACGGCCGCCGTCACGGTGAGCCGCGCGAAGGAGAGGAACGAGGCGTTGGCCTTGAGCCGGGAGTCGCGCAGCGTCTCCAGCCAGATGAGGCCGGCCTTCTCCCACGCGTAGCCCTTGAGGTTCGTGGCCGCGATGCAGAAGGCCTTGTTCGGGATGCCGGAGTTGATGTGGACGCCGCCGTTGTCCTCCCACGTGTTCACGAAGTCCTTCATGTTCGCCGGCTGCGGGTCCTTGCCGAGCACCGGATCATCAAACGCGGTGCCGGGGTCCTTCATGGAGCGCAGGGCCTTGCCCTGGACCTTGTCCGTGAGGAGCCCCGCGCCAATGAGCCAGTCGGCTTGATCCACCGTCTGGTTCAACAGGCGCTGCTTCACGAGCGAGCCGAAGCAGTCCGACAGGGACTCGTTGAGCGCGCCCGCCTGGAGGAAGTAGGCAAGAGGCCCCTCGTGCTCCGTCACGCCGTGGGCCAGCTCGTGCCCGATGACGTCCACCGAGATGGTGAAGCGGTTGAAGAGGTCGCCGTCGCCGTCGCCGAACACCATGCGCTCGCCGTCCCAGAAGGCGTTGTCGTAGCCGCTGCCATAGTGGACGTGCCCGTTGAGGGGCATGCCGTTCCCGTCAATGGAGTTGCGCCCGAAGACCTCCCAGTAGAGGTCATAGGTCGCGCCCAGGCCGACATAGGCCTCGTCGACCGCCGCGTCGCCGGTGTCATCCTTTCCCTCGCTGCGGGCCTCCATTCCCGGAAGGGCCTCGGAGTTATTCACATTGTAGATGGTCCGGAGCTTCTGGCTCTCCACGACCATGGGGCCGGGGATGAGGCGCTTCGCCGCCTGGGGCGCGCCGCTGCTCGACAGGCGGATGGCGCGCAGGGTGTTGTCGATGGAGAGCGTCCGCAGGGCCTTCGCACGCTGTTGCGGTGAGCCGTTCTGCGCAATCTGACGGCTGACGTACGGTGGCAGGATGCAATGGTGGGAATGCCAGATTCTGGAGTTGCAACACATCACCCATCTCCTTCTGAAAGGGGTACTCAGGGACGATGGTGATGACGCAAGGCCGTGCTCGGGACACGGGACGGCAGGGGCTCCCCGGTCGCCTGGGAACCCTTGCGGCGCCACGCACTCAGGCCTGCTCGCGTGGCGGCACGACCAGCCTCGCCAGGGCTTCGCGCAGCCGGTCGGGCATGGCCACGGCCTTCCGCGTCTGACGGTCCACGAAGACATGCACGAAGTGGCCGTGCGCCGCCGCCTGCTCGTCACCTTCCTTGAAGATGGCGATGCCATAGGTGACCGAGCGGTTGCCCAGCCTGTCCACGCGCAGGCCCGCCCGCAGGCGGTCCGGGTACGCGAGCGGCGCGTGGTAGGCGCACTTCGACTCCACCACCAGCCCGATGACCGCGCCCGTGTGGATGTCCAGGCCGCCCTCGTGGATGAGGTAGTGGTTCGCGACGGTGTCGAAGTAGCTGTAGTAGGTGACGTTGTTGATGTGGCCGTACGCGTCGTTGTCCATCCATCGCGTGGTGATGGGCAGGAAGTAGCGGTAGCGGTCGGCCGTCTCTCGGTCGGACACGGGAGGGGACCTCGGGGTGGGGGTTACCAGTAGCGCAGCGCCTGGCGGAACAGCTCCGTGAGGACGGGCCGGGTCATCTCCCGGGGCGCGTTCTGGAGCAGGCGCTGCTGCGGGAAGGCGCCCTCCGTGAGCGCGTCCACGTCCGCGCCCGTGTAGCCCACGCCCTCCAGGCCGTTGGGCACGCCCACCGCGCGCATGAGCTGCACGACGCGGCCCGCGAGCACCTCGCCCGCGTCCCCGCTGCCCGCGCCGCGCACGTCCGCGCCCAGGAAGCCCGCGGCCTCCAGGTGGCGCTCGGGGTTCGCGGACGCCGTGTAGCGGAACACCGCCGGGGCGTTGACGATGACGGCCAGGCCGTGCGGCACCAGCGGTTCGTCCTGGGGATAGCCGGAGGGACGGAAGTCGCGCACCCGCCCCGCCACCGCGTAGGCCATGCCGTGCGGCGCGTGCACGCCCGCGTTGCCGAACGCGATGCCCGCGAGCGTGGCCGCCCACATGAGCTGCTCACGGGCCTCCGTGTCCCGGGCATCCTTCACGCCGCGCTCCAGGTACAGGCCCATCAGCCGCAGGGCCTCGCGGCAGCCCAGGTCGCTCCACGGGTTGGCGCCCTGGCTCATGGGCCGGAGGCTCGGGCGCGCGGGGGCGGGACGGTGGACGAACGGCCGCGCCGTATAGGACTCCAGCGCGTGCGACAGCACGTCCAGCCCGCTGGCCGCGACGACCTCCCCGGGCAGGGTCGCGGTGCAGTCCGGGTCGATGAGCGCTTCGGTGGGCCGCAGCGCTGGCGACGCGATGCCTGTCTTCGCGGACAGGGACAGCAGGTCGAAGATGGTGATGCCCGTCACCTCGCTGCCCGTCCCGGACGTGGTGGGGCACGCGATGTGCGGCTTGAGGGGCCCGGGCACCGCTCTGCCCTCCCCTACCGGCGCGTTCACGTAGGCGAGGAAGTCCGCCGGATGCGTGGCGTAGAGGTTCGCCGCCTTGCAGGTGTCGATGACCGAGCCGCCACCCAGCGACACGTAGCCATCCGGCCGGGCCTCGGAGGCGAAGCGCGCCGCTTCCAGGAAGGACTGGTCCGTGGGCTCGACGTGCACGTCCGTGAAGACGACGACGTCCAGCCCGGCGGCGAGCAACGACTGGCGCACCTTTTCGAAGTGCGGCAGCCGCGCCACGCGCGCGTCGGAGAACAGCGCCACCCGCTTCATCCCGAGCGCCCGCGCCCGGTCGCCCACTTCCGCCAGGCAACCCGGGCCGAAGGTGATGCGGGAGGTATCCACCGTGAAGGCGCTGTCGCAGCCTTCCTTGACGGCGGGGTAGTGGCAGCAGCCCATGCGCGCTCCTTGGCGGACGTGTCCCGCCCCAATCTACAGGGCGGGACCGGGCTGGAGGTCAACGCGAAGTGCCGGTGTCAGGGTTTGTGCAAGACCGCCGAGTCGCCCACGAGCCACAGCTCCGACGAGGACGGCGCCCACACGCCCCGGAGGACGCGGCGGGTGCCCGTGGTCTCCGCGTTCCACGTCGTGCCGTCGAAGCGCAGCAGCGTCCCGTTGTCGCCCGTGGCCCAGACCTCGGAGGCGGAGCGCCCCATCAACCCGTTGAGCTGGGACGCGGTGCCGCTGGCCACGGCAGTCCAGACGGTGCCGTTGTAGCGCAGCAACGTGCCCCCTGCTCCCGCGGCCCAGACGTCGTTCGGCCCGCTGCCCCACACGGCCTTCAGGGACACGCTGGTGCCTGACGTCATCGTGCTCCAGGCCGTGCCATCCCAGCGCAGGACGGTGCCGGCCTCGCCCACCGCGATGGCCAACGAGGGTCCCTGCACCCAGACGCCGTTGAGCGTCACGCTGGCCCCCGTGGGCTGCCGCGTCCAGGTGGTGCCATCCGAGTGGACCGCCTCGCCGGACTTGCCCACGGCCCACACGTCCGTCGCCGACGCGCCGTGGATGGCGAACAGGTCCGGCGTCTCCGGATCACGCTCCTCGATGAAGCGGGTCCCATCGAACCGGAGGATGCGGCCGTAGAACGACGTCGTCACCCAGACCGCCGTTGGCGAGGCCGCGTAGACACCCGATACGTTGTCGGAGGTGAAGGACTCCAGCGGGATCTCACGCCAGCCGCCACCGTTCCAGTGCAGCACCCGGCCCGTATCCGCCACCACCCACACGTCCGAGGGCCCCGTGCCGTGGATGGCCCGCGCCGCCCCCAGCGTGATCAGCGGCGCCTTGAAGGTCCACACCTGGCCGTTCCACTTCTGCACCAGCCCACCCCGGCCGAAGGACCACACGTCGTCAGGCCCGCTGCCAGCGATGGGACCCGCGGAGTCCGCGGCCGTGTCCGTCCACTTCGTGCCGTTCCAGAAGTAGCCGAAGTCCTCTCCACCGGTCATCACCAGCGAGGGCGACGCGGCGTACACGTAGTACAGCTGATCCGACGAGCGCAGGGACTGCTCGACGCCGGTGGGCGTGGTGCGGAACACCTGGCCGAAGTCGTCGCAGATGAGGCAGGGGTCATCCGAGGCGACGGTCCAGACGTCGTTCGGGCCGGTGCCCGTCACCTGGTGGAAGTCGATGTCCGTCGTGCCCGCGTCAACGCTGGAGACCGCATTGCCGTCGTACCGGCGCAGCGTCCCGGACTGCCCCACCATCCAGACGTCCGACGGCCCGCTGCCCCACACGCCGTTGAGCCCCTGGGTCGTGGACACATCCACGCCCTGGAAGCCGCTGCCCCGGTCGCGCCGCACCGTGCCGTTGGCGCCCACGGCCCAGACGTCGCTCGGGCCGGAGGCCCACACGGACGTCAGGTCGCGCGTCGTCCCGGAACTCACGGGGGAGAAGGCTGCGCCTGTCGTGGAGTGGAGCACGGTGCCGCCCGCGCCCACCGTCCACACGTCCGTCGGCGTGATGGCGTGCACATCGCGCAACGGCGTCAGCGTCCCGCTGGCCACGCGCGTCCACTGCGTCCCATCCCAGTGCTGGATGAAGCCATCCTCGCCCACGGCCCAGCCATCATTGGCCGCGCTGAAGTGCGCCCCCAGGAAGCTGTAGCCGTGGGGCAGCGGGTACTCCCAGCACCAGCCGTCGCTGCACTCGCGGTTGGCGGCGGGGATGCCGCAGGTCTTCTCCACGCCGCGCCCACCGCACACCTCCGGCGCCGTGCAGGTGCCGCAGGAAATGGTGCCACCGCAGTCATCCGGTTCGACGCCGCACTCGGCCCCGGGGCTGCACGCCGTCTTCATCGAGCTGCAACCACAGACGTTCTCCTGGCCGGCGCCGCCACAGGTGGAGGGCGCCGCGCAGGTTCCGCAGTCGAGCGGCTGGCCACATCCATCCGTCGAGTCACCACAGTTGAAGCCCTGCGACTCGCACGTCCTCGGAACGCAGTCGACGTCATCGTCGCCACAGCCCGCGGCGAATGGCGCCACGAACAGGAGCATGAGTGGGAGGGCCACCCTCTTCCACGGAGAAAGGCTTGAACGCGGCGCATCCTGCAGGCGCGAAGTCCGCACCGCACCTGCCGCGAAGGAGTTGTCACGGGACATGGGCATCTCCAGACCGGACGCGGGCGTGAAACCCGCGAAACCACGTGGGGCGTGGCTCCGGTGCGGAAGAAGGTTGCAATCAGCGGTCCGTTTGGATCGCCGCACACACGCGGCGCTTGCGAAGGGCCGCACGATGACGCGGCCCGCCGGGATGACGCGCCGGGCTGCGACGAGATGCCTAGCGTGAGCGGAGGACCGTGGAGCAGCTGCTCCCGACGACAGGAAGGCCACCTCGATGCCCGCCATCCATGGAAACATCCAAGGGCTCAAGCCCAGCCAGCTTCAGCGCCTGGAGGCGACCTGGCGCCAGCACGTGCGGCCTGACGAGGTCGTGAGCCCCGAGCTTGCCGGCCATCTCTGCGCCCTCACCCAGGAGACGGGCCGCCAGGTGGGCGTGCTCGTCGACCGGCGCGGCGACATCGAGCACGTCATCGTCGGTGACGCGACCCGCCTGGACCTCCCAGACATCGGCCGCATGCGCGCGGGGGACACGCGGCTGCGAGGGCTGCGCCTGGTGCACACCCACCTGAAGGACGAACCGCTGACGCCCGACGACATCACCGACCTCGCGCTGCTCCGGTTGGATCTCGTCTGCGCCATCGAGACGCGTCCGGACGGCCAGCCGGGCAAGGTCTACCTGGGCCACCTCGATCCCGAGTCCGTCGGTCCTCGGGAGCGGTTCTGGAAGACGCGGAAGGCTTCGGGTCTCCACACGCTCGACGTGGACCCCGTGGCGCTGGCCGAGGAGCTGGAGGAGGCCTTCGGCCATGCGATCGCAGGCCGGGAGGTCACCCCGCAGGGGCGGGCCCTGCTCGTCGGAGTGGCGCTGGAGGGCCGCGCCGCCGCGGAGGCGACCATGGTGGAGCTGCGGGAGCTGGCGCGGACGGCGGGCATCGAGGTGCTCGACGTCGTCTTCCAGTCCCGTGAGCAGATCGACCCGCGCTTCGTCGTGGGCCGGGGGAAGCTGGAGGAGCTGAACCAGCAGGCGATGCGGCGGTTCGCGGACATGATCATCTTCGACCACGACCTGACGCCCGCGCAGGCGCGGCACATCAGCGACCACACGTCGCTGAAGGTGTTGGACCGCACGCAGCTCATCCTCGACATCTTCGCGCAGCACGCGCACAGCGCTGAAGGCCGGCTCCAGGTGGAGCTGGCCCAGCTGCGCTACCGGCTGCCCCGGCTCGCGCAGCGCGACGAAGGGCTCTCCCGGCTCACGGGAGGCATTGGCGGGCGGGGGCCCGGTGAGACGAAGCTGGAGATCGACCGCCGGCGGGTGCGCGACCGCATCGCGCTGCTGGAGAAGCGCATCGACGCGGTGGGAGCCAGCCGGCAGGTGCGCCGCAAGCAGCGCGTGCGGCATGACGTGCCCATCATCTCCATCGTTGGCTACACGAACGCGGGCAAGTCCACGCTGCTCAACCACCTGACGGACTCGGACGTGGTGGTGGAGGACAAGCTCTTCGCGACACTCGACCCCAGCAGCCGCCGGCTGCGCTTCCCGCAGGACCGGGAGGTCGTCATCACCGACACGGTGGGCTTCATCCGCGCGCTGCCGCGCACCCTGGTGAACGCCTTCCGCGCCACGCTGGAAGAACTGGAGGACGCGGACCTGCTGCTGCACGTGGTGGACGCGTCGGACCCCGCGTACCGGCTGCAGATGGAGGCCGTGGAGAAGATCCTCCAGGACCTGGGGCTTCAGGACACGCCGCGCCTGCTCGTGTTCAACAAGAGCGACCTGCTGGAAGGCGGCGTGGAGGGCGTCATGGCGCTCCTGGAGGCCCACGCGAGTGAAGGTGTCCCCATCAGCGCGCGCACGGGCGAAGGGCTCACGGAGCTGCTGCTGCGCACGGAGGAGCTGCTCTGGCACGAGGGCAAGGCGCTCACCGCCAGCGGCCGCTCGTTCCAGGAGGACTCCGTCCCCTATTGAGAGCAGGCCACGTCAATCCAGGGTGGTGCGCGACCGTGCGAGCGCCACACCCGCCACCCCGAGCACGAACAGGCCCAGCGCGAGCAGGTCGTTCCCCATGTCCGCGAGCACCTGGTCCTTGAGCAGCGCGCCCCGGACGATGCGCAGGAAGTGCGTGACGGGGATGATCTCCCCCAGCACCCGCGCCCACGGCGGCAGCCCCAGGAAGGGGAAGGCGAAGCCAGAGAGGAAGATGGACGGCAGCATGTAGAACATGGACATCTGCATCGCCTGCAACTGGCTGCGCGCCACGGTGGAGATGAGGTAGCCCAGCGACAGGTTGCCCACGATGAACAGCACGATGCCGCACGCCAATGCCAGCCATCCCGCGGGCGTGCGGGCCATGGGCACCGAGAACAGCCCCCGTGCCATGCCCAGGACGACGACGGTCTGCACCAGCCCCACGACGACGTACGGCGTGAGCTTGCCCACCATGATCTCCGCCGGGGTGGCGGGCGTGGACAACAGCGTCTCCATGGTGCCGCGCTCGCGCTCGCGGGTGACGGCCATGGCGGTCATCATCACCAGCGTCATGGACAGGATGATGCCCAGCAGGCCCGGCACGATGTGGAACGGCGAGCGGCTCTCCGGGTTGTAGCGCCGGTGCACCACCACCTCGAACGCGGGCGCGGCGGACCGGGGCGTCCCCAGTCCCAGCCGTTCGTTCCGCAGCGCCTCCGTGGGCAGCACGCTCACCGCGGCCAGCGCTCCGGCGGCGGCCTGCGGGTCGGACGCGTCCGCCTCCGCGAGGATTTGGGGGCGCTCCCCCTTGAGCAGCCGCCGCGTGAAGTCCGGCGGGATGGTGATGCCCAGCATCACCTGTCCCCGGCGGATGAGCTGATCCAACTCCTCGTCGGAGCGCGGCAGGTAGCGCACGTCCACGTAGCCGGTGCGCTCCAGCGTGGCGACGACGGAGTTCGCCAGGGTGCTGGTGTCGTGGGACAGCACCGCGGCGGGCAGGTGCCGGGGGTCCATGTTGATGGCGTAGCCGAAGATGAGCAGCTGCATCACCGGCATGAGGAGGATCATCGCGTAGGTGATGCGGTCGCGCCGCAGCTGCGTGAACTCCTTGAGCAGCACGGCCAGGATGCGCGGAAGGGAGCCCGTCATGACGTGTACCGTTCGTCGCGCTCGCGACCCATGAGCTGGATGAAGACGTCCTCCAGGGACGGCGGCACCTCGCTCCACCGGAAGGGCTCCTTGCGCCAGGGGACGAGCGCGGCCTCCAGGGCCTCGCGCTTCACCCCGCTGACGTGCACGGAGGCGCCGAACGCGGAGGCGCTGAGCACGCCGTCCGCCTGGGCCAGCAGGTGCGCCGCGCGGTCGATGCCCGGCCCCTCGCCCAGGAATGTCACCAGCCCCGAGTCGCGGATGATCGCGTCCGCCGTGCCCCGGGCGATGAGGCGCCCATACAGGATGTAGCCGATGTCGTGGCAGCGCTCCGCTTCGTCCATGTAGTGCGTGGACACCAGCACCGTGAGGCCACCCGCGGCGAGCGTGTGGATTTCATCCCAGAACTCGCGGCGGGCCTTGGGGTCCACGCCCGCCGTGGGCTCATCCAGGAGCAGCAGGCGGGGCTCATGCAGCGTCGCGGCGGCCAGCGCCAGGCGCTGCTTCCAGCCTCCGGAGAGCGCGCCCGCGAGCTGCTTGCGCCGGTCGAAGAGGCCCAGCCGGTGGAGCGTGTCCTCCACCCGCTCGCGCCGTTGCTCCAGCCCGTGGACGCGCGCGACGAAGGCCAGGTTCTCCTCCAGCGTCATGTCCTCGTAGAGGGAGAACTTCTGCGTCATGTAGCCCGTCTGGCGCTTGATGGCGTCGCCCCGGGCGCGGAAGTCCATGCCCAGCACGGTGCCCTCGCCGCTGTCGGGCGTGAGCAGCCCGCACAGGAGCCGCAGCGTCGTCGTCTTGCCGGAGCCGTTGGGTCCCAGGAAGCCGGTGATGCGCCCGGTGTCCACGGCGATGGATACGTCCCGCACGACGTGCCGGTCGCCGAAGGACTTGTTGAGCCCGCGCACGTCGATGGCCCGCTCGTTCATCGGTCCGCCTCCACCTGCGCGTGCTTCAGCGGCGTCACGTCGATGGGCTGCCCTGGCAACAGCTGCGTGGGCGCGGAGGGCACCGCCTCCACCAGGAACACCAGCTTCTGCCGCGTCTCCAGGCTGTAGATGATGGGTGGCGTGTATTCAGGGCGCGGGGCGACGTAGTCCACGCGCGCCGTCATCCCGGTGTCGCAGCCGTCGCAGGCGATGTTCACGGCGGTGCCCGGTGGGAAGGACGCCACCCTTCCCTGCGGCACGTAGAAGCGCACCTTCAGCTTCGCGTCCGGGATGATGCTGACGACGGGGGCGTTGGGCATGGCCCACTCGCCCTGCTGGAAGAGGACGTCCTCCACGCGGCCCACCACGGGGGACACGGGCGCCAGCTCCACGACCTGTTGCTCCGCGGCGGTGACACCCGCGCGTCCGCTGGTGAGCTGGGCGCGGACGACCTCCAGCTGCGCGCCCGCCGCCGCCACGTCCGTGCGGGCCACGTCGCGCTGGGCATGGGCCCGGGTCGCCGTCGCGCGCAGCAGGTCCAGCTGCTGGGGCGTCACGGCGCCTTCGATGGCCTTCTGGACGGCGACCAGCCGGGCCAGCTCCGCGTCCGCGCGGTCCGCTTCCGCCTGCGCGGCGGCGAGCGAGGCACGGGCGCGGGCCACGTCCGACTGCCGCGCGAGGAGCTGAGCTTCCACCTGCCCCACCTGCGCCCGCGCCTGGTCGGCCCGCGCCACCAGCGACGTGGGCTCCATGCGGAACAGCGGCGTGCCCACCGCCACGCGCTGCCCGCGCACCACCGCGACGGACGCCACCATGCCGGCCACCGGCGAGGACAGGTAGACGTTGTCGCTGACGACGTAGCCGGTGAAGCGCGGCGGCGGCTCCGGAACCGGCCGCCGCAGCCAGAGGATGCCGCTGACGATGATGGCCACCAGCACCGCCCCCGCGACGATGCCCCGCTTCGAGTGTTTCGACTTCCTCGCCGGTCCCACCCGTGCCTCCTGGCGCGGCCCTCGCCGCGAATGGAGCGCCCCCCTGAGCGCGGCGGGTCCACGCTACGCCTGCCCATCCCAGGGGGTCCGCTTCTGGTACACGGGCGTGTCCTGAACCCGTGTCCTGGCGTCACCTTGAGCACTGGACGTGCCAGCACCGAACGCCAGGGGAGCCCCCAGGGGCAGGGCCTTCACCTGTTCGGACTTCCGGCGCCGGGCGCCGGGCCGCCGGACAGGAAGGGGCGGGGCGCCTGGAGCGGGCCGGGCATCCACCAACGTCTGTCACTTCTCACGCACTGAGTCAGACGGACGCCCAGTCAAAAAATATCATTCCAATTGTGAACACCTCCAGGGAAGTCAGGTAAGAGCCTTCAGAGCAGGATGGGCGTCGGCCGCGCGACCCGCAGGCAAGACAGCCGTGATTCCACAGCCACGGGCTGGGACATCCATTGAATCTCCACAGATGAACCACTGCACATGTTTCGCAGTGACATGCGGCCACGGGCCGCGCCAGGGAGACGTATGCGGAAGCTGTCCATGATGGGTGTCTTGCTGTGTGGCGCGCTGGTGTCTGGGTGCCAGGGAGAGGACGGGGCGCAGCCCCCCAGCGAACAGCCCGGCGGCACCGGCACCGAGGCATCCATCGCGGCCACCCGGCAGGCGGTCGTCTCCCCGGAGCTCGCGGCGTCGCTGGCGTGCGTCGAGACGTATGTCAACGCGGGGACCTGCGACTGGGAACACTGGAGCGAGCTGTGGGAGACGTGCCAGACCTACGAGCACGCGGAGCTCGAGGACGGCCTCTTCCTGGATGAGGTGCAGTCGGAAAACTGCACGGCGGCCAACTGGCCCGCGCTGCGCGAGCAGCTCATCGCCCCCCGCTCTCCGCTCGTCCGCGTGCGGGAAAACTGTAACGGCGGCTCCCAGGTGATTCAGGAGGCCACGTCCAACGGCTGCCACACCCTCCCGCAAGCCGCGGGCGCCTCCTTCGTCGACGTGCCCATCGGCAAGGCCGTGACGCTCCACGCCGCCGCGGACTGCGGCGGCGACTCGGTCACTGTCGAGACCGACACGAACCTCTGTGAGACCTCGTTCGGGAGCGGCGCGAGCACGAACGACAAGGTGCGTTCGTTCCGGGTTCAGGACGCCGAGGCGCTTCCCTCGGAGAACCGCTACGACTGCGCTGGCGATGAGTCGACCTGCGTCAAGAACTACAACAGCGTCAGCAGGTTGGGCGCCATCAACAAGAAGCTCACCGTCCGGATCGTCCGCATGGCCCTGGATGGCAGGACGACGCCCTCGTTGGACGCCATCAGGAACACCGTCCGCAACCTGTCTGACTTCTACGCCGTCGCGTCTCGCAACCAGGTGAGCCTGGAGATCATCGGTTCGCAGACCGTGCAGGTGACCAGCGCAAACTGCACGACGGCGAAGAACCAGGCCCGCCAGAAGGCCAACTCGAACGCGTTCCTGACGGTGTATGTGCTGCCGGGTGGGGTGTGCTCCACCTCGAACGCCGGCTCGCGCAGCGTCTTCCTCAAGGGCACCCTGTTCCGGGACTACGCCCACGAGGTCGGGCACGTCCTCGGCCTCGCGCACGGCAACGTGCGGGACCCCTCTACCGGGAAGGTCAACTCGTCCGCCGACGCAAGCACGTACATGGGCACTTTCGCGTCGGACAACTACAACCTCCCGCAGCTGCACTGGCTGGGGTGGACGAAGAAGGAGGACCTCGTCCGGATCAACCCGGAACTCGACAGCAATGGTTCCACCGTGGTGACCCTCCGTCCGGTGGGGAGCAACGCCGAGAGCACCAGCAGCCACCCGCTGGGCGCGGTCTGGGATATTCCTGGCACGGATCAGCGGCTGTTCATCGCCGTCCCGAAGCCGCGCCTCAACGGCACGAACCAGATCGAGGGCGGCACGGTGTTCGCGTACCGGGCCCCCAAGTGCGAGGGCTGCACGGGCATGGCCATGGGCACGATGCAGATGGCGCGGTTCAACGCCAGCTCCGCCAACGAGCACGAAGCGAGCGGCCTCTTCATCCAGCGGGTGAGCTACGAGAGTGACTTCGTCCAGGTGGACGGGAAGAGCGTCGAGGTGTTCACCTCCGTCACGCTGAGCATCCGGCGGTAGCGGCGGCCTTCGTCCCGGAGGAACCGGGCCAGGGACTCCGCCCTCTTTCAGTGCGTGGCGGAGTCCTGTACGGCCATCGCGTGGCGCGTCCGCCCGCGCCCGCGCCCCCACCCGGCGTGCCAGCACGGAGCGCGAGGGGAGCCCCCCGGGGGCACAGGGCCATCACCTGTTCGGATTTCCGGCGCCGGTCGCCGGGCCGCCGAACAGGAAGGGGCAAAGCGGGCGCGGCCCCAGGGCACACGGGCTGGGGCATCCGGCTTGCTTGGGCATAGGGTAGCGCCCACGGTCCAGGAGGACGCGCCTTGCCTTCCCTACCCCAGCCCACGGCCGCCGGAGTCGAACAGGTCCAGCGCGAGGCGTTCTCGCGGATGTTCCGGCAGGTGACGAAGGTGCTGTTGTTCCTGAGCCCCCTCCCGGTGGTGATGGTGTCACTGGGGCTGATGGGTGACACGTCTGCGTGGCGCCCGTGGTGCGTGGCGCTGGCGTTGGGGCTGGTGCTGGTGGGGTTGGGGGTCGCCCTGTCGTGGCGGCGTCAGCCGGTGTTGTCGTACGAGCAGGGCACGGCCTTGCCGCTGGTGGCGTTCCCCCTGTTCACGGTGGTGAACCTGTCGCTGGGAGGGCTGGAGAGTCCGCTCATTCCCCTGGTGCTGCCGGTGGCCTTCGCCACGGCGATCCTCTTCCCGCCCGCGCGGTCCCGGAGGTGGGTGGGCTACCTGCTCGCGCTGCTGGGCGTGCAGGCGGCGGCGACCTTCACGGGCGCGGTGGAGGACCTGGTGCCCGCGCTCTTTGGCGGCGGCCGTCGCGCGGGACACAGCGATGCGCTGCTCCTGACGATGCTCACGGTGACGGCGGTCCTCGTGGTGTGGGCGAACTTCATCGGCACGACGCTGCGGCGCACGTACCGGGGCATGGTGCGCACGGCGCTGGATGCGCGGGATGAAACGCTGAAGGCGCACGAGGAACGGGTGCGCTCGCTCACCACGCTGTCCGGAGAGATTGCCCACGAGTTGAAGAACCCGCTCGCGAGCGTGAAGGGATTGGCCGCGATGATCGCGCGCGAGGTGGAGGGCCGGCCCGCGGAGCGGATGGCGGTGCTGCGCCGGGAGGTGGACCGGATGCAGGAGATCCTCGAAGGGTTCCTCAACTTCTCCCGGCCGCTGCTCCCGCTCAACGAAGCACATGTGCCCCTGGACGGCCTGTGCCGGCAGGTGGCGGAGCTGCACGAAGGCATGGCGGGAGAACGGGGCGTGGGGCTGAAGGTCGCGGAGGGGCCGCCGGTGGATGCGTGGTGCGACGCGCGCAAGGTGCGGCAGGTGATGATCGACGTGGTGCAGAACGCGCTGGACGCCGCACCAAGAGGCACGACGGTGGAGCTCCAGTCCTGGATGACGCCGGGAGGCGGAGGCCGCGTGGAGGTGCGCGACCGGGGACCCGGGCTCGCGGCCGAGGTGAAGGAGCGCGTCTTCGAGCCGGGCATCACCACGAAGCCCCATGGCTCCGGTCTGGGACTGGCGCTGTCGCGAGCGCTGATGCGCCAGCACGGCGGTGAGTTGAGCCTGCGCGCCCGCGAGGGCGGAGGCTGTGTGGCGGAGCTGCTCCTGCCGCCCGCGCCTCCGCCGGTCGAAGCGCCGCGAAAGGAGGCCCTGCCGTGAAGGCCCGCGTGCTGGTGGCGGATGACGACGCGGGCGTGCGCTACACGCTGCGCGGCTTGCTGGAGGATGACGGGCTCACCGTGGAGGAGGCGGTGGATGGCGAGGCCGCGCTCGCGCGCCTGGACTCGGAGCCGCCCGTGGACCTGGTGCTCAGCGACCTGCGCATGCCGCGCGTGGATGGCATGGAGCTCCTGCGCCGCGTCGCCGCGCGCCCGCATGCGCCGCGCGTCATCCTCATCACCGCGCACGGTTCGGAGCGCCACGCGGTGGAGGCCATGAAGCTGGGCGCGCTGGACTACTTCCGCAAACCCTTCGACGTGGACGACGTGCTGGCCGTGGTGCGCCGGGCGCTCGGGATGGTCCGGCTGGAGGCGGAGAACGAGCGGCTGTCCGGCGAAGTGAACCTGCTGCGCTCACTGGTCTTCGTGTCGCCGTCCATGGCGCGGCTGGCCCTGCTCATCCAGCGCGTGGGCCCCCGCGACGTCACCGTGCTCATCACCGGCGAGAGCGGCACCGGCAAGGAGCGCGTCGCAGAGGCCCTGGTGCGCGCCTCCCCGCGCGCGGACAAGCCCTACGTGCGCTTCAACTGCGCCGCGCTCACGCCGGAGCTCGCGGAGGCGGAGCTCTTCGGCCATGCACGGGGCGCGTTCACCGGCGCCGTGCGCGCCCGTCCGGGCCTCTTCCGCGAAGCCTCCGGAGGCACCCTGCTCCTGGATGAAGTGGGAGAGCTCGCCCTGCCCCTCCAGGCAAAGCTCCTGCGCGTCTTGCAGGAGGGCGAAGTGCGGCCCGTGGGCGAGGACCGCTCCCTCCCCGTGGACGTCCGCGTCCTGGCCGCCACCCACCGCGACCTGCCCCAGCGCGTGGCGGAGGGCCGCTTCCGCGAGGACCTCTACTACCGCCTCAAGGTCGTGACGCTCCAGGTGCCCCCGCTGCGAAGCCGCCCGGAGGACATCGCCGCGCTCGCGAAGCACTTCCTCGCCCGCCACACCGAGCGCTTCCGCATGCCGCCGGTGCCCCTGACACCCGCGCTGCTGGAGCGCCTCACGGCCCACTCCTGGCCCGGCAACGTGCGCGAGCTGGAGAACGCACTGGAGAGCGCCGTGGTGCTGTCCCCTGACGGCACGCTGGACCTGGAGCTGCTGCCTGCCGGAGGCCCCAGCACGTCCGCGCCGCAGGCCTCACCCAATGGAGGCACCTTGCGCGAGAAGTTGGACGCGCACGAGCGGGAGCTCATCCTCGCGGCGCTCGCGACGTCCAGGGGCCAGCGCACGGAAGCCGCGAAGTCACTGGGCATTGGCCGCGCCACGCTGCACGACAAGCTCCGCAAGCACGGCCTCCTGAACGAGGACGAGGAGCCGGAGCGCTGAAGGCTCACGGCTCCGGCGGCAGGGTATGGCGAGGCTGCCCGCGGGAAAGGGCAAGCGAGCCTCGAACAAAAACATGGCAGGAGCGTAACGACACCTCCGTGAACCATGTCAACGGTGACGGCCTCGTGGCTTCCCCGTAGCAGCGCGAATAAAACCAGACGCCTGCCCCGCAAATTCACGTCATCAATGGAAAACCAGTCGATCCATTGACATTCATCAAAGGTCAGATTTACAAATATTACAGACCTTCATCGACTCGAACGTCTTTCATCAGATGGTCGTGGCCATGTCCCTGGAGCCCCTCTGAGAGGGCTCCCGGGCAGAGCCGAAAGTCGTAGTGCGGCGGGGAGCGCGTCGTCAGCGGACGCGTGCGAGCACCGAGCCCTTTGAAGGAGCACCGACATGCAAGAATCATCATTGTCCCGGCGAGTGCCGTCCTGGCGCCGTCTGTCTGCCTTTGCGCTGGGCTGCACCCTGACACTTCCCACGGGCGCCCTGGCGGCGCCTCCCTCCCGGGGACCCCCTCCCACTTCACGCACCCCGGACGCGTCACCCGCGAAGCTCGTCGTGGACAAGACCCAGGGCGTGACGCCCGGAAGCCGCGTGTCCTCGCTCGTCACCGCCGCCGGCTTCGTCTTCCACCGCACCCAGCGCCCCGTGTCCTCGCTGCGCACCGTCACCGCGCCGGAGCCGGGCCTCCAGCTCCACGTCTGGAAGGAGCAGCAGCCGGACGGCACGCGTAGGGACTTCATGGCCTACACGCGCGGCGGCACGGAACTGCTCGGCCGCGTGCGCGACACCGAGTACGTGGTGCGGCTGGCGGAAGCCCCGTTTGATCCACTCCAGGGCGGCCCGTCCCTGACCGGCAACCTGCTCGCCGCGGACGCGGGCAACACGCTGCACCTGGTGCAGTTCCTGGGCACGCCCCTGCCCTCCTTCCGCGACGCCATCGAACGGGAAGGCGGCAAGGTGCTGCGCTTCCTCACCGACCACACCTTCGTCGTGGAGATGGACGGCGACACCCACAAGCGCGTGGCGGAGCTGCCCTACGTGCGCTGGGTGGGGCCCTACCATCCCGAGTACCGCCTGGAGCGCGAGCTGCGGGACGCCCTGCTGGGCCGCTCCGCCCGGCTGCCGGACGCGCAGCGCTACTCGCTGATGCTCGGCGAGCGGGGCGCGGCGCGGCAGGAGGCCCTGGCCCAGCGCGTGCGCGCCCTGGGCGGCACCGTGGACCTGGTGGAGCCGGGCGGTTTGCGCATCGAAGCGACGCTCACGCAGGACCAGCTCGCGCGGGTGGTGCGCGCGAACGAGGTGCAGTTCATCGACCGCTGGGGTGGCCCCGGCGAGGTGGACATGGACATCGTCCGCGAGCTGGGCGGCGCCAACGCGCTCCAGTCCCTCAAGGGGTGGACCGGCCAGGGCGTGCGCGGAGAGGTCTTCGACACGGAGCTGCGCACCACGCACCGGGAATGGCCCACCGCCCCCATCATCCACAGCACGGGCACGTCGTCGGGGTCGCTCCACGGCACCAGCTGCTACAGCAACAACTTCGCGCAAGGCGTGGACCCCGCAGCGCGCGGGATGATCCCCAGCGGCCAGGGCATCTTCTACCTCTACAGCGAGTCCACCCAGTTCGGCGGCACCAAGTCCCGCTACACCGCGAACCAGGAGCTCACCGATCCGGCGGGCCCCTACCGCGCCGTGTTCCAGACCTCCAGCGTGGGCAGCACGCTGACGACGTCGTACACGACCCTCTCCGCGGAAGTGGATGACTACCTCTTCAAGAGCCCCATCCTCAGCACCCAATCCCAGAGCAACGCGGGCAGCCGGCAGTCCCGCCCGCAGGCCTGGGCGAAGAACATCGTCTCCGTGGGGGCCTTCCAGCACCTCAACACCCTGTCGCGCGCGGATGACCGCTGGGGTTTCAGCGGCAGCATCGGGCCGGCGGCGGACGGCCGCATCAAGCCGGACCTGTCGTTCTTCTACGACTCCATCCACTCCGCGCACGGCACCAGCGACTCCGCCTACACGGAGTTCGGCGGCACCAGCTCCGCCACGCCGCAGACGGCGGGCCACTTCGGCCTGCTGTTCCAGATGTGGCACCAGGGCGTGTGGTCCGGCCATGGCACCAAGGCGGACGTCTTCGCCAGCCGCCCGCAGATGGCCACCGCCAAGGCGCTGATGATCAACCACGCGTACCGCTACAACTGGCTCGCGGGCGGCGCCAACGCGGACATCGACCGCTTCAAGCAGGGCTGGGGCACGTCCGACGTGAAGCGCCTGCTGGACCGCGCCCCCGTCACCAGCATCATCGACGAGACGGACGTCGTGGGCCCGCTGGGCATCAAGGCCTACAGCGTGAAGGTCGCCACCGGCCAGACGGAGCTCAACGTCACCCTGGCCTACACGGACCCCATGGGCACCGTGGGCGCGGCCCAGGCGCGCATCAACGACTTGTCCCTGCGCGTGACGGCGCCCGACGGAACCGTCTACTGGGGCAACAACGGCCTCACCGCGGGCAACACCTCCACCTCCGGCGGCACGTCCAACAAGGTGGACACGGTGGAGAACGTCTTCCTCCAGAACCCGGCCGCGGGCCTGTGGAAGGTGGAGGTGCTGGGCGACGAGGTGGTCCAGGACAACCACCTGGAGACGGCCGCGGTGGACGCGGACTACGGCCTCGTCGTGAACGGCGGCGTCATCCTGGTGGGGGACGTGTCCGGCAACGGCTGCATCAACGACGAGGACCTGAACCTCATCAACGCCTCCTTCGGTCAGACCGTGCCGCCCGGCAACCCCGCGTACGACCTGGATGGCAGCGGACGCATCGACGTCTTCGACCGCAACCTCGTCCTCCAGAACTACGGCAAGGGCTGCCCGTAGGGCCCCGCCCGCTTCGCTCGCAGTGCTTCCCGCTTCACCGCCGCAAGGTCGTTCATTTCCCCTGACTCCCAGGAGGTCGTTCCATGCGTCTTGAATTGAAGCGTCGTTCCCTGTCCCAGGCCGCCGTGGCGCTCGCGTGCGTGGGGGGGCTGTGCTCCAGCGCGGCGATGGCCGACGAGCACGTCCTCATCCTGTTGGACCGCACGGGCAGCATGGGCTCCACGTCCGTTCCCGGCCTCACGCGCCTGCAGGTGGCCAAGGCGCGCATCGACGGCTATCTGCAGATCATCCCCAGCGTGACGACGAAGTACGCGTTCTGGACCTTCGAGAACGCCGGGCCCACGCAGGTCTTCAGCTTCGCGGACAACAAGACTCCGGCGCAGATCAGCGCCGCCGTCAACGCGGTGACCCTGGGCGGCAACACGCCGCTGGCCGGCTCCGTGTGCGCCGCGGTGGACGCGCTCATCAACTACCTGCCCAACCAGCTCCACACCAAGCGCATCTACCTGGTGACGGACGGCGACGAGAATGCCACCGCCAGCCTGGACCAGTGCTACGGCCCCTGGAGCGCGGGCGTATGGCCCAACCTGACCGTGGGCAGCTGGCAGGAGAAGGTCCGCAACAAGGCGTGCACGGGCAGCGCCACCTCCGCGGGCCCCTGCGGCATCTTCCCGGCCCCCTACCCGCCGGGCCTCACGCTCATCGCGGACATCGACTTCCTCTTCGAGGACTACGTCCCCCTCCAGGGCGAAGCCCAGGCGCGCGAACCGGACGACGCGGCGAAGACCGTGATGGGGCCCTACCAGGTCGGCGCCAGCGCCGCCGCCGAGGTGCCCTTCTTCAACGGCCTGGCGCAGGCCACCCACGGCCGCTACGCCTCCATCACCCAGAAGACGCCGCCTGCCCAGGCCACGCCGCTCCCGGGTGACGCGAACCTGGATGGCTGCGTGAACGTGGCGGACCGCACGAAGGTGCTGGCCGAGTACGGCACGAAGGTCCCCACGGGCACGGGCTCCGACTTCAACCGCAACGGCACCGTGGACACCGGTGACTACCAGACCGTGCTGAACAACTTCGGCCGCGGCTGCACCACGCTGCGCGAGTAGTCATTCCTCGCCGTGCACGGCCGGGCGCGGGGAACCTCCCGTGCCCGGCCGCTCGCGCGTGCAAGGGCTTCAAGACATGCCGTCCGTGGACGGTCCCTGCTGGTTGCCTGGGGACCCGCGCTCCCGCCCGGACGGACGGGTTCATTCTGGAGGGAGCAGGGCTTCGGGCCCGGGATGGTGCGTGCATGGTGGCTCCCGCGTGGTCGACGATCCGGGGCGTGGTCCTGGCGGTCCTGCTCTCGGCGTGCTCGGGCGATCCACCGGAAGAGCGTCCGGACGCAAGCAACCCGGATGCGGGCCTCGTGGACGCGGGCACCGGAGACGCCGGGCAGCCGCCCCTGGATGGCGGCACGTCACCGGAGGACGCGGGGACGTGCGGGGACGACGACCCGTGCACGGTGGAGCAGCGCGACGACGCCGGCCGCTGTGTCGTGTCGCCCGCGCCGGATGGCACCGCGTGTGACGACGGCGACGCCTGCACCACGCAGGACCAGTGCGTGAGCGGGGTGTGCGGGGGTTCGCCCACGACCAGCGCGCCCACGACGTACGGCACGGCGTGGAGCCATGGCCCGTCCCCGGCGGAGCGCTCCACGGCGCCCCTGGAGGGACTGGCGGAGTTCGTGTCGGACGACCGGCTCCTGTTTGGCGACCGGCTGGGCGGCAGTGGCCTGTCGGTGTCGCTGGTGCGTGTAACGGAGGACGGACTGACGCGGCTGGATCATGCGGCCCTGGACATCCGGGTGGACCGCTTCTTCGGCACCACGGACTGGTCCGACCGGATGCTCACCTTCTTCGTGCCCCTGGGCCCGGACCGCGTCCTCGTCGTCGGGAGCCGGCAGCGGCTGGAGCTGCTGGGCCTGGAGGGCGACCGCCTCACGACGCTGGCCCGGCTGCCCCTGCACCCCAGCAGCAACAGCATCCTCGGGGGCGCGGGACGGGGCGCGCACTTCTGGCTGTGCAACGGCAGCGCGGTGACGCCCTACCGCATCGACCCCGGCAACGTCCTGGTGGCGGATGACGCGCACAACCTGCAACTGCCTGGCACCTGCAACTCGCTGTCGGTGTCCCCGGATGGCAACACGCTCTGGGTGGGCACGACGCGCGGGCTGGCGCCGGTGGACATCACGAAGCCTGAAGAGCCGGTGCTCAAGCCCACGCTGCTGTCAGGCCTGTCCTTGTTCCAGGCGCAGGGCGACGGCACGTTCGTGGTGGCGCACGAACTGCTGCGCTACGGGCAGATGGGCCGCATCCTGGTGTACCGGCAGTCCGACCTGGGCGGCACCGCGACGCCCACGCCGGTGAAGTCCTTCCTCCCCGTGGAGGAGACCTCCCGCTGGGAGCGGCCCGTGGGCTTCGTCCTCCTCCAGGATGCGCTCCTGGTGGAGTGGGTCCGGCTGACCGGCCCCACGCGGGCCTACGTCGTGGAGCGCCACGCGCTGAACGCCAGTGGCGTGTCGTCCGTGGTGGCCACGCAGCCCCTGCGCCAGAGCGAGGAGGTGGGGCTGACGCTCTCGCCGTTCCAGCTCGCGGGACGGGGACGGCACGCCGTCCTCCAGCCGTGGCGGCGCGTGGTGGCGATGGAGGGCACGGACGCCCTGCGCTTCCGCACGGGCATCCATCACGGCTCCTTCGAACGCGTCCAGGCCGCGCCCGATGGCTCCCTTCTCGCGGTGGGCCCCTTCGGCTCGCACCGCGTGAGCGTGGACGATCCGGCGGCGCCCGCCGTCCTTTCGGGCGGCACGACGTTGGCGGCGGACACGCAGCGGCTGCGCATCGCGCCCGCGCGTCCGGGGTCGGCCACGCGCGACCTGGTGACCCTGCCCGCGGCCGGAGCCAACGTGCACCAGGAGGCGGGCACGGCGGTGATGAGCTGCCTGCGCTCGTCGGTGGACGGGCTCCTGGAGCCGGACGGACAGGTGCGCCTCGCCGGAGGACCGGCGGTGCTGGCCTCCGCGAAGGGACAGCTCTTCCAGGCCGCGCCCATCCCCTCCGGAGGCTTCAAGCTGCGGCGCTTCGCGTTGGACGTTGCCTGCGCGGGGCAGGACCTCGCGCCGGCCTCCGAGCAGACCGTCACGGTGGATCCGGCGCCGCCGGACACGCGCAAGGGCCATGCGCTCGCGGTGGACGGGGACCGTTCCGAACTGTTGCTGGGGGAGATGCACTACGTCTCACCGGACAAGCCCGCGCGCATGCCGCTGCTCTGGCGCTCGTGGTCCGGCGAGGGCGGGGTGGCCACTGGCGAGCTGACGGGGAGCACGGATCAATTCACGGCCATGGCGCTCGCGGGAGGCAGGGGCCTGGTCATCGAGAACGGGCGGGAGGTCTACCTGCTGGAGCGCGCAGGGACGCGCATCGAGACCCGGGCCCACGTCAACCTGGCGGAGCGGTCAGCGCCGGTGGACGTCTCGCGCATCCTCGCCTTCGACGGAGCGGTCGCGTACCTGGCCATCTCCACGGTGCCGTCAGGCGTGCTGGCGTTGCGCGCCGACGACCTGTCGGAGATCGGCCGCTACCCGACGCCGGCCCCCGTGCGCTCCCTGACCTTCGCGGGCTCGCGGCTCGTGCTGGGGATGAACGAGGCGCTGACAGTGGCCGCGCCCGCCTGTCCCGCCGCTCCGGTGCCACGGGCCCGTTAGGGCTCGCGGGGGGCAGCGGAAGTCCCATCCCGGACGCATGGCGTTGACGCGCCCGCGCCCGCATTGACCTGTCCGCCAGGAATGACAGAGAACCCGCGAGGAGCGTGACGCAGGAAGGAGCGGGGGCATGCAGCTCGACAGGTCCGACCACGAGTCCCTGGCCCGCTGGGCCGCCGACTGCGCCGAGCACGTGCTCCCCTACTTCGAGCAGCAGTTCCCGGAGGACCACCGTCCCCGCCGGGCCATCGAAGCAGCGCGAGCCTGGCAACGGGACGCACTGTCGATGGACGAAGCACGCGCCGCCGCCTTCGCCGCGCACGCCGCCGCCCGGGATGCCACCTCGCACGCCGCCGCATGCGCCGCGGCCCGCGCCGCGGGACATGCCGCCGCGACCGCCCACGTCGCCACCCACGCGCCGCACGCCGCCACCTACGCGGCCACCGCCGCCGCCCACGGCGCGGCCGAAGCCACCGGCGCCGCGGAAGCCACCGCTCGCGAACGCGCCTGGCAGCGCCAACAGCTTCTGGAACACCTCCACGCGATGGCGTTTCCAGCCCGCGGCAATCCCTGAACGCACTGCGCGTGCGCGACGCAATCCGGCCATGACGCCTGGCGGGCAATGGCGGAGCCGCGTCATTTGACAAAGCGAGTAAAATCAGATTTCCATTTTTACCATGAACTTCAAGAAGCCGGTGTTGTGCACGATGGTGTTGGCCTCTGTCGCCTGTGGTGGCGAGGCGTTCGAGGGTGACGCGGTATCAGCGGAGGACCTGGCGGCCACGCGGCAGGCGGCCTTCTCCGGCGTGAACGGCACGGTGTGCGAGGAGAGCGCGTACAACTGCAAGCTGCGGCCCTCCGGCGGCAACCGCGTGGAGACCAACGACGCGGATGACGACGACTCGTGGGGAATCACCACGGGCGTGCCCATCCGCGACGGCAACGGCACCGTGGTGGGCACGTCCACCCGGACGCGCTCCCTCTTCAACTACGGCCAGACGCGCACGTTCGCCGGGGAGCTGCACGCGTTCGCGACGTCGACGTCCAACTCCAGCTCCGGCTGGCTGCCCATGTCCGCCATCCTGGGGCGCACCTCCTTCGAGGAGAAGGTCGGCCACGTCTCCGCGCTGAGCTCCGGGCTGAGCAAGATGGCGTGCTACGCCGTGCGCAACTCGCACGACCCCGCGCTCGAAGTGAAGAAGGTGGTCTACGACACCACGTCGTCCAACGAGCGCGCGGGCGACTACCTGCCGCTCGTGCGCGCCAACGGCCTGCGCTCCGCGAACCTCACCTTCAACGTGCCGGGCTTCGGCCTGGGCGGCGTGGCGGTGGACCACTTCCCCGCGGGCACGAAGTTCCAGCGCCTGGACGTCCCGACGACCAATGGCGCCCCCTCCATCGACATCCCGCTCTGGGTGCTGGACAGCGCCGGGCGCTACCGCCAGCAGTCGGGGACCATGAAGTTCATCTACGGCTACGTCATCGCCGCCACGGGCACCCGCCGCAACGGCTGGATGGCCTATGACGCGCTCGAGGTCAGCTCCGGCTGCCCGTGAACCTTCGCGGTGCTGTAGGGGCCCGCGTTCCAGGACGCGGGCCCCGTCCTCAGCGGGCCTTCTTCGCGAGGGAGTGCACGACGAACCGGCCGTCGACGTAGTCGATGGTCCCCAGCTTCTTCCCATACACGCCGGCCGGCTCGTCCACGTTCGCCTTGATGGTGATGACGCGCCCCTTGCGAGGCAGGCTGAGGGTCACGATGGAGCCCGCCCAGTCCTGGAGGGTCTTCTCGCTCAAGCCCTTCTTGGCGTTCGCCTTGAGGAGGCCCGCGTCGGTGTAGAGCTGGACGGCCTCCGCGTCGGAGAGCTCCAGGGCCGTGTTGTCTGCCTTCAACCCCTCCGCGTCACACTTGAAGACAGCCGTGTGGCTCACGGACGCGCCCGAGGACACCACCACCAGGTGGTAGCCATTCGGGTTCTTGAACAAGGCGGCTTCGAAGGTCTCGATGAGGTCCGGGTTCTCGATGAGCGCGTAGCCATTCGGCACGTCACGCACCTTCAGGGACTCCGCGATGAACCGCGGCGTGATGGGCTCGCCGGAGTCCCGGGTGACGTCCAGTGTCCCGCCGTCCTTGTAGCGCTCGAACAGGTGGCGGAGCGCGACTTCGATGCTGGTGGTGGCGCACCCGGACTTCGCGGGCGCGGCTTCGGGGGCGGCTGAGGTCAGGGCCAGGATGAGGGCGGTCTTCAAGAGAATCACGGCGGCTCCTTTCAGCGGGGGTACTCCTCCAACCACGCAACGCCTCGGCGGACCAACCGGCGTGCGTCAAAGAGATATGACAGGGATTGGCCGACCGTTCCGGAGCGGCCGATTCCCTCCGCGAGGCATTGCTCTCCAATGCGCGTGAAGGGGTCCACGCTGGACGCGCGCAGGGCGTCGGTCACCGGCTCGCTGGTATCGAACTCCTCGAAGTCCACCCAGCGCCGCTCGCCGTTGACGAACAGCGGCCGCTGGTAGCGGACGACCCGTTTGCCGGGGAGGTCCGCCAGGTGCTCCGCGTGGTGCAGCACCGTGAGCGTCTCCAGCGGGGCTCCGAGCATCAGCACCTTGCCCTCCGCCTCCACCAATCTGGCCAGCGGTGACCCGGGGCCGTAGCCGTAGTGGAGGGGGTGGTCCGCGCAGAGCCACTCCGCGCGCGCGCCAATGGCGGCCATGCCCGCGTCCGGATGGCCGCTGCGGACCGCGCCCGGCCACGTCCGGAGCGTCTCCGCCAGGATGCCGTGGTCGCGGCTGGCCCGTGCGGTGCGCATGTCGAAGGTGGGGATCTCCTCCCGGAGGCGTGCGTCCTCGAAGTCCTCCGGCTCCACGCCCATCTCCCAGTCCAGGTACGCCAGGAGCGTGCCCCGGGCGCCCACCGCGTCGAGCAGCGCCTGCACCACGGTGTTCACCCCGCCCAGGACGGGCCCGAGGCTCCGGAGGCCGGCGTGGACCATCACGAGGTCGCCCTCCTCCAGGCCCAGCCGCAGCAAGGCCTCTCTCAAGTCGGTCCGGGTGGCGGGTGCCCTCGTCATGGTGCTCCGTCCTTCCTGTCGCGGCACACGGGAGGATAGCAACAGCCCCGCCCCCTGGGGCGCGGTAGGCCTGTCTGCCTCCACGCAGTCCCCTGGCACCATTGGGCGGACTGGGGGGCGCGAGGCGGGGTGAGCAGCCTCCCCGCGCGGGGGCTGACAGCCTCCGGCGAGGGGGAATCATCATGCAACGGATACGAGGTGGGGTCGTGACGTGGCCCCTGGCGCTGCTGCTCCTCGCTGGGACCGCCGCGAAGGCCAGCGACCCGGAAGCGGCGGAAACCTTCGAGGCCCGCGCCGTCCGGTGCGGAGACGTCCTGACCCGGAACACGCGACTCACGCGAGACCTCGTCTGTCCGGGCACGCCGGAGCCCGCGCTCCGGATCGCCGCTTCGGGCGTCGTGCTCGACCTGGGGGGCTACACCGTCCGCCGCTCCGGAACCGGGACGGATGATTCGACGGGCGTCGTGGCCGAACAGGGCAGCACGGTGCGCAACGGCAAGATCCGGGGCTTCTACCGGGGCTACGCGTTCGACGGCGCCCCAGTGCAGGTGCACAAGGTCGCGCTCGTCGACAATGTGATCGCCATCTACCACCGGAACGGTGGCGGGGGGCTCCTCCTCACGGACTCGAGATTGAGTGGAAACTCGCTGGGCTTCGGCAGTGAGTTCGACGCGACCTCCGGCTTCATCGACATCCGGGGGTCCCGGTTCGCCGGAAACGGGCTCGTGTTGTTCGTGGACTTTCACGACACCCGCATCTCCGGTTCGACCTTCACGTCGAACGAGAACGTCCTGTACTGCTACTCCGGCAGTATCCGCGTCAGGTCGAGCACGTTCACGGGGAATGCTTCCGTGGCGGACCTGACGTGGGACAACGGCCGCTTCGACAACTGCTACGAGCTGGTGTTCGAAAACTCCATCCTCGCGAACAACACCGCGTTCGGGACGCCCGAGCATCCCGACTGGCAGGCGTTCGACTTCCAGATGCGCGATTCGTGGGTCATGAACAATGGCGAGGGACTGCGCCTGGCGGCCCAGACGCTCGACGTCCGGAGCAACCTCTGGTGGGACAACGCAGGAGGGCTGACGCTGTCCAACCTGCCGGACTTCGAACCCGTCCCGCAGGAGGGCCCGGTCCGCGACAACCGCTTCCTGTCGAACGACGGGGACGGCCTGCGCGTCCTCCCAGGCAGCATCCCCACCCTCTCCCGCAACGTCTGCCGGGGCAACACGGGCTGGGGCATCCACGCGCCGACAGCCATTGACGGAGGCGGCAACGCCGCGCGCGGCAACGGCGCGGGAGGCTGCGTGGGCGTCGTCTGCGCCCCTTGAGGCATTCCTGACGGCGTCCACCACCCGGCCTGAAGAAGCGACCGCTCGGTCGTAGCGCGGGACCGCTCGGCAACCGGAAGGTCTTCCGGGCGGGCCCCGCCGCGATGCTCCCTGGCATGAACGCCTCGAGGCATCCTCTTTCAAGATGGGCCTTCGCCGTTGGGCTCGTCACGACCCCCATGGCCCTCGTCCTCTTCGCGCTGGCGGCCTGCATCGGCGCGTCGGCCTCGGGCTGGGGATACGCGCTGGGAGGCGTCCTGTTCTCGCTGGGACTCCTCACGAAGCCCTGGCGGACGCGGAGGGGGCTGGCCCGCGCGGGGCTGGGGCTCATCGTCGCCGTCGCGGCCGTCCGGCTCGCGGTGGCGGATGGCGCCCGGGTGCACACCGAGCGGATGCCGGTCCCGGGAACGCGCTACCTGAACCGGCTGGTGGACGAACGGGACGGAACGCTGCTCGCGGCCCACGCCCTCTTGCTCACACGGCGGCTTCCCGCCTCGGACACGGCCGGGTTCATTCCCGCGCTGGAGGCGGCTTTCGACCGGCTCTCCCGGGAGGAAGGCACGGTGGCCACCCCCGCCATCGCGACGTGGCTCGGGCTCCAATCCCCCGACGCCTTCGACACGGTGGTCATCACGCCGGAGCACCCCAGCTCCGACACCGCCGTGGTGATGCTGCACGGCTACACCGGCAACTTCACCGTGTATTGCTGGCAGCTGGCCCGGGCCGCCCGGGCCATCTCCGCCAGGACCGTCTGTCCCTCCGTGGGTCCCCAGGGAGACTGGTGGACCGACGACGGAGCGAGGACGCTCGAGCGGACCCTGGCCTGGCTCAAGGGCCAGGGCATCCGCCGCGTGTATCTGGGGGGTCTGTCCAACGGAGCCGTGGGCGCGCACGTGCTCAGCAGCCGGGTCGCGTCCGCGGGCATCGAGCTGCGGGGGCTGGTGCTGATCGCCGGTGCGCAGCGCCGGGCGTCGACGCCGCCAGTTCCCGTGCTGTTCGTGCAGGGGGCGCGCGACACGATGATGCCCGCACGCATCGCGAGGGACGCGGCCGCGCGCCTGGGAAGGCGCGCGACCTGGTTCGAGGTGGACAGCGGGCACTTCGCCTTCCTGGACCGCCATGCCGCCTGCGAGGAAGCCATCCGCGGCTGGCTGCTCCAGCAAGAGCAGCGCACCCGCGGGCAGACGTCACGGTGAGGGCTGCGCGGACACGCGGTCCTTCCCCGCCACCAGCACCTCGCGCCGCAACAACAGCCGGGCGTCCGTGTTGGGCAGGATGCGCACCTGGAAGCGCCGCTGGGCCATGTCGTCGGCCGTGAAGACGTTCCGGTCGCTCACGAGCAGGAGCGCCGTGGGCACCACGTACCGCGACGAGCGGTTGCCGTAGTAGTGCACCACCACGTGGTACGGCCCCGGCGCCGCCTTCCGCGCGTGGTACAGCTCCGGCCCCAGGCCATCCGTGATGTCCCAGTACAGCTGGCCACCCAGCGGCGTCCGCATGTTCCGGTAGAAGCACTTCTCCCCGTCCGGCTCGATGACCCACAGGTCGATGTCCGTGTTGTCCGAGTTCCAGTGCGTGGTGAGCTGGTAGTCGATGGGCCGCGCGTCCGCGAACATCGCATCGCCGTCGGGCCCCCGCAGTCCGGCGCGGCGCTCGCGGAGCACGCCAGCCACCTGCGCGAGCCGGGGCTGCCGCTCCAGTCCCGCCAGCATCCGCGCGTAGTGGAAGCTCGCCACCGTCCGCAGCTCGCTGCCATGCCGCTTCCAGGACCGCGCCAGGACGATTTCGTAGTTCCGGGCGGCCTCCGAATAACGCCCCGCCGCATCCAGCGCGAGCGCTTCCTCCAGGAACGCCTGCGCCTCGAAGGGGCGGTTGAGGCGCACGTGTTCGAAGAGCTCCGCCGCGGCCGGGTACTGCCCCAGCGCCAGCAGGCCATACCCCACCAGGCGCAGCGCCTCCGCGTCCCGGGGCCGCAGCTCCACGGGCGACGACAGCGCGCGCACGGCGCCCCAGGTGTCCCCGGAGAAGGCGCGTCTGCGGGCCACGGCCTCGTAGATCATCACGTCGTCCCGGTTCGCCTGCCGCGCCTTGCGATAGGCCAGCTCCGCCTGGAGCCGCTCGTCACCGCCCGCGTAGGGCGCGTCCTTCAGCGGCTGACGCCGCAGGAGCGCGGGCAGGCCCTTCTGTTCAGCGAGCCGGGCCACCACCGCGCGGCCTGGAGCGGGCACGTCGTCCAGCGCGATGCCCAGGAGCTTGTCGCGGCGCTGGTCCTCTTCCTTGCGCCGCAGCGACTCCAGGTTCGCCAGGTCCACCTGCTCGTCGCGGACGGCGTAGCGCGTGTAGTCGCCCTCGGACTCCAGCACGAGCATGGACGCGCGGGCGTTGGCCAGGCGGTAGTGCTGGCTGAGCGCCACCACCATCCGGTCCAATCGCTCATCATCCAGGGACACCAGCTGGGACACGAAGAGCTCCGCCCACGCGCGCGGCGCGAAGGCGCTGTCCTCGTCGAGCGGCAGGGGGATGCGCAGCGTGCGCTCGGGTCCGGTGCCCGCCTGGGTCACCACCTCCAGCGCAGCGTCGCCCTTGCCCGGCAGCCGCCCCGCGACCTGAAGCTCCTGCCCGGGGAAGACGAGCCGGGGCCGCCCCGCCACCACCAGGTCCTTCACGTCCGCGCCCACCACGGACACGCGGGACAACACCACGGACGCCGCGCGGTGCGCCTTCGCCGCGGCATCCACCTCCGCGGCGGACAGGACGTTCACGACGCGCCCGCCGCTGGAGCGCGCCAGCGCATCGAAGAGCTCCGTGTTCACCGCCGACTCACCGAAGCGGTACGTCACCCAGCGCAGCGCTTCCACGCACGGGTGCCGGGAGAGGAGCGCGTCCACGCGGCTCTGTCCCCAGGTGACGTTGCCGTCGGAGAGCAGGAAGGCCGTCACGCGCTCCCCGGCGGCGGAAGGCTTGAGCCATTCACGCCCGGCCTGATCCAGCTCCTCCAATGCGCCGTCCACGTGTGACGCGCCCTCCAGGTAGACGCGCTCCAGCTCCGCGAAGCTCGCCTGCCGGTGCGCCGCGTCGTTCGGGCGGAAGCCAGGCCCGTGCAGCCAGCGGGGACGCACGTCGAAGAGGAGCACCGCGTACTCCTTCAACGTCGCGTCCTTCTCCAGGAGGGCGCGCAGCGTGGCCGCCTGGATGGCCCAGGCGTTGCCGTCCTCGGAGGACAGCGAGGTGTCCACCACCAGCACCGCGCGGCCCGTGGGCGGGCCCTCCGCGCCGGAGGTGAGCCGTTCTGGCAGCCGCACCCGCGCGTGGAAGGCGCGGCCCGCGAGGCCCGCGGCGTCCGAGCCCACCAGCACGTCCGCGTCCTCGCCGCGAGGCTTCAGGGCCAGCCCCAACGCGCCGTCCCCCGCGAGCTTCGGGAAGTCGTAGACCTGCCACGCGCCCACCTTGCGCGCCTTCGCGCCCGAGTCCGGCTGCACCGCGACCTCCGGGGCCTGCCGCGGATCCACGTGGACGCGAGCGGTGACGCGCAAATCCTTGCCCGCGCCCGGAGGCAGCGGCCACGTGTAGCGCAAGCGGGTGCCGTCGAAGAGGAGCGTCTGCTCGTACGCGATGACGACGCGCTTGAGGGACTTGGGAGGCAGGGGGAAGACGCGGGCGCTGAAGGTGGACGCGCCCGACCATTCGAGCAGCGCGGGGTCCACGTTGCGGCGCACGACGTCCTCGTACACCTCCCGTGCGCGCTTCTGTTCCACGACACGGGCCTCCTGGATGTCACCCCAGGAGCGCTTCGCGCCACGGGCCGCGGGCGGCGCGGAGGCGGCGAGCCGCTCCAACTCCGTCGAGTCGTCGCCCAGGGGAGGCAGCAGGTCCGGCGACTGGAACAGCGAGGGCGAGTCCACCGCCACCGACCCCGAGTACAGCGCGAAGCCCGCCACCGTCGCTCCGCCGGGCAGCGGGTAATAGAACGTGCCTTCGAGGCTGCGGCCGGTGTCGTTCTCGAAGAGGTGGTCGACCACGGTCCGCGCCCGGGAGCCCTGGATGTACGTGACGACGCGCACGGAGCGGGCCTTGAGGGGCTGGTAGCGGCCGTCGTCGCTCATCACCAGCACCTTGGCGGCGCGAGGCGCGGCCTCCACGCGAGGAAGCACGGGCGTGGGCGCCTCTTCCGGTTCGGCGGCCTGCTTCTTCGCGGGTGCCGCGGCGCGCCCGCCGGAGCCGAATCCAACGCCAGTGCCACCGCCACCGGCTCCGGCCCCCCTGATGACCAGCATGGCGGAACGCAGATGCTCCTGCGACGCAGAAGGCGCGGCGGATGGCGCTGGCGCCGCGAGCCGGCCGCCAACGACGCCTCCGATGACACCTCCGGCGACGCCTCCCTCCACGCCATCGGCATCAGCGGGAGCCGGTGGCGCGGACCGTTCCTCTTCCGCCTGTGCACGCATCAAGCGTCTGGGCCTCTCGCGCGGCGCCATGTCCGCGCTCAGCGCGGAATCCATCACGTCCGCCTCCCCCAGCCCGGGCGCCTCGGGGGCGCGCGCGCTCGGCGGTGGGGCCGCGACTTCGAGGGCCGCCCCTGAGCGGGCAGCGTCCGGCGAGAGCGCCTGCACCTCTTCTTCGGAGAGCACCCGCGGATCCGCCACGGAGTCGCGCAGCGCCGCGAGGTCCACCTCGCCCGTGTCTGGCTGTCCCGCGGCGGTGACGGGGGCCACCAGCCCCGCCTTGGCGAAGGGCGCCGGAGCATCGACCGGGGCCTTGGCCGGAGCTTCGACCGGAGCGGTGGCCTTGGGCGGAGGACCGTCAGCGTCTCGTTTACAGCCCGAGGCGAGGAACCCCATCAGCAACAGGACGGCGGAAGCACGAAAAAGGCGCATGATTGGAACGCTAACCCATCCGCGAATGGCGAGCTGATGCCCGCCAAGACATGGCCCCCCCATGACACCGCCATGACGCGATAGGTTCCCCCAAAAAAGGGGATGCCCATGGACTGGTCTGCGGCGCAGTACACGCGATTCGAAGACGAGCGGAACCGTCCCATCCGGGACCTGCTCGCCCGGATTCCGACGTCCGAGGTGAAGCGGGCCGCGGACCTCGGCTGCGGTCCCGGCAACTCCACGGAGCTGCTGCGCGCCCGCTATCCGGAGGCCGCCGTCACCGGCATGGACAGCTCGCCGGACATGCTCACCGCGGCGCGCAAGCGGCTGCCGGACGTCCGGTTCGACCTGGGAGACCTCGCGGCCTGGAGCGATCCGGGCCCCTACGACGTCATCCTGGCGAACGCGGTGCTGCAGTGGGTGCCGGACCATTCCACCCTGCTGCCAGCGCTCCTTGGCAAGCTGGCGGAGGGCGGAAGCCTCGCCGTGCAGATGCCGGACAACCTGGATGAGCCCTCACACCGGTTGATGCGGGAGACCGCCAGCGCGGGTCCCTGGGCCGGCAAGTTGAAGGAAGCCGCGAACGCGCGGACGGTCCGCCAGGATGCCGAATGGTACTTCCGCAGGCTGCGCGAGGCCGGAGCCACGGTGGACATCTGGCGCACGACCTACTTCCACCCGCTGACCGGCGGCGCCGGGGCGGTGGTGGAGTGGTTCAAGGGCACAGGGCTGCGGCCCTTCCTCGAACCACTCGATGCGGGCGAAAAGACAGACTTCCTCGCCCGATATCAGACCGAGATTGACCGGGCCTACCCTGCCCTGCCCGACGGAACGGTCCTGCTGCCCTTCCCCCGGCTGTTCATCGTCGCGACGCGCTAGCAAGGCCGGAGGCGATGTTCCCCAGCGTGGCGACGGCGGCTTCGATGCGTGGCGTCCACGGCTGTCCGCAGCTCAGGCGGATGAAGTTCCGGTAGGAGTCCGGCCGCGCGGAGAAGATGGACCCGGGCGCGATGCTGATGCCCGCCTCCAGGGCCCGCGCGTTGACCGCGTGATCATCCACCGACGGCGGCAACTGCACCCAGAGCAGCAGTCCTCCCGACGGCAGCGCCACGCGCGTACCTGGAGGGAAGTGCTCCGCGACGGCGTGGGCCACGTGCTCCACCTGCGAGGCGAGGTTGCGGCGCAGGGCGCGCAGGTGTCTGTCATAGCCGCCGCTCTCCAGGAAGCGCGCGACCGCCTCCTGGGTCAGCAGCGGCGACGCCACGGTGTGCGCGAACTTGAGCAGCTCCACGCGCTCCCGGAACCGGCCCGGGGCCACGTAGCCCACGCGGAAGCCCGGTGCGATGGTCTTGGAGAACGAACCACACAGCATCACCTGTCCCCGCGTGTCGAAAGTCTTGCACGGGCGGGGACGCTCCGGACCGAAGTGCAGGTCGCCGTAGATGTCGTCCTCGATGAGCGGCACGTCGTGCGCGGTCACCAGCGCCACCAGGCGTCGCCGGTTTTCCTCCGGCATGCAGCTGCCCACCGGGTTGCTGAAGCTGGGGACCACCAGCACCGCGGCCACGCGCCGCCGCTCCAGCGCGGCCTCCAGCGCGGCCAGCTCCATGCCCAGGCGAGGGTGGCTGGGAATCTCCAGGGCCTTGAGGCCCAGTGACTCGATGGCGAGCAGCGTGCCGTAGTAGGCGGGAGACTCGATGGCGATGGTGTCGCCGCTGCGGGCGGCGGCGACGAGGCACAGGTGCACCGCCTCGGAGGCCCCGCTGGTGGTGATGAAGTCGTCGGCCCCCAGCGCGCAGCCCCACTCCAGCGAGCGCTTCGCCAGTTGCTGTCGCAGCAACTTCGAACCGGGAGGCACGTCGTACATCACGCCCTCCGCCTGCCGCTCCCGCGCGAGCTGCGCCAGCTCCCGGGACAGGCGCCGGGTGGGCAGCAGCTCCGGCGCAGGCCACGCGGTGCCCAGCTGCACGACGCGCGGCTCGCGTGACGCACGGTACAGATGCGACACCAGGTCGCTGACGGTGACAGGTGTCGCGGAGGCCGGTGGGCGGGACACCGGAGGCTCGGCGAGGCGGAGCCGTTCCCGTTCGCGCACGTAGTGGCCGGACTGGGGCCGCGTCTCGATGAGCCCCTGGGACTCCAGGTGCAGATAGGCCTGGAGCACGGTGGAGACGCTCACCCGCTCACGGGCGCTCAGCTGCCGCACGGAGGGCAGCCGCTCACCGGGGCGCAGCGTGCCCGCGGCGATGGCGTCCTTCAGCCGCTCCGCGACGCGCTCGTAGAGCTTCAGGGAATGCGCGCGTGCTCCCATGCGGTGGCCCTCCTTCAAGTCCTCAACCGATAGCGCCTGGGGCTTCGGCTGCCCAGGTACAGCTCCGCGACGTGGCGATCAGCACAGTTCGCGAGGTGGGAACTGTACTGGTCACAATTCACATTTCCTGCATCTGTTCTGGTCGAGCCTCCAGACGCATGGTGGGTCCATCACGGGAGGACCGAGATGCTGGACCGTTTCACGTTGCTGAATCCCCGGTGGCTGCACGCGCTGGCCGAACGCCTGCGAGGCCCCACGTCCGGGGACTGCCAGGACCGCGTGAGCCTGCCGGGAGGCGGCCTGTGGAGCAGGCGCCTGCGCGGCCCTTCCCGGCTGCTCGTCTGCGAAGCGGGCCAGGTCTGGCTCACGCTCGAAGGCGACCCACGCGACCACGTGCTCGGCGCGGGCGACACGCTGAAGGTGCCCGCGGGACACGTGGTGGTGCAGGCCCTGCGCGCCGCCCACTTCAACCTGTCCGGCTGCCGGAGCGGTCTGGCGAGGGACGCGGGGACGCCGTCGCCCAAGGCCTGGGTTGACAGTCCTCGCGGGCTCGACTACCTCCGTCGCTGATGCTCATTCGCGCCGCCACGTTCAGGACCTGTTGTCACGGCATGTGTTGCCGTGTCGCGGCCGGTCCGTCCGTTCGCATGCGCTGAGCCTCCCTCCGCGCATTCGCGCCCTGTCGGTCTGGCCTGTTCCCGTCATCCGGGGACGGGCCTTTTCATTTTCCCCACTCCCTTCCCTCGACCGTCCGGCGCCCGCGCTCCCGTGAGCGCGAGCGTCCCAGGAGTTCCCGATGCCGCACCGTCGTGACACAGCCCACGCGCCCCCAGGCGCCCTGCCTGGAGGCGCCCGTGATTGAGCTGCGAGGCGTGGGCAAGGTGTTCGGCCAGGGGGCACGGCAGGTGACGGCCCTGCACGACGTGTCGCTGCACGTGCCCCCGGGCGAGGTGTTCGGCGTGCTGGGCCGCAGCGGCGCCGGCAAGTCCACCCTCCTGCGCTGCGCCAACCTCCTGGAGCGGCCCACGAGGGGCGAGGTGCGGGTGGCGGGACAGGACCTGCTGTCGCTGAGCCCCCGCGAGCTGCGGCAGGCGCGTCAGGGCATCGGGATGATCTTCCAGCACTTCAACCTCTTCGCCTCGCGGACGGTGGAGGGCAACGTCGCCTATCCCCTGGAGGTGATGGGCCTGCCGCGCGAAGCCATCCGGACGCGCGTGGCGGAGCTGCTGTCACGGGTGGGGTTGTCCGACAAGGCGCGGGCATATCCCGCGCAGCTGTCGGGAGGGCAGAAGCAGCGGGTGGGCATTGCCCGGGCCCTGGCGCCCCGGCCGCGCGTCCTGCTGTCGGATGAAGCCACATCCGCGTTGGATCCGGAGACGACCCGTTCGGTGCTCGGGCTGCTGAAGGACCTGCAGCAACAGCTGGGATTGACGCTGCTGCTCATCACCCACCAGTTGGAAGTGGTGAAGGCGCTGTGCGGCTCGGTGGCCGTGCTGGAAGGCGGAAGGCTTGTCGAACAGGGACGCGTGCAGGAGCTGCTCGCGCGTCCGGAGTCCCGGCTCCGCGCGCTGTGCTTTCCGCCCCTGTCCGAGCAGCAGGAGCCCGGCTCCGCGGGAGGTCAGCGCGTGGAGCTGTCGCTGACGGACGCGCATGCCCGCAGTCCGTTGATCAGCACGCTGGCCCGCCGCTTCGACGTGGACGTCCTGCTGCTGGAGGGCGCGGTGGAGCGCGTGGGCGAAGCCCGCGTGGGGCGGCTGCTCGTGGAGCTGCATGGCTCGCCGGGAGCCGTGGCGGAGGCCCGGACCTTCCTGCGCGAGCAGGGTCTGAGCGCTGGGGAGGCCTCCCATGGGTGACCTGCCGCGAGCCCTGGGGGTGGCCACACTGGAGACGCTCTACATGACGTCGGTGGCATCGGTGCTGGTGGCGCTCGCCGGCCTGCCGCTGGGCGTGTTGCTGGTGGTGACGGACCGGGGCGGGCTCTGGCCGGTGCCCGCGTTGAACCGGACGCTGGGCACGCTCGTGAACGTGGGCCGCTCCATTCCGTTCATCATCCTGATGGTGGCCATCGTGCCGCTCACGCGCCTGGTGGTGGGCACCACCATCGGGACGACGGCGGCCATCGTGCCCCTGGTCGTTGCGGCCATTCCCTTCATGGGCCGGGTGGTGGAGCAGGCCCTGCGCGAAGTGGACGCCGGCCGGGTCGAAGCAGCCGTGGCGATGGGCTCCACGCCCCTGCGAATCATCCTCCGCGTGCTGCTCCCGGAGTCCCTGCCGTCGCTCGTGAGAGGCGCCGCGCTCGTCGTCATCAGCCTGCTCGGCTACAGCGCCATGGCGGGCGCGGTAGGCGGCGGAGGGCTGGGCGACCTGGCGGTGAAGTACGGCTACATGCGCTTCCGCGTCGACGTCATGTGGGGCTGTCTCGCGGTGCTGCTGGTGCTCGTGCAGCTGCTGCAATGGCTGGGAGAGCGCCTGGCCTCCCGCTTCGACCACACCCGCTCCACCTCCTCCCCGTCCCCTGATCACACCTGATTCCATGCGCACTTCATTCCGAGTCCTGTCCGCCTCCCTCCTGTTCCTCGCGACGTCGCTGCTGGGAGGTTGCAAGCCCGCACCTTCCGAACCGGCGAATGCCAACCGCCCCTTGAAGGTCGGCGTCAATCCCGTGCCCCACGGCGAAATCCTCCGCGTCGCCGCCAGGGTCGCGGAGCGCGAGGGCGTGCGCGTGGAGATGGTGGAGTTCACCGACTACATCCAACCGAACCTCGCGCTGGCGGACGGACAGCTCGACGCCAACTATTTCCAGCACGAGCCCTACCTGGAGCGCTTCGCCAGCGAGCGCCACCTCGCGTTGAAGAGCGTGGGCGCGGTGCACCTGGAGCCGCTGGCGCTCTACTCCCTGCGGTTCCGGCAGCTCGCTGAGCTTCCCGTGGGCGCGAAGCTCAGCCTCCCGGCGGACCCCAGCAACGCCGCACGGGCGCTGCGCCTGCTCGCGAAGCAGGGGCTGCTGACGCTGCGTGAAGGCGCGGGAGCGGACGCCACCCTCCAGGACGTGGTGGGCAATCCGCGCAAGCTGGACCTGAAGGAGATCGACGCCGAGCAGCAGCCCCGCACGCTGGAGGACGTGGACGGCGCGGTCATCAACGGCAACTACTTCCTGGAGGCCCAGAAGCAATTGCACCTGGACGCCCACGTCCTGGCCCGCGAGTCCGCGACGCGCAACCCGCATGCGAACGTGCTCGCCGTCCGGACGGGCGACGAGGCCCGTCCGGAGGTCCGCGCATTGGTGAAGGCGCTCCAGTCCGACGAGGTGCGCCGCTACATCGAAGCCACCTACGGCGGCGCCGTCATCCCCGCCTTCTGAGCCGGATGACGGCCGGTCCCGTGCCAGGGACTGAGCAAGATTCCCCAAGTCTTCCCGCCCCACTGCTGCTAGCCAGCGCGGATGCGCACCACCCTCCTGCACCGTTCGCGCTCCCTCTCCGTCGTGGACTGCCTGTGCGACGCGAAGCCGGGCGAACGCCAGTTCGAGGAACGACATGCGGCTTTCTCGGTGTCGTACGTCCGGAGGGGGAGCTTTGGCTACCACTCCCGCGGTGCGGCGCACGAGCTCGTGGCCGGAGCAACGCTCGTCGGGTACGCGGGAGACGCCTTCCACTGTACCCACGAGCACCATCTCGCGGGCGATGAGTGCTTGTCGTTCCAGCTCTCTGACGCGCTCGTGGATTCGCTCGGAGCTTCCCTGGACGTGTGGCGCGTGGGCGCCCTGCCCCCGGTCCCATCCGTGGTGATGCTCGGCGAGCTCGCGCAGCAGACCGCGGAGGGAACGACCAGCCTTGGCCTGGACGAGGTGGCGCTCGCGTTCGCGGCGCGCGTCGTGGGGACTGTCTCCGGGAAACACGAGGCACCGTCGCGGATACACGCGAGGGATCGCCGGCGGGCCGTCGAAGCCGCGCTCCTCCTCGACGCACAGGCGGGCGAGCCGCTGACGCTCGAGGGGCTCGCGGCGAGGATGGGCTTGAGCCCGTTCCACTTCCTCCGCGTCTTCCGCGGCGTGCTGGGAGTCACGCCGCACCAGTACCTGGTGCGCATGCGCCTGCGTCAGGCGGCGCGCCTGCTGGCGACGGACGCCCCCATCGCGCGCATCGCGTACGACGTTGGCTTCGGGGACCTGTCGAACTTCGTGCGCACGTTCCACCGCGCGGCAGGCGTCTCACCTCGCGCGTTCCGGAAGGCCTCGCGAGGCGATCGCAAGATCCTCCAAGAAAAGATGGTGAGCAGTTCCTAGAAGGAGCGCTCACTCCAGGAGGCAATCGTGTTCGACCACCTCGGTCTACGTGTGAAGGATCTCCCTCGCAGCATCCGCTTCTACCAGGCAGTGCTCGCGCCATTGGGCTACGTGCTCTGTCACCAGGACGCGGCCAGCGCTGGCTTCGGGCCCAAGGAGCAGCCGGCACTGTGGCTCTATTCGTCGAGCGACGCCCGGAGCACCGGGCACGTCGCCTTCCGGGCCAGCGAGCGCGGCGCGGTGGACCGGTTCCACGCCGCGGGCGTGGCAACGGGCGGGAACGACCATGGTGCGCCGGGCATCCGCGCGGACTACGCGGACAACTACTACGCCGCGTTCGTCCTCGATCCGGATGGGAACAACGTCGAGGCCGTGTGCCTCACGTGAGCGCATCCAGCCGCATGCACACGCATTGAAAACCTGAGTCCAACACACCACGAACATCCCGAAGCCCTGGAGGACGGCGCCATCGGCTCCGGCCTCCGGGCTCGACGTCAGACGATGTCCAGCCCGTACTGCGTCGCGGTCACGTACTGGAGCATGACGAAGTAGACGCTGGAGGTGGCCTTGTGACCCGAGGCCCCCTGGAAGGACTTGATCATCTCGTTGCGCAGCGCCTTCAACTGCAACTTGTTCTGCTTGCGGTTCTCGGTGAAGGGATTGCTGAGCTCCGACAGGATGCCACAGGCACTGGCGAAGGCCTCGAACGACTCCCCGTCCGTGTCTTCCAGTGCCGCGTAGTCGTCCTTCTTCTTTCCACTGCCCTTGACCACGTCCGCCCAGAGCTGTGCGCGCAGCCGCGCCCGCTCTTCCGTGACACTGGTGATGAGCGCGATCTTCAGATGCGCCGCGAGCGTCTCCGTGGCCCATTCCCCACCCGGCTGCACCGACATCCCCCACGCGCCGGTGGGGTTGAAGTCGAACGTGGGCCAGAAGCCCGGGTCCGCGGGCAGGCCCATCCTGGACTCCTTGCGGATGAGCCCGACGAGCCCCCTCCGCACCTCCTCGGGCTCATGCGCATCCGGGAAGGCGAGCGTGCAGTCCTTGAGGGGAATCTCCAGCCCCAGGTGGGTGGGAGACGTGAGCGGATGGGTGACCGTCCCCACGAGCGAGTTCACGGCCGTCACTCCGGAGGTCTTCACCCTCTTGCTGTTGTGCACGGCGTCGTACGGCGAGAAGTGGTGGAACACCTGCGGCTCCCCGCCGAGGTGCAGCTCGATCTTCTCCTTCGCACTCGAGCCGAGCACGACGGGCGGCGCGGAGAGGGCGTAGCAGTAGACGCTCACCCGGTTGCGGATCTTCGCGTAGACCTTCTCCAGGAGCTCGCCGCCCACCAGGTCCAGATAGGCGCACTGGGCAAGCGCGCCCCCCAGGCTGTGGCCGGTGAAGAGGATCTCCCTGGGGACCCGGCCGTGCATCGCCTCCAGGCAGGCCGCCGCCAGGGACTCCTGACAACTCTCATACGCGTACCAGAAGCCGGCGGAGAGCGTCGCGTTGCTGAAGCGGCCGACCTTGGCCTCCTTCAGGTGGTTCATGTCGGTGACCCAGTCCGGGCTCCCCGCGCTGTTGACCAGCGCCTGCCCCAGCGCGCGTCCACCGCTTCCGCTCCGGCTCCCGCGGAAGACAATCACCAGCCGCTCGAGGTCGGGGTCGTAGATGGCGGCCCCCATCCAGCTGGGCCAGCCCGCCTTCGGGTGCGTCTGCGTCATCCCCGTCTTGCCCTGGAAGTAGCAGCACCGCTTCGAGCCGTCCGCGTCGGGGTGCTCGAGGCCCAACAGGGTCTGCTCCCCGAAGAGGCCCTGGATCTTCAGGGGGATGTCCTCCCCCTCCAGGTCCACGCCCTTCGAGAAGGAGATGGAGCGGTCAAGCTCCCTCGGCTGGAAGAGGATGTACGGCGAGGCGCCCGTGCCGCCCCGGTACACGACCCCGTTCCGGGGGTTCGGCGGAGTCTTCAGGTCGTACTCGATGGGATCGAACTTGTGGATGCCCACGTCGCTGCCGAGCAGCTTGTGCACCTGGGCCAGCACCCGGTCCCGCGCGCCCTGCCACATCCCAGCCCCATGGGATTCGTAGAACGGATCCATGGGGTAGACGCAGGACTGGGCGTACGCCTTGTAGGCGAAGCGGCAGTATTCCAGCATCTCCAGCGCCGTCTGGGCATTGGGGTGGGGCACGGGGGGTGACTCCTGGGAAGCAGCGGCGGAAGACGAGGATCAAACGGGCGTCACCGACCTGGAGTCAATGGAGCGGGGTCGACCCAACCCCTTCAGTCGTTGTTCGTGCCGGGCCGCACGCCACCGTTGAAGGCGCCATACGGCTGGAAGGACCCGAGCTGCGCGCCCCACCGCTCGTAGGTCTTGAGCGTGCCGGGGTTGAACATCGTCTGGTGGTAGCAGCCGGCGACGCCGTTCCCGAGCTTCAGCTCCGGGCTGCCGGCGAGCAGGCGAGGCCCCACGCCCGCCTGCTGCACCATGGCCACCTGCGCCGAGTAGTCCGGCTCCGAACCCAGCGTCCCCAGGTACGGGTACGTGAAGATGTTGCAGCCGACCGAGCCATTGGGCTCGCAGAGGTTCTTGTAGTCCCCGTAGGAGACCTCCTGCCCCAGGAAGCCCGTGTTGAGGTCCTCCGTGGAGAAGCGCGCCAGGGCGGCGCCGTCCGGCAGGCGCATGACCAGCGTGTAGGGCGTCAGCACCCAGTAGGCCTTCCGCACGAAGTTGGGCGACACGAAGATGGGCGGAATCTGGCAGTCGTCGCTGCGCTGGTAGTGCGTGAAGAAGCGCCAGTCACTGCCAGAGACATAGAGCTCCGGCGTGCCCCACGGGTCGCTGCCCACCGCCACGCGGTAGCCATTCGTGTAGAAGCCATTGTCATACGGCCGGCGCGGCACCGGCGCGATGTAGCCATACACCTCGCCGCCCAGGCGGTTGAACACCCGCACGTGCGGGCCGCCGCCGAAGCCCGGCACCGTGACGATCTCCGCCACGTTGTCGCGCGTCACGTCGCCCGCGCCCAGCCGCACGCCGCCCGTGAAACCAGGGTCATACGCCCAGAACTCGTTGATCAACCGCAGGCCGCCGTTCACCTTCCACACGCGCACCAGCGGCCCCATGCCCCGGCCCGGCGCGGTGATGACCTCGTCGAAGCCGTCCGCGTCCACGTCGCCCGTGGCCACGAAGACGCCGCCCCGGAAGTTGGAGTCGTAGGCGAACCATTGCGCCAGCACTCCGCCGTTGTTCGGATCCATCACCTTCACCAGCGGGCCACCTCCCTCGCCCGTGCCGGTCACGATGTCCGGACGCCAGTTCGTGGTGACACGGCCCGTGGCCAGCTCCACGCCCGTGCCCATGCTGGATTCGTAGGCGTAGAAGGAAACCCAGTTGACGTTGCTGCCCGGGTCGAACGTCTTGACCGCCGGGCCTCCGCCCGGACCCGCGCCCGTGGCGTACAGCGTCGTGTTGGGCTTGGCGTCCGCCGTCGTCGCGACGGCGAGCGCCGCGAGCAGGATGAGCTGTCTCATGGATTCAACCTCCGGGATGATTCCCGCCTGAAAAATGGAAATCCCATCATCCCGGAAGGGACTGACATCCTGGCACCGAAGCCAGGTGCTCCCGGAGCGCGGTACCCAGCGCATCGGGCGCTTCCAGCTGCGGAAAGTGACCCACGTGCTCCAGCTCCAGCACCCGCGCCCGGGGCAGGGCCTGCCTCCAGCGCGACAGGTGCTCGGGCTTCACGAGCTTGTCCGCCTTGCCCCAGACGACGAGCGCCGGAACGTCCGACAGCCGGCCCAGGCCCCGCCCCTGCTCCTCCATCCACGGGCCTTCGTGGGAGATGGAGCGCGCGAAGCCCCAGGTGCCCATCCGCGACGCCCGGTCCGGGAACTGCGACAGGAAGGACTGGTGCAGTTCGCGCGTCAGCTTCGTGCGGCGGCCCCAGGACATCTTCACCAGCATCCGCGCGGAGAAGTTCCAGGACAGGTACAGCCACCGCATCAGCGCGTTGTCGACGTTGGGCCCCTTCAGGTCCCACAGCCAGCTCTGCACCACGGTGAGGCTCAGCACCCGCTCCGGCGCCGCGATGGCGAGCGGCAGCGCGATGGGCCCACCGAAGTCATGCACCACCAGGTGGAACGGTCCCAGCGCCTGCGGGTCCAACCACGAGCGCAGGTTCTCCACGTGCCAGGGCAGCGAATAGGTGCGCCAGTCCCCGGGCCTTTCGCTGTCCCCGAAGCCCAGGTGGTCCGGCGCGAGCACGCGGTACGACGGCGTGAGTCGCCGGGCCACGTCCCGCCACTCGCGCGAGGAGGACGGCGTCCCGTGCACGAGCACCACCGGCGTGCCCTGCCCTTCCTCCCACCACGCCATCTCACCGCCAGGAACCTTCAGCCGCTTCATGGGGCGTCTGCCTTTCGCTTGCGAGAAGTAGCTCCGGGCCACCGCCGGGCCGCGGCGCGGATCACCTCGGCGGCGGGGTAGCCGCCTTCGTGCTGCACGTATTGCTGGGAGATGCCTTCCACCATCGCGAAGAGCACCCGCGCTTCAATGCCAGCCTCCGGCACCCCGCGCGCCGCCAGCGCCTGCTCCAGCCGCTGTTGCGTGGCCCCCAGGAAGTGCTCCAGCGGCAGCTTCAGCCGCGCCAGCACCTCCGGTTGGTGACGGAGGCTCTGGCTCAGCCGCCAGAGGTCCCGGTGCGCGTCCAGCATCTCCACGGCGGACGTGAGCAGCGCCGTGACGAACCCGCGCGCGGTGGGTTCGCGGTCCGCCGCTTCCAACGTGTGCGCGACGTCCAGCATCGACGACTGCATCAGCGCCGCAAGCACCGCCTCCTTCGACTCGAAGTGCGAATAGAGCAGCCCCACGGCGATGTCCGCCTCCTCGGCGAGCGCGCGGACGCGGGTCCCATCAAAGCCGTGCCGGGAGAAGAGCCGCACCGCGGCCTGGAGCACGCGCTCCCGCGTCTTCTCCCGGAGGGCTGCGTTGGCGTCCGCCGTACGAGGCATGCCCCGCATCTTTGAGTGAACGTTCGCTCAATGTAAAGAGCCCGGCGACGGTTGGACCGCCCGGCGCTCCCGGTCGAAATATCTGTTAATATTGAATTCCCATTAAAGACGGATAAAGTTGTTTTACTCGACGAGTCTCCGCGCCCATCCGGGCGTGGGTCCTAGAGGGGGAAAGACCATGAAGAAGATGATGCGTTCGGCGTCGCTGGCTGGGGTGTGCCTCGCGGTCCTGTCCGGCTGTGGCGGGATGGAGACGGAGGTTCCGGAGGAGCTGGAGCTGGGACAGGTCGAGGCGGGCATTGCCGTCACGGGCTTCACCGCGCCCCTGGCGACGCACGGCGGTACCGGTGGCAACCCTGTCACCCTGGGATGCCAGCCAGGCTACGTGGCCGTGGGCATCTTCGGACGGGAGGCGGCGCTGCTCGATCAGATCGGGCTCCGCTGCGCCTATCTCAATTCGAATGGCAGCCTCGGCTCCGCCATCGTCACGGGGACGGCGGGTGGGACGGGCGGGTATGCCTTTTCGCTCAACTGCCCTTCGGGGCAGGTCGTGGTGGGCTTCCATGGCCGCAGCGCCGCCAGGGTGGACGGACTGGGCCTCTACTGCTCCACCCCGGCGAACTGGCTCACCACGAACGCGCCCCAGTCCTCGACCGTGGCCGTGGGAGGTTCGGGCGGGACGGCCTTCGCGGATACGCTCTACCAGTCCTATGTCGTGACGGCGATCGAGACCCGCGCCGGATCGACGGTGGATCAGATCCGCGGCATCGTGGCCCTCCTCAATCCGTGACGTTGCTTCCCACGCCAGGCGGAGCCTGGATGGGCAGGGGCCGCAGGTCCGGCTCAATGAAGCGGGCCCGCGCTTCAGCGCCGAAGAGGACCTCGCGGGAGTAGTAGTCCTCCAGGAGGTCCTTGCGCTGGAACCGTGGGTTGTCGTGGATGAACGCGGTGAAGTCGAGGCCCGGCTCAGTCGCCGCTCGTTGACTGACGAGCCGGGCCCACGCGACCGTCACGGTGTCGTGGTACTTCTCCGGGACCCCGAGCCGGTGGGTCAGCGCCCTCAGTCCAGCGCGGGTGAGTTCGACGGCGGCATCACCGCCGACGCGGCGGGTGTAGAGGTAGACCACCCGCACATGGTCCAGATGCGCGAACCCGTCCGGCTCGCCGCGTGAGAACTGTTCGAGGAAAACGTCGTCATCCATGGCCATCCCTCCCTTTCAATACTACGAAAACGTACTACACTTTCGTAGTATAAAAAGGAAGCTCAGGAGAGGCCGGTGAGCCGCTTCATCAGCGCGTTGTGACCCCGGACGGCGTCGCGGCCTGCCTCCGCGAGCTTCGCGTCGACACTCGCGAAGGCAGCCTCGGCCGCCTTGCACAGGGCATCCCCGGACGCGGTGTTCGCGACGAGCAGGGAGCGGCCGTCCTCGGGGTTGCGGGAACGCCGCACGTGTCCCTGCTTCTCCAGCCGCGACACCAGGCTGGTCGCCGTGGACGCACCGATGTGCAGCGTCGCCATGACGCCGGTCATCGTCATGGCGCCCGACGCGAGCACGGACAGGAGCACGGCTTCGCCGGCACTCAGCCCCGTCGCTTCGAGCTCGGCCTCCAACAGCCGTGCCGCCTTGTGTCCACCGACGAGCAGCCCCGCGGTCAACCCCACCATCGACTTGGATGCAGCCACCGTTCGTCCACCTCCATGGGACCGTCAACCCACACTGTGGCAGCTGCCACCTGTCGTGCGCTGGCAAAGAAGACAGCCCGGCGGCCCTCACCGGATTGACCGTTTTTACAAGAAAAGCTAATTCCACGGACTGTGCGAGGGCATCCGTCCCGGTGCCCGCACGTTCCCGTGAGGCCGAATGAAACTGAAACTGACCCAGGCGGTGAGTGCCCTCTCGTTGCTGGCCGCGGCATGCGGCCCGATGCCCGAAGGCCAGGAGCCCGACAGCGAGCAGATCGGTCACACGGCGCAGCTGCTCCGCCGTGAGCGCGCCATCCCCAACGAGTACATCGTCGTCCTGCGCGACTCCACGCAGGAGGTCCGGCAGCAGGGTGCGGTGAACATCGCCCAGGAGATGGCATCCCTCACCGGGGCCAAGGTGCTGCGGACCTATGAGCACACCATCCACGGCTTCCTGGCGAACATGAGCGAGGCCGAGGCCCGCCGCCTCCTGAGCGACCCGCGCGTGGCGTACGTGCAGGAGAACGGCCTCATCCACGTGTCGGCGACGCAGACCGGCGCGACCTGGGGCATCGACCGCATCGACCAGCGCGACCTGCCGCGCGACAGCTCCTACACCTACAACGTCGACGGCACCGGCGTGCACGCCTACGTCATCGACACCGGCATCCGGCTGACCCACACCGAGTTCACCGGCCGCCTCGGCAACGGCTACGACTTCATCGACAACGACAGCGACCCCACGGACTGCCATGGCCACGGCACGCACGTGTCGGGCACGGTGGGCGGCACGACCTGGGGCGTGGCGAAGAAGGTCACCCTGCATGGCGTTCGCGTGCTCGACTGCACGGGCTACGGCAACGACGCGCAGGTGATTGGCGGTATCGACTGGGTGGCGGCCAACCACGTCAAGCCCGCGGTCGCCAACATGAGCCTGGGCGACGTCGGCATCCAGGCCATCGATGATGCGACGGAGCGGCTGATTGCCGCGGGCGTCACGACGGTGGTCGCCGCCGGCAACGACAGCGCCAACGCCTGCAACTATTCGCCGGCCCGGACGCCCAACGCCATCACCGTGGGCTCCACCACCAGCACCGATGCCCGCTCGTCGTTCTCCAACTACGGGACGTGCGTGGACATCTTCGCGCCGGGCTCGAGCATCACCTCGGCCTCGAACTCCGGCAACTCGTCGAGCACCTCGATGAGCGGCACGTCCATGGCCTCGCCGCACGTGGCCGGCGCCGCGGCGCTGTACCTGAGCGCCAACCCCACCGCGACGCCCGCGCAGGTGCGCGACGCGCTGGTGAACAACTCCACGCCGAACAAGGTCACCAGCCCGGGGACGGGTTCGCCCAACAAGCTGCTGTACACGCTCTTCATCACCGGCGGCGGCGGCAGCGACACCACCCCGCCCACGACGTCCATCACCTCGCCCGCGGGCGGCGCCACGCTGAGCGGCACCGCGACCCTGAGCGCCAGCGCCACCGACAACGTGGGCGTGGCGCGCGTGGAGTTCTACGCGGGCACCGCGCTGCTGGGCACGGCGACGGCCGCGCCGTACAGCTTCGCGTGGAACACGACGGCGGTGGCCAATGGCACCTACGCGCTGACCACGAAGGCGTTTGACGCGGCGAACAACGTCGGCACGTCCGCCACGGTGTCGGTGACGGTGAACAACGGCACGGGCAGCTGCTCCATCTCCGAGCAGCTCCTGCTCAACGCGGGCTTCGAGAGCGGCAGCACGGGCTGGACCACGTCGTCCGGCGTCATCGACGGCACCACGTCCGGCAGCGCGCCGCGCACGGGCACGTACAAGGCCTACCTGAACGGCTACGGCGCCACGCGCACCGAGTTCGCCTACCAGGACGTCACCATCCCCTCCACGGCGTGCAGCGCCTCGTTCAGCTTCTGGGCGCGCATCACCACGGCGGAGACGACGACCTCGACGGCCTACGACAAGCTGGCCGTCCAGGTCCGCAACAGCGCGGGCACGGTGCTGGCCACGCTGGCCACGTACAGCAACCTGGACAAGGGCACGGCCTACGTGCAGCGCACGTTCGACCTGGCCGCGTACAAGGGCCAGACCGTCCGCATCTACTTCAACGGCACGGAGGACTCGTCGCTGCAGACGAGCTTCTTCATCGATGACACCGCGCTGAACATCGTCCGGTAGTCCTCCGGACGGACCGGAAGCCAGGCTTCAGAGGCCCAGCAACCCCAACGGGTTGCTGGGCCTGTTGTTTCTTGCACGAAGCAGGTCTGCCAGCGGAAGAAGCAGACGCGCAGGGTGTTGGAGCGGCGCGAACGACGGCACCGGGAGACGCGATGCGGCTGCTCATGGGGGTGGGAGTGTTGATGCTGTGGGCCATGCCCGCGCTGGCGGACGTGCCGCCCGTGATTCCCCGGGAGCTGCTCTTCGGCAACCCCGTCCGGGATGATCCGACGCTGTCGCCGGACGGCGAGAAGCTGGCCTGGGTCGCGCCTGATGCGAAGGGCGTCATGCAGGTCTGGGTGCGGACGCTGCAAGGCAAGGACGACACCCGCGCCGTCACGAAGGAGCCCGAGCGGGGCGTTCGGTACTACGAGTGGGCGCAGGACTCGCGCACCCTCCTCTACCCGCAGGACTCCGACGGCGACGAGAACACCCACGTCTACTCCGCCGACCTGTCGACCGGCGTGGTGCGCGACCTGACGCCCTTCCAGGGCATCCGCGCCCGGCTGCTGGAGTCCTCCCCCACCGCGCCGCGGGAGGTCCTGGTGACGATGAACCTCCGGGAGCGCACGGGCTCGGACATCTACCGCGTGTCGCTCGACACCGGCGCCATCACACTCGACACCCAGGACCCGGGCGACGTGATGACCTGGACGGCGGACGCGAAGCTGAACGTGCGCGGCGCACTGGCGCAGAAGCCGGACGGCACCACGGTGCTGCGCGTCCGGGACGCCGTGCGCGCCCCGTGGCGGACGCTGCTGGAGGTGCCCCTGCGCGAGAACGTCTTCCCACAGTACATGGGGTTCATCGGCTTCTCACGCGACGGCGCCAGGGTGTACCTGAAGAGTCCGCACGGCTCCAACACCTCGCGGGTGGTGGAGAAGGTGCTGCGCACGGGCGCGGAGAAGGTGCTCGCGGAGGACGCGGGCTCGGACGTGATGGACGTCCTCTTCCATCCCGAGCGAAAGGTGGTCCAGGCGGTGGCCTTCACCACGGACGGCCACCTGCGGTGGACGGTGCTGGACCCGGGCGTGCGCGAGGACTTCGAGGCGCTGGGCCGCGTGGCGCGCGGCGACTTCTCCCTGGTCAGCCGCGACCGCGCGGACCGCCGGTGGGTGGTGGCCTTCGAGCAGGACACCGCCCCCTTGCGCTACTACACCTACGACCGGTCCACCCGCCGCGCGGAGCTGCTCTTCTCCAACCAGCCGTCGCTGGACGGGGTGCCGCTGGCGGAGATGAAGCCCTTCCAGCTGAAGTCCCGCGACGGCCTGACGCTGACGGGCTACCTGACGCGGCCGGTGGGAGCGCCGCAGGGCCCGCTGCCCACGGTCCTGCTGGTGCACGGAGGCCCGTGGACGCGGGACACGTGGCGCTTCAACCCGGAGGCGCAGTGGCTGGCGAACCGGGGCTATGCGGTGCTCCAGGTCAACTTCCGCGCGTCCGCGGGGCTAGGCAAGGCCTTCCTCAACGCGGGCAACCGGCAGTGGGGCCGCGCGATGAACGACGACCTGGAGGACGCGGTGGCGTGGGCGGTGAAGGAGGGCCAGGTGGATCCCGCGCGGGTCGCCATCATGGGCAGCTCCTACGGCGGCTACGCGGCGCTGGCGGGCGCGGCGTTCAGCCCCGCGGTGTACCGCTGCGCGGTGGATGCCTTTGGCATCTCCAACCTCTTCACGTTCCTGAAGTCCTTCCCACCGCAGTGGCAGGTCATCCGGGGCTCGTATGCCCAGCGGGTGGGCGACGTGGACGACCCGTCCGAGCAGGAGCGGCTGCGCGCCACCTCGCCTGTCTTCGCCGTGGACCGCATCCGCGTCCCCATGTTCGTGGCGCAGGGAGCGAACGACCCGAGGGTGAAGCAGGCCGAGTCCGAGCAGATGGTGTCCGCGCTGGAGAAGGCCGGGCGCGACGTGACGTACGTGCTCTATCCCGACGAAGGCCACGGCTTCTACCAGCCCGAGAACAACCTGGACTACCACGCGCGGGTGGAGGCGTTCCTGGCGCAGAACCTCGGCGGCCGGCTCGAGCCGCTTCCAAAGGAAGGCCGCGTGCCGGGCTCCAGCGCCGTCGTCCGTCAATCCAGCGGAGCGGCGAAGCCATAGGGGGATGGCCCGCTACGCCGCCATGAAGCCATGGCCGCGGACCTTGTCCGGCGTGGTGCCCGTCATCCGCCGGAACATCGCGATGAAGGCGGAGGCGCTGCTGTAGCCCAGGTCGAGCGCGATGGCCTCCACCGCGTGTCCCTGCTCCAGCATCGCGAGCGCCTTGACCACGCGCAGCCGCTGGCGCCATTCGCTGAACGACAGACCCAGGTGCTGCTGGCAGCGCCGCTCCAGCGTGCGCTCGGTGGTGTGCAGCTCCCGGGCCCACTCGGACAGGGAGCGCTCATCCTCCGGGTGCTGCTCCAATGCCGTGAGGACCGGCACCAGGAGCGGGTCCTCGGACATGGGCAGGTAGCTCCCATGGGCGGGGGCCACCGTCAGCTGGTCGATGAGCACCCGGAACAACCTGCGCTCGGCGCTGGTGCGTGGCTGCGCCAGGTCCTGCGCGCGCAGATGCTCCAACAAGGACTTCATCAGCGGGCCGACCGCCATCGCGCACGCCGTCCGGGGCAGACCCCGGCACCACGCGGGCGCGAGGTAGAGCGAGCAGTGGGTCGCCTCGAAGCGGTTCATGCCCCGGTGCTCGACGTCGGGCGGAAGCCAAATGCCGTACTGCGGTGGCGCCAGGTAGTGGCTGCCTGCCAGCTTGAGCTCCATCACCCCACTGAAGGCGTAGACGAACTCACCCCACGGGTGGCGGTGCCGCGGATACGTGGCCGCCGCGGGCAGGTTCGCCGAGCGGAAATACACGGGGTGTGGAAGCTTTGAGGTGAAGGGAACTTGCAGCTGCTTTGCCATGGCGGCTTCTCGGCATGGGTTGTCGGAATCTCGCTATATCCATCCGCCCCGTCAGCCGCAGTATGAAGTCATGAGTTCTCACCGGAAACCCGCGGACGGCTTCGCGCTCGCGACCATGCTCCTGCTGTGCGCCATCTGGGGCATGCAGCAGGTGGCCGTCAAACTGGCCGCTCCCCACATCCCTCCCCTGATGCAGATGGCGATGCGCTCGGGCGTGGCCGCGCTGCTCGTCGGGCTGCTGTGCTGGCTGCGTGGCGAGCGGGGGCTGCTGCGCCGGGGTCCCTGGCGCTCCGGCCTGCTCGTGGGCGTGCTCTTCGCCTCGGAGTTCCTCTTCGTGGGAGAGGGGCTGCGCCACACACACGCCTCGCACATGGGCGTCTTCCTCTACACCGCCCCCGTCTTCGCGGCGCTGGGCCTGCACTGGCTCGTGCCCTCCGAGCGGCTGAAGCGGACGCAGTGGCTGGGGATTGGCGTGGCCTTCGCGGGCATCGCGCTGGCCTTTGGCGGCGGCTGGCTCCAGGGTGGCATCAGCCCGGGCGTGCTCCTGGGCGACGCGATGGGCCTGCTCGCGGGCCTGTCCTGGGGTGCCACCACCGTGGCGATTCGCGTCTCGCCGCTGTCCGAAGCACCGCCCACGCAGACCCTGCTGTACCAGCTCGTGGGCGGCGTCGCGCTGCTGCTCCCCGTGGCCCTGCTCACGGGCCAGGCGGGCCCCATCACGATGGCCCCCGTGGCCTGGGCGAGCCTGCTCTTCCAGGGCGTCATCGTCTGCTTCGCCAGCTACCTCACCTGGTTCTGGCTCCTGCGCCGCTATCTCGCGTCCAACCTGTCGGTCTTCTCGTTCATGACGCCGCTGTTCGGCGTCAGCGCGGGCATCTTCGTGCTGAACGAGCACGCGGACCTCTCCTTCGCCGTGGGCGCGGTGCTGGTCCTCACCGGCATTCTCATCGTGAGCGGCGCCGGCCTGTTGCGCTCCGCGTCCGCGTTGAAGCCGGGCGCGACTTGATATCGGGTCACGTGCGCCGTGTAGCCTCACCCCCTCCAAGGAGAAGCCCATGACGTCAGCGAAGCATCAGCCCATCCTCGCGCCTGGTCTGCCCAAGCCCGCGGGCCCGTACTCACCCGGCATGCAGCTGGGCCAACTGCTCTTCATCTCCGGACAGGCGGCCAGGGACCCCGCCACCGGGGTGCAGGCCGAGGGAATCGAAGCGCAGACGGAGCAGGTGCTGCGCAACCTGGAGCGCATCCTCGTGGCCGGCGGCTCCAGCCTCCAGCACGTCCTGCGCTGCGGCGTCTTCCTGGTGGACATGCAGGAGTTCGCCCGGATGAACGCCGTCTACGAGCGCGTCTTCGCCGGACACCGGCCCGCGCGCACCACCGTGCAGGTGTCCGCGCTTCCAGACGCCGGCCTGCGCGTGGAGATTGATTGCATCGCCTACGTGCCTTGATTCGCCGGCCACGGAGTGCACGGGCGCGATGAGGTGGGAGCCGAACGTGTACGTGGATACGTCCGCGATGGCGCTGCGCTATCCGCCCGAGGCGCTGGCCGCGATCCTGCGAGACGGGTTGCGCCAGTGCCCCGGCTCGGAATGACCACGATGCAGTACCTGGTGCACTGGCGCATGTGACGGCGCTATCCAACGGCCTCGAGCCCCATCCCAGGAGTCACGCACATGACGTGGTGGATCTACGCACTGGCTTCCGCGGGCTTCGCCGCGCTGACCGCCATTCTCGGCAAGGTGGGCGTGGAGGGCGTGCCGTCCACACTCGCCACCGCATTGCGCACCGTGGTGGTGCTCGTCTTCGCCTGGACCATCGCGCTGGCCCGGGGAGAAGGGACCGCCCTTCCCACCCTCAGCCGTCGCACGCTCCTCTTCCTCGCACTCTCCGGCGTGGCCACGGGCCTGTCCTGGCTGGCCTACTTCCGGGCGCTCCAGCTCGCTCCCGCCTCGCGGGTGGCGCCCATCGACAAGCTCAGCCTGGCACTCACGCTCGTCCTGGCGTGGGGGCTGCTGGGAGAACCCATGTCGTGGAAGCTCGTCGTGGGCGTGGGGATGATGGTCGCCGGCGCGCTGCTGACGCTGGGCTGACGGCCGGAAGTCAGGCTCCGGGGCCACCAGCCCGCGCGGACCGCGTGGGGCGCAGATGCACCGGAGGGCCCTCGGGCGCGGGGAGGATCCATGCCTTGGGGCCAAGCCCGTCCTCCTCCCTGGCCAGGTCCACCGTGGGATCCACCAACGGCTCCGACATCCGGCCGTTCAGGGACACCCGCACGTCCGCCCGCACCTCCACGGGGTGGTGCGTGGTCGCTTCGTAGTCCCGTGCAATCTGGTGGGCCAGTTGCAGGATGAGGTCCGGCTGCACCGCCATCTCCCGCTCCTGCAACCGCGTGAGGTACTGGCTGGGCGGCACGTGCCACTGGCGGCCGGTGACGCTGTCGCGCACCATGAACGTCGCGCTCCCGTTCTTCTCCCGCGTCATCACCCGCCAGGAGAAGCGCATCCCCTGCTCGTGCCAGAGCACGTTGCCTCCGTACGCGTGCGTGCGCAGCGGCAGCACCACCTGGAGGAACGCGTAGACCAGCGCCGCGCCCAACGCCACGCGGCCCTTCCAACCCGGCGCCGCCGGAGGCGCCCCCTGGTCCGCCACGGAGGGACGCACGGTGGCGGGAAGCCGCCGCACCCGGGCGATGAGCGCGCGCGGCCACGACGGATCGAAGAACACCAGCGCCGCCGTCACCATGATGAAGGGGAACATCCCGATGGGGAACAGCACGAACGTCACCACGTGGAAGCCCACCACCACGACGTACGCGAACGGCCGCGTGCGGCGCCACAGCAGGAACAGCACGATGGTGCTGTCGAACAGCATCCCGCCCCCGGCCGCCGCCGAGCCCGCTGTCGCGCCGCCCGCCACCGAACCCGTGCCCGAGCCGGCTCCCGCCGCCGCGGACGCGCCGCTCCAGGCCCAGACACCTTCCGAGCCCTTCTTCCCGGGCCCGCCCCGGCCGACGCGCCCCTCGACGGGACGCCGCCCGCCGACAGCCGCCGCTTCGAGAGCGTCGTGGTGGGCACGTCCGAGGCGAAGACGAGCGGCTCCATCCACATCCTCAAGCCGGAGAAGCTCCAGCGCTACGAGCTGGACGACCCCCAGGCCATCCTCCAGTCCGTGCCGGGCGTGTACGGCCGTGGCGAGGACGGCTTCGGCCTGCGGCCCAACCTGGGCCTGCGCGGCGTCAACCCGGACCGCAGCAAGAAGGTCACCCTGCTGGAGGACGGCATCCTCTTCGGGCCGGCGCCGTACTCCGCGCCCGCCGCGTACTACTTCCCGCTGATGACGCGCATGCAGTCGGTGCGCGTGCTCAAGGGCCCCTCCTCCGTGCAGCAGGGCCCGCAGACGGTGGGCGGGTCGGTGGACCTCATCACCCGGGACATCCCCACGCAGGAGTCGTTCGGCCTGGACGTCGCGGGCGGCCAGTACCTCTACGGAAAGGCGCACGGCTACTTCGGCGCCAGCACCGAGCGCGCGGGCTTCCTCATCGAAGGCATCCACCTGCGCAGCAGCGGGTTCAAGGACCTCGACAACAGCGACGCCACCACCGGCTTCCACCGCAACGAGTGGATGGCCAAGGCGCGCTACCGGCTGGTGCCGGATGGCGAGCTGCGCCAGACGCTCCAGCTCAAGCTGGGCTACTCCGACGAGGGCTCCAACGAGACGTACCTGGGCCTGTCGGACGCGGACTTCGCGGCGAACCCGCTGCGCCGCTACAAGGCCAGCCAGTTCGACCACATGCAGTGGCACCGCACCCAGGCGGTGCTCAGCCATGTGCTGGAAGGCCGCGACATCGCGGTGACGACGTCGCTGTACCGCCAGGACCTGGACCGCACCTGGCGCAAGGTGAACGGCTTCCGGGGCATCAGCATCTCCGACGTGCTCGCGGACCCCACCAGCGCGCGCAACGCCATCTACTACGGCGTGCTCACCGGGGAGCTGGACTCGTCCACGCCGGGAGAGACCATCCTCATCGGGCCCAACCACCGCGTCTTCGTCAACCAGGGCCTCCAGAGCGTCGCCCGCTGGACGGCGAAGACGGGCCCGCTGTCGCACAACGCCGAGTTCGGCGTGCGCTACCACTTCGACAGCATCGACCGGCGCCACACGCAGGACGGCTTCCGCATGGTGTCCGGCGAGCTGGTCGCCGAGGGTGGCACCACGGAGGTCACCGCCGACAACAAGGACTCCACGCACGCGCTCGCGCTGCACGCGACGGACGCCATCGCCTGGGGCCCGCTGGTGGTGACGCCGGGCGTGCGGCTGGAGATCATCCGCTCCAAATCCGTGGACAAGCTGGAGGGCACCACCCAGAACGGGTCGCTGGAGGCGCTGATGCCGGGCGTGGGCGTCTACGGCGCGCTCAACCCCGCGCTGGGCCTGTTCGCCGGTGCCTACCGGGGCTTCTCCCCGCCCGCGCCGGGACAGCCGCAGGCCGTGGGCCCGGAGAAGAGCATCAACTACGAGGCCGGCGCACGCTGGTCGCGGCGCGGTGAGCGCTTCGAGGTGGTGGGCTTCTTCAACGACTACTCCAACCTCACCGACGTCTGCACCTTCTCCAACGGGTGTCTCAACGACAACCTGGACCGGCAGGTGGACGCGGGCGCGGCGAACATCTACGGCCTGGAGGCCTTCGCGGAGAAGACCTTCCGTCCGGGCGGCGGCCTCACCTTCCCGCTGACGGTGGCGTACACGTTCACGCGCACGAAGCTGCTCAACGACTTCCGTTCGTCGGATCCGCAGTTCGGCAACGTGGTGGCGGGAGACGAGCTGCCGTACGTGCCCCACCACCAGCTCTTCGCGTCCATTGGCGTGGAGGGCGCGCGCTGGGGCGCCTTCATCAGCTCCACCTACCTGGGCAGCATGCGCGAGGAGGCGGGCCAGGGTGAGATTCCCGAGGGCGTGAAGACGGGGGCCCTGCTGACGTTCGACGTGAACGCCAACTGGAACATCACCCGCTGGGGGCAGCTCTACGTGAGCGGCCGCAACCTCCTGGACGAGGCCGTCATCGTCGGCCGCCGTCCCTACGGCGCGCGCCCCAACGCGCCCCGCACGCTCATTGGCGGCTTCAAGATCCAGCTGTAGGCGCCGCTGGCGGCTGTCTCCTCCCGAAGCGCAGGTACAGGGAGGGGACGAGCAGCCGAGCCCAGGGAGACGACCCCGCCGGTGAGCAGCACGCCCGCCACCCCGCCCACCCGCGCGAAGGGCAACGTCCCCAGGGTGAAGGCGACGAGCCAGCCCGACTGGAAGTCCAGGTAGAGCACCAGGGCGATGCCCAGCACCGCGAGCGGACGGAAGAAGGCGCCGCTCACGCCCTCCAGCAGGAACACCGTCAGTCACGTGAGCAGCATCAGGCGGGCATCGGGTCTTCGGAGCCTGCACCGGGAAGCCATGCGGCGACCCTGCCAGCGGGGGGTTGAACGGCGGCTGAACGGCGCCGGGAGCCCTCCGGCCCGAGCCTTCCCGCCAGTGGTATAGCTCCGGGCGGGAAACCCGCCATGCGAGTCCTCGTCGTCGATGATCACCAGGAGCTGCGCGCCCTCGTCGCCCGGGCCCACCGCGCCCATGCGGAGTTTCTCCCCTCGCCGCGGGGAGCCCACCTGCGGTTGTCCTTCCCCCGCGACGGCCACTCCCGTGCCACCGCCGGGCCTCGTTGCCAGGAACCTCATCGTGTCCATCCTCATCGTTGAAGACGAACTGCGGGTCCGCGCCTTCATCTCCCGGGGCCTCACCGAAGAGGGCTTCCGCGTGCGCGAGAGCGTGGACGGCGCGCAGGCCCAGGAGATGATGCGCCACGAGCGCTTCGCGCTCATCATCCTGGACTGGATGCTGCCGGGGCTGTCCGGGCTGGACCTGCTCCGGGCGCTGCGCGCGAAGCAGGACACCACGCCCATCCTCATGCTCACCGCGAAGGACGCGGTCGCGGACCGCATCAGCGCGCTCAATGCAGGCGCGGACGACTACCTCATCAAGCCCTTCGCCTTCGAGGAGCTGCTGGCGCGCATCCGCGCCATCCTCCGCCGCGTCGACAACCGCGCCACGCCCCTGCTGAGCCACGCGGACCTGACCATGGACCCCACCACCCGGAAGGTGGTCCGGGCCGGCGTGGAGATTCCGCTGACCGCGCGGGAGTACGCCCTGCTGCAATTCATGCTCGAGCACGCGGGCGAGGTCCTGTCCCGGACCCGCATCGTGCAGGCCGTGTGGGAGCATGACTTCGAGACCTTCTCCAACGTCGTGGAGGTCTACATCCGCTACCTGCGGACCAAGGTGGATACCCCCTTCGCCACCAAGCTCATCCACACCGTGCGCGGCGTGGGCTACGTGCTCCGGAGCCGCCCATGAGGCGCCCGCGCACGCTCCGCCAGCAGCTGACCCTCTTCTTCGCCAGCTCCGTCCTGGGAACCACGCTCCTCTACGGCGTGCTGGTGACGGCGGTGCTGGCCATCTCCGAGACGTTCCAGCACGCGGAGAACCCCAGCCTGTGGCTGCACGAGGGAATCTTCGACGAGGCCCTGCAGGCCCTGGGCGCCATCGTCTTCAGCATGCCGTTCGCGGTGCTGGGGGCCACGGTGATAGGCAGCACGCTGGCGCGCAAGGCATTGGAGCCGCTGCGCGAAGCCAGTGACCGGGTCCGCGCCGCGCGGGCCTCGGAGCTGGACCTGAGCCTTCCCGACCGGGGAACCGGGGACGAGTGGGACACGCTGGCGTCCACCCTGAATGAGCTCCTCGCGGATGCCCGCGCGTCGCTCCTGCGCATCCGTTCGTTCACCTCCGACGCGGCGCACGAGCTGCGCACGCCGCTCACCATCATCCTGGGTGAGACGGAGGTCAGCCTGCGCCGGGAGCGGACGCCGGAGGAGTACCGCCGCACGCTGGCCATCGTGCTCGATGAGACCCGCCAGCTCACCCACCTGGTGGACGCGCTGCTCCAGCTGGCGCGCGCGGATGCCGGCACCCAGGTAATCAACCTGGAGCCCGTGGACCTGCACTCGCTGGCGCGGCAGTCCCTCCAACGCACGGAGCAGCACCCGGCGGCGCAGTCCCGGAGCCTGAAGCTGGAGCTGAACGGTGCCCCCACGCGGGTCCGGGGCAATCCGGTCCTGTTGGCCCATGTGCTGGACAACCTGCTCTCCAATGCGTGCCGCTACGCGCGCGAGCGCGTCCGCGTGGAGCTGGACGCGACGGACACCGGCGTGCGCGTCACCGTGGGGGATGACGGCGAGGGGGTGGACACCGCCTTCCAGGCCCGGCTCTTCCAGCGCTTCGCCCGGGCGGATGCGTCCCGGCAGGGCGAGGGCACCGGCCTGGGGCTCGCGGTGTCGCGGACCATCGCCGAGGCGCATGGCGGCACGCTCGACTACGCGCGGGTCGACGGAGAGAGCCGCTTCATCTTGCGACTCCCGAAGCCGGAGGCGTCCGCCGCACCGCCACTTCCGGCCGGGAATGCCAGCGCTGACACGACCACAGCTTGAAGGTCGTCACCGGCCGGTCGCCGCGGTGCACCGTCACGGAGGGCAGCTCGCGCACCGCCGCGCAATGCTCCGCCAGCCGCGCCTCCGCGTCGCGCAGCGGCTGGCGCAGGTCCGCGACGATGAGGGCGTCCGCGCCGGGGCGCACCCGGTCCAGCCAGAAGCCATACGCCAGCCCGTCTCCGCCCAGCGCGGAGTCGGATTGCGTCTCCGGATGGTCTGGCAGGTACCAGGCCAGCTCGCTCGCCGTCTTGTAGCCCCACCCCACCACCATCGGCGCGGGCGTGCCGGACTCCTCGCGGTGCTGTTGCACGGCTTTGGCCAGCTCACGCCAGCCGCTCACCAGGTTGTCGCGCTCGCGAAAGGGAATCCACGGGCAGAGCGGCATCAGGTACATGCCTGTCATCAGCACCGCGCCCACGCCCACGCTCAGCGCCGCGTAGCCGCGCACGGCCCGGTGCTCGCGCAAGGCCCACGCGCCCGCGGCGGCGGCCACCATCAAGCCCAGATACGCGGGGGCCACCCAGTTCATCTTCACCCAGTGCAGGGGGCTCACCAGGGTGAACAGGGCGAGGCCCGGCACGCTCGCGAAGGCCAGCAGCCGCGCGCGGTCATCGCCCCGCCACGCCTGACGCACGAGGGCGCCCGCCGTCAGCAGCAGCGCCAGGTAGAGCAGCGGCCCCACCGCCACCGCCTGGAGGCCCAGGTAGCGGCCGACGAGGAAGCCGTGAAAGCCATCCACCGTCTTCGCACGGCCGGTGGTCTGGAACGCGAAGGACGCCCAGCCATGCGCCTGGTTCCAGAGGAGCACCGGTGAGAACACCGCGATCATGAGCAGACTGGCGGCGTAGGGATGCGGGGTGCGCAGGGCTTCACGCCCCCGCCGCGTCACCAGCGCCGTCCCCAGCACCTGGAGCGGCAACAGCGCGGCGGTGTACTTGGACAGCAGCGCGCACCCGCAGAGCAGGCCCAGCAGGTACCAGCGCCAGCCGAAGCGCCCGCCCCCCTGGCCATCGGGCAGCACCAGCTCGCAGAGCACGCGCAGCGCGGCGGCCCAGAACAGCACGAGCGGGACGTCCGGCGTCATCACCACCGCGCCCAGGCCAAAGAGGACCGTGGCGTTCGCGGCGACCGCCGTCAGCATCCCGACCGCGGGCGAATACAAGCGCCTGCCGAGTGAAAACAAGACGCCACCGAGCGCGGCGGAGGAAAGGATGGCGGGCAGGCGCAGGGCCACCTGTGAATCCCCCAGGAGCCGGACGGACAATGCCATCCACCAGGCGCACATCGGAGGATGGTCCAGGTAGGACAGGTCCAGGTGCCGCGCGTATTGCCAGTAATAGGCTTCCTGCGGAGCCAGCTCCACGTGCCCCGCGTAGAGCAGCCGTACGAGCACGAGCACCAGGGTCGCCCCCAGGCCCCATGGCCACCCACCGCGATGGGCGGCGCCTCCGGGCGTGCTCGGCATCTGACGTCCTTTCGCCCCCGAAGACACCTGGGCATCCGTGCTCCGCGGCGCGGGGGGCTTTCGAGTCATGCCTGATGCAGGAGGGCTGTGTCCGCGAACCGATGGCTCGCTGAGAGACTTTTCATCGCCTCTTCATCTTCGCGCGGGAAAAGACCGTGGAAGACATTCCGCTCAATCCGTGACACGCGCCATCCATTCCATGGCGCCCTGGAGTCGGCGAACCCGTCAGGCCGGCGTCTCATCCGCCCTGATACCGGCAGTGCGCATCTTGCGTTTCACGTGCCATCGTCAGCGAATGAGAATTCCCTCATCCCTTCCCCATGCGATTCTCATCGCTGCTCATCAAGATGCCGCCATGCATGAGGTGGAGCTCAAGAGCGTCGTGGACGACCTGCTGCTGCGCCGCAGGCACGTCGAGGAAGCAGGCGGAAGGCTGCGCTTCACTGGAACGATGGTGGACCGGTACTACACGCTCGAGTCAGGTCCAGACCGAGGTGCCGGGCGGCTGCGGGTCCGCGCCTACAAGGCGCCCGCAGGCGGCTGGACGGAGTTGACGTGGAAGGGCGGCGCCCGCCTGGAGCACGGATACAAGGTGCGAGAGGAATTGAACACCCGGGTGGAGGATGAAGCCACGCTGCGGAACATCCTTGAGCGCACGGGCTTCGAGGAGAGCGAGTGCATCACGAGGGAGATCGCCTGGTACGTGTTCGGCGATGCCACCCTTCGCTTCGAGCAGTTCCCATGCATGGACCTGCTCGTCGAAGTGGAGGGCGCCCCCGGGGCCATCGAGCACGCCATCCCCGCCACGGGGATTCCCCGTGAGCTCGCCCTACTCGATTCAGCTGCGAGGCGTCTCCAACTTGGACCCCGGAGCACTGGGCTGCGAGGGCTGGAAGCTCGTCTTGAGCCAGTCATTCTCCAGAGCCACCAGGGCGTTCGGTGGACGCGAAGCGCGTCTCGATGTGAAGGGCCCGTGACAACGTCAGCGTGACGGGCGTCTTCGCGGCGATCTCAAGCAGCCGGGCCCGCTGCTCCGCCGTCACCGTGTCAGCGCAGTCGAGGATCCGCTCGACGCGCTCACCCGCGGGCTCGCGCAGGAGCTTGAGGCGCACGACGAGACTGCCCAGGTCCCACTTCTTGCGCTCCGCGTACATCCTGAGCGTGATGGCCGTGCACGCACCCAGCGAGCCCATGAGGAGCTGGTACGGCGCGGGGCCCAGGTCCGCGCCGCCGCGCGAAGCCGGCTCATCGGCGAGGAACTGGTGGTGGCCGGTGCGGATGTGCTGGGCGAGTCCTTCACCGCCCTCCACCGTGGCGGCGGCGAGCAATACGCTGTCAGAGGCTGGGGTCATGGCTTCTTCGTAAGCGTTCACGGGGTCTGGCGACCGCGAGCGTGAATCAGGTCCCGGGCAGCAGCGATGGTGCGGGAGTGCCGTGGAGATGGGCTTCAAGGGACGCAGTGAGAGCGTCGAGCACGTTGCGCTCCTGCTTCCTGAGGCTCATCACGGCCGTGAGGATGCGCTCGACGAAGCGGCTGCCGTCCTCGCTCTGGGTGCCAA
>NZ_RAWE01000329.1 GCF_003611695.1 Corallococcus carmarthensis | reverse complement strand
ACTCGACTAGTCGTCGGCAGCGTCAGATGTGTAAAAGAGACAGCCCCACCAGCGTCGCCGTCAGCACGCCCGTGGCCTCCGGCCGGTAGGACAGCCGGACAGGGACCTCGCCCGGCACCATCCGCGTGGGCAGCCCCGCCGCGGAGAAGGGCGCCGCCAGCGCCGTCCACTCCACGTCCAGCGTCGTCCGCCCCGCGTTCACCACCCGGAGCTCCACCACCCGCTCCACCTGGGGATAGCTGGGCGGGAACGTCACGGACTCCTGGGAGACCCGCAGGAGGCTCCGGGCGCCCGTCAGCGGGGGTTCGTCCCGGCAGGCGCCCACGAAGGCCAGGAGGGCAGCCAGGGCCATTGCCAGGGCCTTGTCCGGCCTGGGCCTGGGTGCTGCGACCCCCGGCAAGCCCGTTGGAGCTCCCGGAAGGCCCGTCAGGCCCCCACTGCCCACCGTCCGCGTGCGCGCCATCGTGCCTCCTGCCTGCTGCCTATAGCACCGCTCTCCATCCCCCTGTCCCACGGCACCCCACCCCCCGGGGTTTCAGGATTGGGCACTCCCATGCCTGAGTTTTTTTCAGCCCAAAGGGTTTTGAGTCCTTCCAACCCCCCGGAACGACAGGCATGTCGCAGGGTACGGTTCTGGCAACGGCCGCGAGCATGACCCTGGCCGGCCCTTCGCACGTTTCTCCAGGATTGCAGGCATTCACGGTGCTCATCGCCCGGGGTGTGCAGTCCACCGTGGACGGGCTGTCGGCGGAGGTGCGGCAGGCGGTGCTGGCCGAGCTGTTCCGCATGGGCACTCGCGCCTCCGAGGAGCATTCTGGGCACACGCCCTGTCCGCCCTACACCCTGCGCCTGGACGTGGCGGACTGCCGGATGCACGTGGAGCTGGACCCGATGCGCACCCGCCTGTCCCTGACGGGCCTCACCCGGCCCCGGCCGCACTAGAGGAACCGTGAACGAGCGGTGGACGTATGGGCCGATGCTGCCCCGGCGCGCGGGCTACGAGGAGAGCTGGGAGCTCACCTACCGCGTGGAGCAGCTCCGGGAGCTGGTGGGCCAGGAGCTGCGCCTGGACGCCGGGCTCGCGGAGGAGCTGGACGACACCCTGGCCCGCTTGGTGATGCGCAACCAGCGCCTGCGCGCCCTGCATCGCATGATGTCCGCGGAGCGGGAGCCGGAGGACCTGGTCATGCACCGCGCCGCGCTGGAGGACCTGGACCGGCAGCTGCTCCAGGATCTGCCCGGGCTGCTGGAGCGGCTGCGCGCCACGCTCCTGTAGCGTCCCGTCGCCCGCCGTTCGCCGTCCCGCGGATGCCCGGCGGTTTCTCCCGCTTGTGCACCGCCCCCATCTTCTTCACCAGTCTAATTGGAGTATTGATCAACTGGTGGAAGCAGTAGGCGGCACGGAGTTGGGGACAAGTCAGCAAGCTCGCGGATTCATTCACGAATCGGCGATCTGCTACATGTGGGCAAGTTGAAGGTTTTCCCCGGGCATCCACAGCGTCGCTTCCGGGCCACGGGTTGTCCACAGGGCTGTCCACACCATCCACAGGTGATCCACAGGGACCTCAGGGGCTGGAGCCGGCATGCGTGCCGGCATGCGTGCCCCTCCTTCGCGGGCTCCACCGGCAAGGAAGGACCCCGGATGCAACAGCCCTGTTATGGTCCGGCCCGGCTTTGACACGACGCGGGCGCCATCCTTCATGGCGCTGGAGGATGAGCTCATCGACTTCCATCGGGGCGAGCGCATCGGGAAGTACGAGGTGCTCACGCAGCTGACCGTGGGCGGCATGGCGGAGCTGTTCCTGGGCTACACGTCGGGCCCGGGCGGCTTCCGCAAGTACGTGGTCATCAAGCGCATCCTCCCGGACGCGCGCTCCAATGATCAGTTCGTCCGCATGTTCCTGGACGAGGCGCGCATCACCGCGGCCTTCAACCACCCGAACATCGCGCAGGTGTTCGACCTGGGGGAGGAGGACGACGGGCTCTACCTGGCCATGGAGTTCATCGGCGGGCAGAACCTCAACCAGGTCACCAGCGCGTGCCTGAAGAAGCGCCAGCCGGTGCCGCTGGCCTTCACCCTGTCCGTGGCCCGCGACGTGTGCCTGGCGCTGCACTACGCGCACACCTTCACATCCCCCGGCGGTGAAGCGAGCCCCGTCATCCACCGCGACGTGGCGCAGAAGAACATCATGGTGACCTACGACGGCACCGTGAAGCTGCTCGACTTCGGCATCGCCAAGGCGAAGAACAGCCTGGAGCGCACCAACGTGGGCACGGTGAAGGGCACCACCGGCTACATGTCCCCGGAGCAGGTGCGCGGCGATCCGCTGGATGGCCGCAGCGACCTGTTCTCCGTGGGCGTGGTGATGCACGAGCTCATCACCGGCGAGCGGCTCTTCGCCGGGAAGACCGAGCGCGACGAGATGGTGAAGATCCTCGAGGACGCCATCCCGTGGCCCTCGGTGCTCCTGCCGCACATCTCCGAGGATATCTCCCGCGTGGTGATGCGCGCCCTGGAGCGCAACGTGGACCGCCGCTACCCGTCCGGGCGGGACATGGCGCGCGCCATCGAGAAGGTGGCCGGCGGCAAGCTGATGGACGCCGAGCAGCGCGCCGCCCTCATGAAGGGCCTGTTCGCGGAGCGCATGGCGGCCACGCGCTCGCTGCTGGAGAGCGCGGACGTCACGACGAGCAGCCAGGTGCTGGCGTCGGCGAAGCGCGCGCTCCAGAAGGACGACGGCCCCTACCTGCCGGAGCGCAAGGCCACCGCGCTCAGCGTCGTGGAGGCGCGCAAGAAGGCGGAGATCGCCAAGCTGCGCGCGGAGGAGTCCGGCAGCGACGAGACCGCGCCTCCGGTGAAGCGCTCGAAGCTGGGCGTCGTGTGGGCGTTGCTGTCCCTGTCGCTGTTCCTGGGGCTGGCCTACGGCGCGTTCCGCCTCACGAAGCTGCTGGAGGACGAGGAGAAGACGTCCCCACCCACGCCCATGGGCATGGGACCGATGATCCCCATCCGGCCGCCCAATGCTCCCGTGCCTGGCGAGGACGTGGCTGTCGCGGATGCGGACAAGGACAAGGACCGCGACAACAAGGACAAGGACCGCGACCGGGCAGGCGCGAAGGACCGGGACAACGACCGGGACGAGGCCACCTCCAACCGGGGCGGCCGCGGCCGGAAGGGCAAGGGCGAGGTGACGCTCTTCCTGGACGAGCCCGCGGAGGTCTTCCTCAACAACAAGTCCCTGGGCCGCACGCCGCTGGTGAAGCGCGCTCTGCCGGTGGGACAGGCGGAGCTGGTGCTGGTGGGCGAGGACAAGAAGCGCCGGGTGCTCGCGGTGCCGGTGGAGGCGGGCAAGCCCGTGCGCCTCAACCTCAAGCTGAGCGAGCTGCCCGGCCGCTGAGAGCCCGGAGCCCCTACCCTTCCCCCCTGCCCTGCCAGCAGGAGCCCGCGTCCGTCCCGGTGTGGACGAAGACGCGCTCGAAGGAGCGGCACGGGCGGAGGGGGTCCGCTATCTTCCGCCCCTCATGGCCCTCTCCCTTGGCTTCCTGATGGACCCGCTCGAGAGCGTGCGGGTGGACCACGACACGACGTTCTCGCTGATGCTGGAGGCACAGCGGCGGGGGCACGACGTCTACTACTTCGAACAGGGGTGGCTGCGCTTCAACGGCCGGTGCTCGGAGGCGCGCATGCGCCGGGTCCGGGTGCGCCGGGAGGTGGGGCACCACTTCGACGTGCTGAGCGAGGACGTGCGGCCGCTGTCGAAGCTGGACGTGCTGTTCCTGCGCAAGGACCCGCCGGTGGACGCGGACTATCTGCACGCCACGCAGCTGGTGGAGTTGTGTCCGGACCGCGCGCCCATCTTCATCAACAACCCGTCCGGCATCCGCGACGCGAACGAGAAGCTGTTCACGCTGAACTTCCCGGACCTGATGCCGGAGACGCGCGTGACGCGCGAGCTGTCCGTGGTGCTGGAGTTCGCGGCGAAGAACGCGCAGGGCACCATCCTGAAGCCCATCGACGGGTTCGGGGGCAAGGGCATCCTGTTCCTCGCGCCGGGGGACCGCAACGCGCGCTCCATGGTGGAGCTGCTCACGCAGGGCGGGAAGGAACCCATCCTCGCGCAGGCCTACGTTCCGGAGAGCCGCCTGGGCGACAAGCGCATCATCCTGGTGGACGGAGACCCGGTGGGCGCGGTGCTGCGCGTGCCGTCGGACGCGGACCACCGGGGCAACATGGCCGCGGGCGGCACGCCGATGAAGGCGGAGATCACCGCGCGGGACCTCCTCATCTGCAAGCGCCTCAAGCCGGCGCTCCAGGAGAAGGGGCTGACGCTGGTGGGCATCGACGTGCTGGGCGACTACCTCACGGAGGTGAACGTCACCAGCCCCACGGGCCTGGTGGAGGCCAGCCACCTGGACGGCGTCTCCTGCGAGGCGCGCGTGCTGGACGTGGCCGAGCGGATGCACGGCGCGCGCTGACCGTGGCCGCTTCCGACGGGTCCGCCCCTCTCGCCGCGCCGCTGGAGGACGGCGAGACGCTGGACTCCATTGGCACCGCGGACGTGCGCGTGTTCCAGCGCCGGACGGGTTACCGCTTCACGCTGGACGCGGTGCTGCTGGCGCACTTCGCGGCCACGGAAGGCGGCGACCTGCCCGGGCCGGTGCTGGAGCTGGGCGCGGGCAGTGGCGTGGTGTCGCTGCTGCTGGTGAAGCAGTTCGGCGTCGCGGGGCCCGTGGATGCGCTGGAGTTGCAGCCCGCGGTGCATGGACGGCTGACGCGCGCGGTGGCGCTCAACGGGTGCGAGGGCCGGGTGCGGCCGGTGCTCGGGGACCTGCGGCAGGCGCGGACGCTGTTCGCGCCCGGGGCCTACGGGCAGGTGGTGTCCAACCCGCCGTTCCGCCGGGCCCAGGCGGGCGTGGTGAGCCCGGACGCGGAGCGCGCCGTGTCCAAGTCGGAGGTGGCGTGCGACGCGCCCTCGGTGGTCGCGGCGGCGCGGCATGCCCTACGGCCCGGTGGGGGCGTGAGCCTGGTGTATCCGGCGGCGCGGCTGGCGGAGGTGCTTGGGGTGCTCGCGGGCGCGCGGTTGTTCCCTCGGGTGCTGAGGTCCGTGCACGCGCGGGTGGATGCGCCCGCCACGCGCTTCCTGGTGCAGGCGCTGCGGGACCAGGACCGGGGCCTGTCGGTGCGCGCGCCGCTCATCGTTCACGGGGAGGGACCCGGGGGGTACAGCGCGGAGGTGGCGGCGCTGATGGACGTGCCCCTGGCGGAGCGGGACGGGGGTTGAGTGCCCGGCCGCCGGGCGTGGGGCCCTGCGAGCGTCGGGGCCGGAGGGGCGGACGCATCACAACGTAAGGGGCACTTCACCCAGAGGACGCCTGCGTCCCGACGAGGAGAGCCCCATGAACGTGACGATGCTGAACGAACAACCGTCGTTGCTGAAGTCGGCCGCGCTGTTGCCGCCGCGCTTGTCGCTGGGCGCGACGATGATCCATCACGGCCTGGCGAAGCTGAAGAAGGAGGGCATCGAGCAGCAAGCGGGCATGTTCGAGCAGCTGGGCATCAAGCCCGGGAAGCCGTGGCTGCTGGCCACGGGCATCACGGAGCTGGTGGCTGGGGTGAGCTCCATCCTGGGCATCGCGACGCGCTTCACGGCGGTGTCGGTCATCGTGACGCAGGCAATGGCCATCGCGAAGGTGCACAGGAAGAACGGCTTCGACATCACCAAGGGCGGCTACGAGTTCAACGTGGCGCTCATCGCCATCGCGCTGGGGACGCTGATGCGCGGGCCGGGGCGGCTGTCGCTGCACAGCGCGTTGGAGCGGCGGGTGAAGCGCAAGGAGCTGAGGCACTTCCGGCTGTTGCCGCGCCAGCGCCGGGGCTCGGTGCTGCTCGACGCGCTCGGGTAGGCGGTGCCAGGGCCTTCCAGGGGTGTAGGGGTGTCGCCTGCCCGGCTGCTACCGAGCCGGGCCCGCCGGTGCCACCCCTGCCCCCGTCCCATCCCGTAAGATGCGCGGGCCATGGCCCCCCCGTCCGTCCTGCTGATGCTGGCGCTCGCCGCGCCCACCGCGTCCGTCCCCAACTTCTCCACAGCCGAGCCCTCCAGCACCGCGCGCCTCGCCGAAGCGGGCACGGCCTCCGTGCGCTCCGTCATCCGGAACGTGGGAGCCGGACAGCTCGAAGCCGCGGGCCTCGCGTCCGTGCGGAGCGCGATGGGAGAGTCGAGTGGCACGCGGCAACTGGATGCGGCGGGCCTCGCATCCGTGACGGCCGCCACGAAGACCCGTTCCGCTGTCGCGAGCACGTCGGGCGTTGTCAGGACCGCGAGCTTCGCGTCTCAGGCCGCGTCCTCCGGTGTGACCTTCGCGGGCGGCACGGCCTCCAGCGACTCCGCCACGACGGTTTCCATGCGGATGCCCGCGGGCCTCGCCGAGTCCATCCCGACGCCGCCCCCCGGGTCGTCGAACATGGTGCCGGCCACGGGCGCCGCGCCCGCCACGGCGCAAAGCCAGACAGACTCCCTCTCCGAGGCGGGCCGCATCGCCGTGGAGGCCAGCGTCGGCGCCCTGCGCGCCGCCGCCATCGCGATGCACGGCAAGGCCGCCGCGTCCGGCCTCGCCACCGTGGGCAACCCGGACGAGCACTACGCCCGGGGCGTGGCCGCCCTCCAGTCCAAGGACTCCCGCACCGCCATCACGGAGCTGTCCGCGTGCGTGCAGGCCGCGCCGTCCCGCGCCGACTGCCGCTGGGAGCTGGGCTGGGCGTACTCCGTCGAGGGCCGCTGGGCGGATTCCCTCACGCAGTGGACGCAGGTGCGCGCGCTCAATCCCAACCAGCCGGACCTGGAGGGCGCGCTCACGCAGGCCCGCAACCAGGCCGCGCTCCAGGCCCGGCTCGCGCAGCCCGTGGAC
>NZ_RAWE01000328.1 GCF_003611695.1 Corallococcus carmarthensis | reverse complement strand
CGCCCGCCCTGCCCGGATGACGTGGAGGCCGCGTCCAAGAAGAAGGGCGGCAAGCGCCCCGCGCCCGCCAGGCCCGCCGCGCCGCCCACGAAGAAGCCGTAACACCCTGGCCCGCCGCTTCAGGGCGGCGGGCCCGGACTTCGAAAGACAGACCTACTCGACGATGAAGTCCGCGGCGGTGCGCCGGCGGCCGGCCACCACCGACACCACCGCGCGGCCCTGGCCCACGGCCGTCACGCGGCCCTCGGGCGACACCGTCACCACGGCGGTGTTCGAGCTGAACCACTCCAGCGGCACCTTCTCCAACGCCACGCCGTTGCGGTTGTACGCGCGCGCCTGGACCATCACCGACTGGCCCTTCTTCTTGAAGGTGTACGAGGTGAGGTTCAGCCCCAGGCGCGCGAAGTCCGGCGGCACCACCTGCACGGCGATGGCGCGGTTCAGGTGTCCCAGCGTCGCGGTGACCGTGGCCGTGCCGGCGGACGCGGCGATGAGTTCGCCGTTCTCCACGCGCGACACGGCCTCGTTGCTGGAACGGAAGGTGGGCACCGCGTCGGGGATGACGTGGCCCGCTTCATTGCGCGCCACCACGCGCAGCTTGATGGTCTTCCCCACCTCCACGAAGTCCGCGCCCGGAGCGCGCACGTCCAGCGACGCGAGGATGGTGAGGTCCAACGGCAGCGCCGCCTTCGCCCGTCCCCCCTGCACGCCGATGATGGTCTTGCCGGACTTGCGCGCCACCACCGTGCCGTCCTCCAGCACGGAGGCCACCTCCGGCGCGGAGCTGGTCCAGCGCAGGCGCGTGTCCATCATCTTGCGCCCGTCCGCGTCCAACACCGTGTAGCTGAGCGGCAGGTTCTGCCCCTGCGTGCGCAGGTAGCGCAGCTCGGGCTGTTCCAGGGTGATGGTCGTGGGCGACGGCCCACACGCACCGAGGACACCCAGCGCGAGGAAACCCAACAGGGAAAGGGACGGTGGACGTGACGTCTTCACGAAGGCAGGCACAGGGGGTTTTGGGGAGCGGCGAAGTCTACCGGCTGACCACCCGGCGGGCGGGAAAACCGCGAGCCCCCACGCCGAAGTCCGTGCGCCTGCACGCCTGCTGACGACTTCCGGCCACTTCAGCGGCGCGGGGTCCGGGACTCCATCGCCCCCAGCACCTGCGCGGCCAGGGCCTCTCCCTCCCGCCAGCCGGCCACCCGGGCGCGCTCCCTCGCCTGCTCCAGCCGATCGCGCGCATCCGAGACCCGGCCCCCTGCCACCAGCAGGCGTCCGGCGTTGAAGTGGATGCGCGCCACTTCCTGGGCGTCACCGCCCTGTTCCGCCAGGACGAGCGCGCGCTCCAGGTCCGACAGCGCCTGGCCCGGCTCTCCCGCGAGGACCCGCAGGCCCGCGAGCTGCGACAGGGCCCGCGCATGGCCCACCGCGCTGCCCACCGACCGCGCCTGCTCCGCCGCGCGCGTGAAGGCCACCCGCGCCCGGTCCAGCTGACCCAGCCGCTGCTGGAGCCGCCCCAGGAGCAGGTAGTTCTCCCAGTAGAAGTCCGCCAGATGCGGGGTCCGGTTCCCCATGCGCTGGAAGGCCCGCGCCAGCAGCTCCACCGCCGCCGTCGTCTCGCCCTTGGCCTCGCGCACCCGCGCGAGCTCGCACAGCACCAGGGCCTCCACTTCCGGATCCGAGCCGGCAGGCCCCTGCGCCATGCTGAGGCGCACCTCCGCGTCGTCCACGCGCCCCAGCTTCAGCTCCGCGACGGCCAGGCGCCGCGCGGCCTCCGCCCACCGGCCGGGCATCTGCATCACCGGCACGCGGTCCAGCCACGGCGTCACCAGCCCGTCCACGGCGGCGGGGTCCGACTGCGTGAGACATCCCGCCGCGCGCGCGAGCACGTCCAGCTGCCAGCGCACCACCGCCGCCGTCGCGCCGGGCGACCGGCCCAGGGCCCAGCGGTAGAACTCCACCGCCGCTCGCCATTCGCCGCGCGCCGCGAACCAGTCTCCCGCGCGCTCGCAAGCGGCCGGCGCGCCAGCGGCATCCGCGCCCAGCAGGTGGTCCGCCACCCGCACCTCGCGGGCCGGCTCCTGCGTGAACGCCATCAACTCCAGCGCCTCCGCCAGCTCCTGGTGCGCGCCGCGCAGCTGCGGAGGCGACAGGCGCTCGCGCAGCACCTGCCGCGCCTCCTCGCGCGTGAAGCGGAAGATGCCGGGCTGCTGGGGCACGGGCACCACCCACTCCGTGTCATCCAGCACCTCCGCGCCGTCCGTGGCCGTCAGCGACGCGCGCACCAGCTCCGCGGAGAACAGCGAGCCCTCCACCGCGGCCCGCTGGAGGAAGCGCAGCGACGCGGCGGGCAGCAGCTCCAGCCGCGCGCCCAACGCCTGTCCCAATCCCTGCGGCAACGCCGCGGCGGACAGCGGGCCATTGGCCTGGAAGCCATTCTCCGTGCGCTGCAGCACGCCCACCGCCACGAGCAGCCGCACCAGCGCCAGCGCATGCGCGGGATTGCCGCGCACCCGGTCCGACACCGCCCGCTCCAGCGACGGCGACAGGGCCATGCCCAGGCTCGCCGTGAGGAGCGCGTTCAGATCCGACGGCGACAGCCCCTCCAGCACCGTCACGGGCAGGGACGCCAGGGCCGTGGGCACCGCGTCCACGTCACCCGTGGCCACCAGCGCCACGCCCAGGTCCTTCGCCGCGAGCAGCCCCGCGAGCAGGTCCAGCGAAGGGCCGTCCACACGGTGCACGTCGTCCACCAGCAACAGCAGGCCGGACGGCTTCGCCACGCGCTGGATGGCGTCCACCACCGCTCCGTCTCCCGCCGGCAGGTGTCCGCCGCCCACCGGCGCGCCCCGCGCGAGCCTCCGCCAGAGCGCCGCGGCATCCGGTTCGGAGAAGCCCAGGCCCGTCAGCGGCGGCAGCGACGCATCTCCGCCCGTCGCGGCCCGCGACAGCGCGGCGAACACCGTGCGCCACAACCCCAGCGCTCCCGCGGAGCGGGGGTCTCCACCCCACGCGTACACCACGCGCGGCGAGGCGCCCGCGGCCAGCTCCGCCACCGCCTCCAGGAAGCGGCTGCGTCCCACGCCCGTGGGCCCCACGAAGAGCCGTGCGCCGCCTTCGCCCTTGCACACCGATTCCACCACCGCCGCCGCCTGGGTCAGCGCCTCGTCGCGCCCCACCAGCGTGTCCACGCGGGTCGCGGGCGCTCCGGACTCCACCCGCCACGCCGTGCCGCCGGGCAGCTCGCGCGACACGCCGATGCGCACCCCGCCCGCTTCCACCAGCAGCGCCTTCACCGCCGCGCCCACGAGCAGCTCACCCGTTGCCGCCGCGTCCGCCAGCGCCTGCGCCCGCTCCAGCCCCAGTCCGGACAGCCGGGGCACTCCGGCCTCCGTGCTCACCCGCACCACGCCGGACTCAAGGCCGCGCCGCACACCCGTCCCGGCGCTTCCCAGCTCCTCCGCGCACTTCAGCGCGCGCGTCGCATCGTCGGGACGTGTCTGCGGCAGGCCGAAAGGCAGACACCAGTGCGCATCCGACAGCGCCACCGCCTCCACATGGTGGCGCGTCGCGGCCTGCGCCACCGCCTCGCGCAGCCGGGCCGCGTGGGCCGGTTCGCCCGCGACCACCAGCAACGTGAGCCGGCGCATCTGCGCCTGCGCATCCATCGCGCGGATCTTCACCGTGGGGCCCGGGGCCTCGTCTCCCAGGGCCGGGGGCCCGTCGTCTCCGTCGAGGGTGGACGGCGGCTCGGCCAGGGCGGAGGCCAGCGGCGCGGGCACGTCCATCGTCGGGTCGGTGGGCGGCTCGTGCACGGCACCGTCGTCGCGACGGGAGGGCGCCTTGGCAGTCGGCGCGTCCGGGATGTCCTCGTCGCCCAGGTGCACGGGCGGCTCGCGCAGCACGGGCATCAGCGACAGCTTCGGCGCGGCGTCCACGGCCGCGGGCGTGAGCGAGTTGCCACACGCGGGGCAGAAGCGGTTGGTCGCGCTGGAGGACTGGCCGCAGCGCGGGCACGACACGCTGGAGGGCTCGCGGACCTGGGGCAGCCCCGGCTCGCCACTGCCCGCGTCGCGCAGCCGCGCGAGCACCGAGTCCCCCACCAGCCGCGTCACCACCTCGGAGACGCTCTCCCCCAGCGCCTCCGGCACTTCATCCAGGTAGGACTGGAGCGCTCGCGCCACGTCGGCGCACCGGGCGAAGCGCTGCGCGGGCGCGCGGTGGAGCATGCGCAGGATGATCTGCTCCAGGAGCGGCGACAGCCCCTCCACGAACTGCGAGGGCCGGGGCACCGCCGCCAGGGCGATGCGCCGCATGGCCTCCGCGGGGTTGTCCGTGTCGATGAACGGCCGGCGCGTGCACAGCTCCCACAACACCACGCCCAACGCGAACTGGTCGCTGGTGCCAGAGACGGGCTCGTTGCGCACCTGCTCCGGCGACATGTAGCGCAGCTTGCCCTTGAGCACGCCCGTGCGCGTGCGGCTGGCGCGGATGGTCGCCTTGGCCACGCCGAAGTCCACCACCTTCGTCAGGCCGTCCAGGCGCACCATGATGTTCTGCGGGCTGATGTCCCGGTGCACCAGCTCCAGCGACGCGCCCTGGCTGTCGCGCGCATGGTGCGCGTGGTCCAGCCCCAGCGCCGCGTCGCGGATCATCTGCGCGCAGACGCGATGGGGCAGCGGCGTGCTGGCCCGCTGCGCGGCCTTCGCCAGGCGGCCCAGGTTCTCGCCCTCGATGTACTCCATGGCGATGTAGAACGTGCCCTGCCACGCGCCGACCTCGTACAGCGAGACGACGTTCGGGTGGTTCAGGTGCGCCGCGACGCGGGCCTCGTCGAGGAACATCTCCACCGAGCCCTCGTGCTCCAGCAGGTCCGGCAGCAGGCTCTTGAGGATGACGGGGCGCTCGAAGCCGGTCACGCCCACCTGACGTGCCAGGAAGATCTCCCCCATGCCTCCCACGGCCACGCGGCGCAGCACCGCATACCTGCCGAAGATGAGGGAAGACGGGGAAGCACCGGACACCATCGCCCTTGCACCGTACCCAGCGATCCCCATCCCCCGCCAGTCCCCGACCCTTTGCTTTCAAACCGGGAGCCATAAGCCCTTCCGCCGCCGTGTGGGGTCCTGACGCACCGGGTGCACGGAGCGTGTTTCAGACGTGCCAGGTCAGCCGTCCCGCCTGCTCGGAGGACCCGGGCGCGAGGGTCAACGGCGACACATACAGTCCGCGCCGCTCCCGCTTCCACCAGGCCCCGGTGCGCTGGCGCTCCTCCTGGGACGTCATCCGGTAGTCGTGGAGCACCGCCCGGACCAGCCGGGGCGGGCGGTCCGGAAAGGGATTGGACGCGAACAGCCCCAGCACCTCCGGCGAGCCCTCCAGCAGCCGCTCCAGCAGGGCCAGGAACCACGAGGGCGGCGACCCCAGCGCGGCGAACCACATCTGCCAGTCCAGCCGGGGCTGGTGCGGGGCCACCTGGCGCGGCGGCCGCTCCACTTCCGACGTCTTGTAGCGGAACGGGTACTGCACCCAGTGCACGCCGTCGTTGGAGCCCTCCACGGTGATTTCCGGCCGGTCCACCGTCATCACCGCGAACAGGCCATAGGAGTTCACCGAGTGCAGCGGCACCACCCTGTCCTCCAGCCAGTCCACCGCCCGCACCAGGCGCTCCGGGCCGCGCGGCCACCACTCCATCCGGCGCAGCTGCTCCACGGTGCCCAGCGTGAGCAACGGCACCGCCGCGGCCACGGCCAGCGCCGTGTCCAGGACCGACGGCCGCCGCGCGGGTCCAGCGTCGCGCCACAGGCCTTCCGGCAGCACGCGCCGCAGGGCCGCGTCATCCAGCAGCCACAGCCCCAGGGCCAGCGACTGGACGTTGAAGAAGCCGTAGTTGCCCGTGGCCATGATGGCCGCCTGCAACGCGGTGAAGAGGCCGAAGGCGGCCTGCCGCACGCGCCTGGGACCGAAGGCGAGGAAGGGCACCGCCGTCTCCACCGCCAGCACCGCCGCCGTGCCCGCGTGGCGCACCGGACGTGGCAGCTGGTGCGCGGCCCAGCCCCCGCGCGTGGGCAGGGGCGCGGTCTCGAAGTACACGTCGCACGCGCTCAGTTCGCGCCACGTCCGGTCGCCCGAGTGGAACTTGCTGATGCCCGACCCGAAGTAGAGCCGGAACACGAGCATCCGGAAGAGGAACACCTCCAGCGCGGACACGTCCCGCTTCCCCAGCCCGGGCCGCACGCCGCCCGGCGCGGTGAGCGTGCCCAGCAGCCCCATCTCCAGGAGCAGCACGTCCCACTGGAACGACAGGAACTCGCGCCCCAGGGACACATAGGACAGGTACAGGCCCCACAGCGCGCCAGCGCTCAGGCGCGGGGCCACGTTGAGGAGCAGCGCCAGCGACAGGCCCTGCCCCACGCGGCAGCCGCGCACCAGCGCCGCGTCCGACGCGTCCTTCCAGAACACGGAGGGCCGCCGCCACCGGCCCTGCGCGGCCCAACGCTCGGACTGCGCCAGGTCGCGGATGGGGCGGATGCCCTTCTCACCGTAGAGCCCCAGCACCTGCTTCCCCAGCGACGTGAAGGCGATGAGGAACGTGCCGCCCAGCAGCCGCATGAAGGCCCAGCGCACCCACCGGTGCTCCGCGGGTTCCGTCACACGGCTGAACAACCATGTGTCCCAGCGCGACGCGCGCCGCCTGTTGTGCGCGATGACCGAATACACCGCGCCCGCCACGTGCCGGACGCCAGGCACCAATCCCAGCCGCGCGGCGAGGCGCGTGCTCCAGCGGGGCGACCAGGCGAGCATGCGGAAGACCGCCTCCGCGCCGGACGAGCGGCGCCCCGACGGCTCCACGAGCTGCATCGCCCGCAGCATGTCCTTTTTGGAGATGCCCAGGAGCGTGCGCAGCCAGCCACTCCCCCGCGCGAAGCGCACCCGGCCTCCGGTGTCGTGGCGCCAGCGTGCCACCCAGCGCTTGCAGAAGCCGCAGTCCCCATCGAACAGCACGAGCGGTCGCATCTCGCGGGTCATCGCGCGCATCACGTTTCTCCTTCGTCCGATGACAAAGGTGCGCGCGGCGGGTGGGATGCGAAGGGGGG
>NZ_RAWE01000327.1 GCF_003611695.1 Corallococcus carmarthensis | reverse complement strand
GGGCGGGCATGGGCCGTTCTTTACACCACGCACGCGCGGAACCTTCCCGGACCGGCGTCGGGCGTGTTGGCTGTCTGCTTCTCTGCCCGGAAGGGCTCGGCTGGATGCCCTCTGCTGGACGTCTGGCCGCCCGTCCCGGAGGCAGGCGCCGGATGCGTGCCATTGTCGGTACTTGGGTGCCCCCTGAGGCGAAAAGGTGTTCCTGGCCGGACGTGCGGCAGGCGGGCGTGCCGGTTCTCGCGCGTCAAGGCGTTACGGACGGCGAGGGGCTCCCTAGCTTTCCGACATCAACGCAGCGCATCGACTTCGAAAGGGAGGGCGCACATGCCTCGCTCCTACAGCTTCGATCACTTCCAGGTTCCCAAGACGCTGCCGCCGCAGAAGCGCAGCCTGCGCCAGCGCGACAAGGAACACCTCTCCCAGTCCTCGCGGGTGACGGTGAACGACGACGCCGGCGTCCACTACGGCAAGAGCCACGCGCAGACGGAGGAGATCCTCATGGCGCGCAAGATGGAGCTCCAGCTGGAGGAGCTGGCCCGTCCGGATGCGGACGCCAAGTTCTCCCACGGGCCGGTGTCGAAGGTGAGCGGCTCCGCGAAGAAGCAGCGCAAGGCGGCCGCGTCGCCCATCATCGGGACGACCGCGCCCATCGGGGCCCTGCCGCCCACCCAGGAGCGGCCGCCGCAGGGCCGGCTGCCGGACCTCATCGACGAGGCGCGCCGGCAGCTCAAGGCCATCCAGTCCGGCGTGGGCGACGTGGCGTCGGCCGTGCAGCGGCTGGCGTCGCTGCCCCTGGAAGCGGTGCGGCTGGCGGCCCGGCGGATCCGCCCGGCCTGAGGAAGGAGAGGGTGGACAACGCGTGGAGCTGACCCTGGTCTCCTACAACATCCACTCCGGCATCGGGGTGGACGGAGCCTTCGATCTGGAGCGCGTGGGCACGGTGCTTCGCGAGGTGAACGCGGACATCATCGCCCTGCAGGAGGTGGGGGACTTCCGGGGCAAGACGCCCCGGGAGGACCAGCCCGAACACCTGGCCCAAATGCTGGGGATGCACATGGCCTTCGGACCCAACGTGGTCCGCAATGGCCGCCGGTACGGCAATGCCATCCTCAGCCGGCTGCCGGTGCTCAAGTCGAAGAACTATGACTTGAGCGTGCCGCGCCGTGAGCCCCGGGGCGCGTTGCGATGCGACCTGGACCTGGGAGGTGGACAGCAGCTGCACGTCTTCTGTCTCCACCTGGGGCTGTCCGTGAGCGAGCGGCGGCGGCAGGAAGCGCTGCTGCTGTCCGCCGACCTGCTCCGCGACGCGGCCCGCAAGGACCCCATGGTGGTGTGTGGGGATTTCAACTCCTGGGGCAACGGGCCGGTGTCGTCGCTGGTGCGCGAGGCCATCCACGACGCCGCGTTCGAACTGGGGGCCGCCGCGCGCACGTACCCCACGCGGCTGCCGCTGTTCCGGTTGGATCGCATCTACGTGGACTCCGGGGTGCGGCCGGTGTCGGTGACGCCGCACCGCTCGCCCCTGAGCCGGGTGGCGTCGGACCACCTGCCGCTGGTGATGCGCTTCGAGGCCCCCATCTCCGTGCACTCGCCCGTCGCACCGCCGGTGCAGCTGATCGGCTAGGGGGGTGGGCTTGCGCTAGGCTCCACCGGGGTCCGGTGGTTTCTCGCGTTGAGTGGCCGACGCTGGCGAACGCCGGACAATTTCCTCGCGCTGTGGTTGTCGCGGGGAGGTGGGGTGCCTAGGTTGGCGCCCACGCGCACAGGGACGTGAGCGTCGGCCGGAGAGCGCATGCACGTGGGCAGTGAACAGACGGATCGCGGCGTCGCCGCGCTCGTCGGGCGCATGGCGGACGGCTTCAGTCGGTTGGTGACGCAGCACCTCCAGTTGGCGCGCGTGGAGCTGGCGGAGGACGCGAAGGCCATGGGCCTGGACGTGGCGAGCATCGCCGTGTTCGTGCCCTTCCTGCTCGTGGGTTACGCCTTCGTCTGCGGGGCGCTGGCGGCCGTGCTCGCTCCGTGGACGGGGTGGGCGGGAGCGCTGGCGCTGGTGGGCGCGCTGAACCTGGTGGGCGGCGGCCTGGGCATCCTGCGCGCGGTGAAGCGCATGAAGTCGCGCCAGATGATGGATGACAGCGTGAGCGAGCTGTCGCGCAGCATGGCGGCGCTCACCACGGCCCGGCCGCAGCAGGTGGCGGCGCCCGGGGTGAACACGCTGAAGGACACGACGGGAATGGCATTCAAGGAGCCGCGGGATGGCCGCTAGCAATGGACACCTGCCGCGCTCGAGCGCGGCGCTTCGCGAGGAAATCGAGCGCACCCGGGCCGACCTGGCCACGTCGGTGAGCGCGCTCCGGGTGGAGGTTTCGGAGGTCACCGACTGGCGTCAGTGGGTGCGCAAGCATCCCTATGCCTGCGTGGGGACCGCCTTCCTCGTCGGTTACCTGGTGGGCTCGCGGCGCTGAACGGGCGCCCGCGGGCCGCAGTGCAGAGACTTCAGGACGCAATCGGAAAACGAACGCACAGCAGAGGGCTTCCATGGAAATCAATCCGCAGCAGATGGCAGACCGGGCGCGGCACCTTCAGGATCAGCTGCCGGACATGGACGAGGCGCGGCAGAACCTGGTGGACATGAACCGTCAGGTCGTCGGGTTCATCAAGGCCAACCCGGGCACCTGCCTGTTGGGCGCCATCGCGGTGGGCTTCATCGTGGGCCGCATCGCCTCGCGCTAACCGGTTGCCTGGAAAGGGAGCACGGACATGACGAACTATTCGGGCACGACGGGCAACGGCACGGCGGAACACAGCGAGGACGCGGGCTTCGGCCAGCGCGTGGATCAGCTGGGCTCCGACGCGCAGCAGTTCATCGACAACGCGCGCAGCGCGGTGGCGGACCTGGGGCAGACGCTGGACCTGAAGGGGCGCGTGGAGCGCAACCCCTATGGCACGCTGGCCATCGCCGTGGGCGTGGGCTACGTGCTGGGCGGTGGCCTCTTCACGCCGCTGACCGGGCGCATCCTCAAGCTGGGCGTGCGGCTGGCCGCGCTGCCCTTCGTGAAGGATGAGCTGATGGGCATGGCGGAGTCCGCCTTCCAGGGCTACCAGACGGGCCGTGGCCCGCCGCCGTCGGGCAGCGTCTAAAGAGTTCCGAAGCAACCCGCGTCTTTCCCCCTGAAGTCATTTCCCTGGAGTCGGACATGCTGAGCCTGAAGGACTTGAAGAAGCTGGACCGGGACGACGTGCTGGACCTCATCGGCCTGGAGACGCGCCGCTCGACGGCGGAGACGGCGCTGCCGGCGCTGGGCATCTTCGCGGCGGGTGTGCTGGTGGGCGTGGGCGTGGGCCTGCTGCTCGCGGACAAGCCGGGCACGCAGCTGCGCGGTGACCTGCGCCAGCGCATCCAGGGCGGTCAGGACAAGCTGGCCACGGCCATCAACAATGCGCGCACCCCGGAAGGCCAGCAGGGCGCGGGCTCCACGGTGCCGCCGGGGCAGCGGACGACCTGATTCCTGGCAGTGCGTGAAGTGCACAGAGGGCCTCTTCCTGCGGGACGCAGGGAGGGGCCTTCGTGTTTGCGCCGAGGGGAGGGCGGATGGCCTAGGATGCGAGGCGATGCGCGGTCCTTCGCATCAGGAGCAGACCCTGTGAGCGCGGCGAAGAGGCGACGGACAACCGGCACGAAACCGCCCGGGGCGACACCGCCGCCGCGACATGACACGCCCGTGGATGTTCCCGCCGTGGATGAGTCCACGGTGCTCCCCGCGCGAAACACAGACACACCGTGGTCCTCCGGACCCGATGGCGCGCTGGGGCAGTTGCGCGCGCTGGAGACACTGGAGTCCACCTACGACGCCTGGGCGGAGCTGAAGCGCGAGCACGCGGCGTCCGTCATCCAGTTTCGCGAGGAGCAGGCCCGGCTTACGCAGCAGGGTTCGTTCCTCCTGGGCGCGGTGCGCGCCGCGGGCATGGACGCCAATCCGGCGACTCCCGGCCTCCAGCCCCAAGGCGCCGCCAGCGACTTCCTGCGCGACGCGGAAGCCAAACTCGCCAAGGCCCGCGATGCCGTCTCCCAGCGCGAAGCGGAGAGCGAAGCCCGCTACCAGGCTGCGGTCACGGAGGTCCGGACCACGCTCCTGGACCGCGTGCGCCGCTACCTCGTGCGCAGCCGGCCGCACCTCACGCTGCTGCTGCGCCGGGTAGGCGCCGAGCGCTCCATCCTCCATGTCTCACGCGTGCAGCCGGATGAGGCCGTCCTGCTCTGCTACCTGCTCACGCAGCGGGTGCCCTCCCGCTACGGCTTCCTCTTCGACGACTCCACCGAGGACCTGTCCCTCCCACCCGCGCCGCTCTACGCGGAGGAGTCCATCGCCTCCGACGCCGTGCGCCCGGATGCCCCAGGCCTGCTGCGCGTCATCGACGCCAGCGCGGACGTCCTTCCGCTCAAGGGCTTCATCCCCCTGCGCGTGCCCAGGCCCGGAGGAGGGGAGGACTTCTTCCGCCTCCTCCAGCGCGGCGTCGTGATGGAGGTGGAGATCGCGGATGGCCCGGACTTCCGCGGCATCCTCACCCGCGAAGAGTCGGAACGCTTCGCGGGCCACCTCCTGCGCCTCAAGCTGGAGGAGCGCATCGGCCTGGACATCGAGGCCGGGTAGAGGCGCTCAGTTCGTCCGCACGATGCCCACTTCCGCGGTGCCCGCCAGGACGACGCTGCCCAGGAAGAGGTTGTCGGACTCCGGGCCGCCCATGCGCACGGCCTGGAAGATGACCAGGTAGGTCTGCTTCGGGTTCGGGAACGCGGTGGCCGGAATCGTCACGCGCGCCTCCCGGAACGTCGCGGGTGTCGCCGCCAGCTGGAGGAACTCCACCGGCGTCGTCGGCACGTTCGAATAGGTGGACTGCCCCTTCTCTCCGTTCGCACCCAGCGGCACCACCGTCACGAAGCCCAGCGTGCGGTCCTGGTTCGCCGGAGGCGGCGGCCGGTCGAACGCGAGCGCCGTGTTGGCGTTGATCCGCAGGAAGCCCTCCGCCGGATGGAGCCCCAGGATGGCCTCCTTCGTCGGCGCGTCCTCCACCCGCGCCTCGTACTTCGTCCCTGCCTGCTCCGCGAAGAACGAATAGGTGGCCCCGGACGTGTACTTCAGGTCGTCCGTGGAGTCGCTCGTCACGCCGTAGCTGCCGCCGCCCTGGCCGTTGAGCGGGACGCCCGCCGCGCTCCCGGCGCGCAGCGTCACGGTGGCCCCACTCACGCCCTCCGGCTGCGAGTTCTCCCCGGACTTCGTCCCGAAGAACACGAACGCCGCCGTCTGCCCGGGGAAGCTCACCACGTCCCCGCCGTCCGGCCCGCCGTACGTCCCCGCGTCGTAGCCCGCCAGCGCGGACGCGGACACGTCCACCTGCGGCGTCGAGAGCAGGGTGCCCACCATCACGTGGTCCGCCGTGAGCTGGTTCGTCGTCTTCTCCAGGTCACAGGCGAGCGGCGACAGCATGGACACGGTGGCCAGGGCGGACAGCAACAGGCGTTTCATGGGCACTCTCTTGAACGGGGCTCGGATGACGGCGGCCAACCATACCGCGCGTGTTGTCCCATAGGCGCGGGGCCCCGGCGGGGTATCCTGCACTCCGCTCGTGCAACGCCTCCGCATCCACTCCTCTGGCCGCCGCTTCCTCCACCGGCTCGGCTTCTCGCTCGTCATGGCGGCCCTGTTCGGCTGCCTGCTGGGCCTGCTCGTCTCCCAGCGCGTCACGGGCCCCACCCGGCTGGACGACACGCCCGCCCCCCTGCTGTCGCCCTCCGGCTTCATCGACGGGCTCTCCCACTGGCTCGACGGCGGCGAGCGCGTCTTCTACGACTGGCGCATCCGTCAGCTGGGTGAGGTCTCCGAGCGCTCCGACCGCGTGGTGCTCGTCTCCATCGACGACGACACGCTCGCCGAAGCCCAGCAGGGCCCCCGCGCGGACATCGCCGCGTACCCGTGGCCGCGTCAGGTCATGGGCGGCATGGTCCACCGGCTGGTGGAGGAGGGGGCCTCCGTGGTGATGCTGGACTTCGCCTACCCGGAGCTCAGCCCCCGCGCCTGCGTCACGCCCACGCGCTCGGGCCGCGGCGCCCTGTCGCAGGACGACGACGCGCTCCGCGCCCTCCTGGACCAGGACCCCGGCCACTCCGTGCTCGCCTTCCGCTGGGGCGCCGAGGGCACCCGCACGCTGCCGCCCACCGGCCGCCTGTGGCCCTACCGCGTCCGCCTGGGCAGCTACTCCGGCGTCACCGACGCCCGCGCCCGCGCCCAGTCCGTGCTCGCCCTGCAGCGCCCCGCGTTCCTCATCCCCGTGGGCAAGGGCCTGGAGGTCTGGGCTGGCGTCGCGGACGAGGGCGAGGGCCGCAGCCTGGGCGAGCAGCTGGGCACCGCCGCCGCGTCCATCCAGGAGCGCCGCGCCGCGGACGATGCCTTCCGCGTGGCGCCGTCGGACCTGTTCCTGGCCCTGGCCTCCGTGCAGGTGCAGGGGCTGGATCCGGAGAAGCTCCTGGAGGTGCGCCAGCTCCAGCACCCGGTGACGCCGCTGCTCAGCCCGGCCAGCGGCTACGGCGCCACCACGCTGCCTGGAGACTCCGACGGTGTCGTGCGCGGCGTGCCCCACCTCGTCGCGTACAGCCCGCACGGTGGCGAGCGCTACGTCCTGCCCTCGCTGCCCCTGGCCGCCGCCATGCGGCTCGCGGGCACGCAGAAGCTGCGGTACGCGGACGGGCGCCTGTACATCGGGGACAAGTACTCCGTGCCCATGGACGCGTCCGGCTACAGCCTCCTGCGCTGGGAGGCCCCGTCCGCCACGCGGGGCGCACGCGGCCCGCTCGCCCGCTCCATCCGCGCGTGGAACGTGCTGCTCAACCTCTTCGACACGCAGGAGGCGCGGCCCGCCCGCTTCGACCACGACCTGGACGGCCGCGCCGTCATCCTCACCAACACCAGCAGCTACGCGCCCGAACGGCGGGTGACGCCCATTGGCCCGGGCATCGCCAACGGCGCCGTGCTGGGCCAGGCGCTCGCCAACATCCTCGCGTCGGACGGCATCGTCCGGGCGCCGCCGAAGGTGGACATGCTGGCCACCATGGGGCTGGCCTTCATTGGCGCGTTCCTGGCGCTGTCCTGCAGCTGGCTGCTGCGCTCCGTGGGTGGCGCGTTCCTCTTCGTCTGCGTGGCGGTGGCGGCGGGGGCGGGCTACGTG
>NZ_RAWE01000326.1 GCF_003611695.1 Corallococcus carmarthensis | reverse complement strand
GGCGGACGGGACGGGAGCGGGGGGCGGACGGGGAGGAGGGCGATTCAACGGACATGGGTCGGCACGTACGGCATCGGCCGGGGGCGCACAAGCGCCGGGCATGCCGGGGTAGGGGCTGGCCGCATGCGAGGCATGAGGGAGAGTGGCCGCTTCGGAGCGGACGGGGTGCGCCTTGAGGGGACGTTGGGTGCGTGCTAGCCCGGAGGCCATGCCCCATGCCCTCTTCCAGCCCCCGGGTGGACGCGCTTCGCCGGGCGGGGAGGGGGGCTTCCGGTCGCTCGCGGAGCGCCCTTCCACCGGGTTTCGGATCCGGTCTGGTGCCTGGGTCGGGTTCGGTCGTCGGCTTGGGGCCACGCCCGGTCCGTGGCTCGGGCTCGTCGGGGCGCTGGTGCCGGCGGCGGTGCTGGCGTGTCCCTCGTGCACGGCCCGGGCGCCGGAGTCTCCGGGCGGAGCGGGCGAGCTGCTGCTGGCGCTGATGCTGGTGCCCTTCGCGCTGGTGGGCGTGGGGCTCTGGGCGGCCCGGCGGGCAGGGCGGGAGGAGCGGGCTTCGGCCCCCGTGGAACAGGAGCATTCGTGATGGCGGAGTCCCCTGCGTTGCCCCTGTCTTCCGCGAGCGACGTCGCGCCGCCGGATGCGCAGGCGCCCCTGGCGGTACCGCCCGCGCGTGGGGCGTGGAGCCTGGCGCCGCCGGAGAACGCGAGCGCGACGGGAGACCGCATCGACGCGCTGCTGGCCACGAGCCATGGCTTCGACGTGGCGCTGGCGGCGGTGATGCTCGGGTGGTTGTTGCTGGCGGTGGTGCGCTTCCGGGGCGCGCGGAAGGTGGCGCCGGACGGGGGCACGCGTCGCTCGAGGGCATGGGTGCTGGGAGTGGCGCTGGGCGTGTTCGGCGTGGTGGACGGGACGCTGTTCCTGGGCTCCCAGGGCTACCTGCGCGACGTGCTCTGGAACTTCCGCGTCCCCGCCGAGGATCCGCGCACGGTGCGCATCGAGATCAACGCGCACCAGTGGTCGTGGGAGGCGCGGTACGCGGGCGCGGACGGGGCGTTCGGCACGAAGGACGACGTGGTGACGTGGAACGACCTGCGCGTGCCGGCGGGAGTGCCCGTCTGGGTGCAGCTCGTCTCCACGGACGTGGTGCACGGGTTCTCACTGCCGGCCTTCCGCGTGAAGCTGGATGCGATTCCGGGCCGCGTGAACCAGACGTGGTTCCAGGCCGCGCGCGAGGGGGCGTGGGAGGCGGCCTGCTACCAGCACTGCGGCACCAGCCACTACCGGATGCGCGGCATTCTGACGGCGCTGTCCCCGGAGGCGTACGCCGCGTGGCTGCACGAGGCGAGCCTGAAGGCGGTGCAGGGCTACGACCCGGATGACACGGCGGCCCACTGGGGCTGGGTGTGGAGGACGCCATGAAGGCGGGGGCGTTCTTGAAGTCGCTCTGGACGACGGACCCCCAGCGCGTGGCGCGGCAGTACCTGTGGGGTGGGTTCCTGTTCCTGCTGGTGGGCGGCCTGCTGGCCATGCTCATCCGCTTCCAGTGGGCGTGGCCCGGGCAGCCGGTGCCGGGGCTCGGGTGGGCGCTGCCGGAGTCGAAGGGCGCGCTGACGCCGCCCGCGTACACGGCCGTGTTCACGATGCACGGCCTGCTGATGATCTTCTTCGCGGTGACGCCGCTGCTCTTCGGGGCGCTGGGGCACTTCGTGCTGCCGCTGGCCATCGGGTCGAAGCAGATGGCGTTCCCCCGGCTGTCGCCGTTGGGCTTCTGGGCCTACGCGGTGGGCGGCGCGCTGATGCTGGTGTCGTTCGTCGTGCGGCTGGGGCCCGCGAGCGCGGGGTGGACGTCGTATCCGCCGCTGGCGACGCCCGCGTTCACGCCGGGGCTGGGGCAGACGCTGGTGACGGTGGCGGTGTTGTGCGTGGGCGTGTCCGCGTTCCTGTACGGGCTCAACTTCGTCGTCACGGTGGTGCGCTGCCGCGCGCCGGGGATGACGTGGGGACGGATGCCGCTGGTGGTGTGGGGGCTGTTCTACGGCGCGGTGCTCAACGTGCTGTTCGTGCCGGTGCTGGCGGCGGCCACGGGGATGTTGCTGTTGGACCGGGTGGCGGGCACGCAGTTCTTCATCGCGGGCGCGGCGGCGGTGGGCGGGGGCGGCGACCCGGTGGTGTACCAGCACCTGTTCTGGCTGTTCGGCCACCCGGAGGTCTACATCCTCATCCTGCCCGCGTGGGGCATGGTGGGGGACTTCGTGGCGTTCTTCAGCCGCAAGCCCGCGCACGGCTACCGGCTGACGGCGGGGGCCATGGGCGCGGTGACGGCGCTGAGCGGCGCGGTGTACGCGCACCACCTGTTCACCAGCGGGATGGCGCCGGTGCTCGGGCGCACGTTCATGGTGCTGACGCTGCTCATCTCCCTGCCCGCGGAGGTGATGTTCCTCAACTGGCTGATGACGCTGTGGCGGGGCAGCGTGCGGCTCACGTCGCCGATGCTCGCGGCGCTGGCGACGATGATCGTCTTCGGCCTGGGCGGCATCACGGGCCTGGCGTTGGGCGCGGTGGCGACGGACGTGCCGCTGCACGGGACCATGTGGGTGGTGGGCCACTTCCACCTGACGATGGGCGCGGCCAGCTTCCTCGCGGTGTTCGCGGGGCTCTACTTCTGGTTCCCCCGCATGTACGGGCGCGCGCTGGATGAACGGCTGGCGAAAGTGCACGTGGTGCTGAGCGCGGTGCTGTTCATCGCCGTCTTCGGTGGCCAGCTGGTGGCGGGCTACGCGGGGCAGCTGCGGCGGCTCTATGACCCGTACCAGTACACGTTCCTCGCGCACCTGCTCACGTTGAACCGGTGGACCAGCTGGGCCGCGTTCGCGCTGGGCACGGCGCAGCTGGTGTTCGTGGTGAACCTGGTGCGGACGCTCGGGTGGGGCCGGGCCGCGGAACCGAACCCGTGGAAGGTGGGCACGCTGGAGTGGACGGACGCGGTGCCCGGCGCCGTGGTGCTGCGCGGGCCGCATGCGCTGTCGCAACTGGAAGTACAAGAGCAACTGGGTCGCGACTGGATTGGACAGGCGGAGCCGCTGCCCTCGGGCGTGCCCGTGGCGGAGCCGGTGGCGCCGCCGGTGCCCGGGGTGGAGGGCGCGGTCTAGCGGTGCTCCCAGAGGTCCACGCCGCCGGCGTCACCCGAGGGGAAGCGGCGGACGAAGTGCTGCTTGAACCAGGGGCGGCTCTCCGGTGTGAGCTGCCAGGTGCCCCGCCAGCCGAGGACGACGAAGCGGCAGGAGTCCAGCATGATGCGCAGGGCCTGCTGGGCCTCGGGGGCGGAGAGGGCCTCGGCGGTGTCCTCGAAGCGGTCACCGGTGCTCATGGCGTCCTGGAGCATGGTGGCGTAGCCGTCCACGATGGGGGTGGCCCCCATGGGGAGCCGGCCCGCCGCGAGCGCCCAGCCGGGCTCGAAGGAGAAGAGGCACGCCTTGGGCGGCACGTCGGTGCGGATGGACTTCGCGAGCGCCGCGACGTCCGGGGCCTGCTGCTGGCCACTCTGGATGACGTGCCACGCGCCGGGAAGGCACGCGGCGGCGAGGAGCAGTGCGGCCACGGTCCGTGATGCGGCGCGGCCCCAGCGCACGCTGAAGGCATGGAGCACGGAAGCGCCCAGTCCCGCGAGCACGGCCTCCGAAGCGGCGAGGTGCGCGTTGTACTGGTTCCAGTAGGTCCGCGACGCGAGGAACAGGGCGACGCTGAGGATGAACGCGCAGGCGAAGAAGCGGGCGGCGGGGCGCTGCTCCGGCTCGGCACGGAAGGCGCGCACGCACGCGGTGCCCAGGCCCACGAGGGCGAGGAGGACCTCTCCCAACCGTCGCTCGTGGAAGATGTCGCGCAGGCGCAGCCAGCGGTCCGGCTCACCATCCGGAGGGCGCACGGCCTGGAAGGTGAGGACGTCGCGGAGGAACTCGGAAGGGGCGAGCGCGGCCAGCGGGCCGACAACGACGGCGAAGGTGGCGACCGCGACGAGCACCGGCAGGAGCGCGTGACGCCACGACTCCCTCCCCGGGCGGGCGAGCAGCGCGGCGACGAGCCACAGTCCCCCCGGGAGCTTCACGGAGATGGCGAGGCCCAGCAGCACGCCCGCGCCGATGCGGCGTGCGCGGGAGTGTGTGCCGGGGGCGAGCCACAGGTTCGCGAAGCCCAGGCACAGGACGTTGAGCAGGGGTTCGAGGAAGGTGCCCCGCTCGACGAGGGCGGCCTCCGGATACGTGGCATAGGCGAGCGCGGCCACGCAGCCCGCGAGCGGACCCCAGGCGCGCCAGGCGACGCGGCCCGCGAGGAACACGCACAGGGCGCCCACGGCGGCGGCGATGTAGCGGGTGACGCCGTAGGCGGTGGCCGCATCGAGCCCCAGCGTGAGCGCGGCCCCGGGAGCCCAGAGCAGCAGCGCGCCGGGCGGGTGGACGAAGATGAAGTCGCGGTAGGGCAGGTCCCCGCGCAGCAGGAGCGACGCGGCGGAGAAGTAGACGCCCTCGTCGTAGTCCATGGGGTAGCCCATGGCGCCGGAGCGATGGAAGAACGCCAGCGCGCGCAACACCCAGGCGCCCAGCGCCACGATGATCAACGGCCAGAGGTCCAGGCCCCGCGAAGTGCGAGCGAGGACGGAAGGAGACGGCGAGGCGACTGGAGTGGGCGCGGGTTGCATCGGAAGTGAGCGCGGAAGGCTACTACCGGAGGGCCGTGCCGCACGCGGCCTTCTTGCACGCTCCAGCGAGGCTTCCATCGGGCTCGGGCCTCGATGCGTGGATGCACAGGGGCGGGGCCCGAGCAGGCTTCGTGTTTCGCCCCCTGTCCCATGCAAGGCCCCCGTGTGGCTCACGGGTGTGATGCCCGGAGGTGATTCGGCCGATGGGCGCCGCTCCGAGGGACGGGGGACTGCCCGGCTTCCTGGTGCTTTCCGCCGGCCCCAGGCGTGCGAGAGTCCTCCCCCGTGAGCACGAATGACTCCGCCGGGACGCTGGCCTCCACGTCCCCCCAGCGCGACGAAGCCAACCTCTGGTTCGGGGCCGTCATCGCGCACGCGGCGGCCGCGATGCTCTTCTGCGCGGTGGCCTTCACCGCGGGCTTCTACCGGCTGCGCGGCTTCTTTCCCCCGATGTCCGCGCGCCCCGGCTCCCTCGTTCCCGCGCTGGCGGGAGGGCTCCTCGTCATCGGGGCCGTGCTGCTGCACGTCGCGCTCGGGCGTGGCTCGGATCCACGCCGGATCCGGCTCACGTTGCTGTGCACGCTGGGCGCCGGGGCGGGATTCCTGGCGACGCAGGCGGCCTGGCTGCATGTGCTGTTCTGGTACCGCGACCTGCGCATCCCCGGCAGCGGCGTCTTCGCCTCCGCGCTGTATGGCCTGTCGGCGGTGCAGGCCGCGCACCTGTCGGTCGTGCTCGTGGGGGTGCTGCGCGCGGGACTCCGCTTCCTGCGGGGCCTGGAGGCACGCGCTCCGTTGCAGCGGGCCCTGCCGGGTTGGTGGTGTTCGACGGTGATGTATGGCGTCCTCTTCGCGGTGGTGTACCTCCCATGAAGCCCACTCCCTGCTTTTCGCTCCGCATGCTCGCCGTGCTCGCGCTGGGGGCACTCGCCCCCGCGTGCCGCAAGGAGGCGCCCACCTTCGAGCCCCTGAAGCTCGCGGACGGCACCGTCATCCCCGCCGCGACGCTGGCTCGCGGCCATGACGTCTACACGCACTACTGCGCGTCCTGTCACGGCGAGAAGGGCGACGGTCAGGGCCCGGCGGGCTCCGGCATGCGGCCTCCGCCGCGCAACTTCCAGCAGGGCCTGTACAAGTTCGGCGGCGTGGCCGCGGGCGAACTGCCCACCGACGACGCGCTCAAGCGCACCCTGCGCCGGGGCCTGCACGGCACGCCCATGTTCGCGTGGGACGTGCCCCCCGCGGACGTGGACGCGGTGGTGCAATACCTCAAGACCCTCAGCCCGCGCTGGAAGCAGGAGTCCCCCGGCGCGGCGCTCACCCTGTCCGATGACCCTTGGAAGGGCCGTGACGCCGAGGCCGTGGAGCGCGGCCGCACCGTCTACCACGTGGCCGGCAAGGGCAACGCGGGCTGCGCCAGCTGCCACGTCGCATACCTGCCCCGCGCGGAGCTCGCCGCGCTCACGGAGAGCGTCACCGGCCGCAAGGTGAACCTGGCGAACGCGGATCCGTACACCGCGCTGCCTCGCGATTCGGACTACTCGCTCACCGTGGACGCGAAGGGTGAGGCCACGCAGTTCGCCAAGGTGCTGCCGCCGGACTTCCTCTTCCACCGCCTGCGCACCGTGTGGCCCCAGGGCACTCGCGTGGAGGGCCAGCCGTACACCGCGCAGGCCCAGCGAGAGGACCTCTACCGGGTCATGGCCGCGGGCGTCGGAGGCGCCGCCATGCCGTCGTGGAAGGGCGCCATCCCGGAGGAGAACCTCTGGGCGCTCGCGTACTACGTGCAGAGCCTCGTCGTGATGAACGACACCGGCGCGGCCCGCGACCTCCAGCAACGGTTGCGTGACTCGAAGGTGCAGGAATAGCGGATAGATCCAGCAACCTGAAAAGTAGGTCTTCCTGGGAAACTAATTCCCAGCCGTCGCGAAAATCCGGGCACTGATTTCCTCTTTTCCCGGAGTTTCACCCGTGACGACCTATTCCGTTCGCAGCGGCGACACGTTGAGCGGCCTCGCGCAGCGGTTCAACACGTCGGTGGGTTCGCTCCAGAAGACGAACCACATCGCGAACGCGAACCTCATCCGCGTGGGCCAGCGGCTGACGGTGCCGGACGGGTTCCAGGCGGCGCCGTCGAAGGCGGGCAGCTACACGGTGCGCAGCGGCGACACGCTGAGCGGCATCGCGGGGCGGCACGGCACGACGACGGCGGCGCTGGCGAAGGCGAACCACATCGCCAACCCGAACAAGATCTACGTGGGCCAGAAGCTGACGATTCCGGGCGCGGGCGGTGGCGCGGCGCCGGTGACGTCGAAGCCGCCGTCCTCCGGGGGCGCTTCGTACACGGTGCGCAGCGGCGACACGCTGAGCGGCATCGCGGGCCGGTACGGCACGACGGTGGGGGCGTTGCAGCAGGCGAACCACATCGCGGATCCGAACAAGATCCAGGTCGGACAGAAGCTGACGATTCCGGGCCGCACGGGTGGCACGGGCGGGACGTCGAAGCCGCCTCCGTCCACGGGCGGAGTGGGCGGAACGCCGGGCACGTCGGGTGGGAAGGGTGG
>NZ_RAWE01000325.1 GCF_003611695.1 Corallococcus carmarthensis | reverse complement strand
CACCCCCACCGCCGTGCTGTCACCCAACGAGACGTAGTTGACGCTCATCGACGTTCGTCCACCCCCGTGCCCATCCGTCCAGGCCTTCGTGAACCGCGGTCCTGCTTCGACATCAGGGAACGGTCAGCGCGCGCAGCAGGCGCCCGCCGCCGGGACCGGCCACGCGCAGCAGCAACGTGCTGCCCTTGGGCGCGGCGCGGATGGCGGCGGCCAGTTCCTTCGCGCTGGCGATGGGCTTGCGGTTCGCCTCCACCACCAGCATGCCCGGGGCCAGCTGCGCACGGTCCGCGGGCGAGCCAGGGATGATGTCGGTGATGAGCGCGCCGGCGCGCTCGGTGAAGCCCGCCTGGGACGCGGTGCGCGCATCCAGGTCCTGCAGGGACACGCCCACGCGGCGCGAGCTGTCCTGCTCGTCGGCGGCCTCCGGCTTCTTCTTGGTCAGGCCCTCCAGGTCCGGCCGGGTGCCCATCGTCACCTTGACGTCCTGCTTCTTGCCGTCGCGATAGAGGCTCAGCGTCGTGACGCTGTTGGGCTTCTTGAGCGCCACGGTGCGGGTGAGCTCGCTGTCGGAGCGCACCTGCTTGCCGTCCACGGCCACCACCACGTCGTCCGCCTTGAGGCCCGCCTTCGCCGCCGGTGAGCCGGGGTTGATCTGCGTGAGGATGGCGCCTTCGCTCACCGGCAGCTTCAGCGCCTGCGCCAGGTCGCGATTGAGGGGCTGGATGCCCACGCCCAGCCAGCCACGCGTGACGGAGCCTTCCTTCTCCAGCTGCGGCAGCAGCGCCTTGATCAGGTTGCTGGGCACGGAGAAGCCGATGCCCGTGCCGCCGCCGACGATGGCGGTGTTGATGCCCACCACCTCGCCCTTCATGTTGAAGAGCGGGCCGCCGGAGTTGCCCGGGTTGATGGCCGCGTCCGTCTGCAGGAAGTCGTCGTACACGCTGGCGCCAATCTCACGGGCGCGCGCGGACAGGATGCCCACGCTCACGCTGGAGGCCAGGCCGAACGGGTTGCCGATGGCCAACACCCAGTCGCCCACGCGCACGGCGTCGGAGTCCCCCAGCTTCACCGTGGGGAGCTGATCCACCTTCTCCTTCACCTTCACTACGGCCACGTCGGTGAGCGGGTCGCGACCCACCACCTCGCCCGTGAACGAGCGGCCGTCATCCAGGCGGATGGTGATGGTGACCGCGTCCTCGATGACGTGGTTGTTGGTGAGCACCAGGCCCTTGGGGTCGATGATGAAGCCGGACCCGGCGCCCTGGCGGATCTGCTCGCGCTCGCTGCGGCCGCGGCCCCGTCCGTTGCCGCCTCCGAAGAACTTGTCGAAGAGGGGGTTGTCCTCCATGCCCTCGGGCACTTCGGGGCGGGCCTGCACATCCACGTTCACCACGGCGGACTTCACCGACTCCACCAGCGGCGCCAGCGAGGCCAGCGACTGGGCCTCACGCGTGGCGGGCTGGAGGTTGCCGGCCTGACCGGAGGCCGCCTGCTGCGTCTGGGGCGCGGGCGGCTTGGGAGCGGCGGGGGCCTGCGCGAGGGCGAGCGTGGGTGACACCACCACCAGCACGGCGGCCACGAGCTTGCGACGGAACGAAGGGAGCGTGTGGGTCATGGATTCCTCAACCTAAAGCGGAAACGAAGCCCCGCAACCGGAACGACATCGCCCGGTGACGGAAGGTGAACCCCCGGCACGGCCGCCTGTTCCCGGGGCGCTCAACCGGGCCGGTAGACGCGGTAGTCCAGCTCGGGGAACAGGGTGTCGCGGGCCTCCACATGGGAAAGCCACGGCTCGTCGATGGTGCCGGCGCGCACCTGGTCGTGCAGGCGCAGGAAGCGCTGCAGGTGCTCCTTCGTGCGGCGCACGGCGTAGTCCACCATGGTGCCGGTCTTCATGATGAAGGCCCAGTCGGAGGACTGCGCGAGCAGCAGCTCCCGCGCGGCCTGGTTCAGCGCCCGGCGCTTGAGGGACGGCGCGTCCGGGAAGTCCCGGGCCAGCTCCACCATCTGCCGCGCGGCGTGGTTGAGGTGCCGGTAGATCCAGTCGTTGGTCCCGTCCAGCCACATGTTCGCGTAGCCACCCGCGCCCCAGGACGACATGGGCGGAGTGGCCACCTGGTTCTCCGCGTGCTCGCGCAGGTCGTCCAGCGGGCTGATGAGCTGGAAGCGGCTGGGGTTTCGCGCGGCCTGGCGGATGAGCGCGTCGATGAAGTGGGGACCCTCGAACCACCAGTGGCCGAAGAGCTCCGCGTCGTAGGGCGCGACGACCACGGGCTTGCGGCCTCCCATGCGCGACGCGAGGTATTCGAACTGGCGCTCGCGGTTGAAGAGGAAGTTGCCCGCGTGGACCCAGGCGCGCTCGCGGGCGGCGGCCGGGTTGTAGGGCTGCTTGTCGTTCGTCTTGCCGGTGATGCGGAAGTACTTGAAGCCGGTGTTCTTGCGGTCGCCGGTGGGCTGGATGAAGGGCCGGATGTAGTCCAGGTCCAAGTCCCAGCCGATGTCCCGGTAGAACTCGCGGTAGATGGGGTCGCCGGGGTAGCCGTGCTCGGTGCTCCAGACCTGCTGGCTGCTCTCCGGGTCGCGCGCGAAGGCGGCGACGCCGGGCTCGGTGAAGATGGGCGCGTAGGGGCCGTGCAGCGGGCGGGGCGTGGCGTCCGTGAGCGCGTGCGTGTCCACGAAGAAGTAGCGGATGCGCTCGGCGGAGAGGATGCGCTCCAGGCCCGGGTAGTAGCCGCACTCGGCCAGCCAGATGCCGGCGGGGTCGCGGCCGAAGTTCTGGCGGTAGTGGTTCGCCGCCACCGTGACCTGGGCGCGCACGGCCTCTGGCGTCTGCTGCATGAGCGGCAGGAAGCCGTGGGTCGCGTTGCAGGTGAGGATGTCCAGGTGGCCGGAGTCCTGGAGCCTGCGGAACGCGGCCACGAGGTCGCGCTTGTAGTGGTTGTGGTACGCGAGGCGCAGCGATTCGAAGTGGTCTCGGTGGAAGACGGCCAGCGGGTGGAAGGTGGCGTCGTCGCGGGTGCGGTGGACTTCGCGGGCGCCCAGCTCGCACAGCAGGTCCAACCGCCGGGCGTAGCGCTCACGCAGGAGGTCGTCGTTGAGCATCGACACGAGCGTGGGCGAGAGCGTCATCGTCACCCGGAAGGGGACGCGGTCCTCGACCAGCGTGTCGAACACGCGCAACAGCGGCAGGTACGTCTCGGAGATGGCTTCGTAGAGCCAGTCTTCCTCGAGGAAGTCTTCGTACTCGGGGTGGCGGACGAACGGCAGGTGCGCGTGAAGGACCAGCGCGAGGGAGCCCAGGCTCATAGGTCGGTCGGAGAGGCCGTGCGGGTTCACTTCCGTCCGCGGCGCGAAGGCCGGGACTTGGAGGACGACTTGGAGCCCGGAGACTTGGGCTCCGGTGGGTTCTTGGCCGCCGCCGGAGGAGCGGCGCCCTGAACCGCCGGGGTCTCCACCTTGGAGGCAGGAGCGGCGGGAGCAGGGGCCGGAGCGGCGGGCGCCTCGGCCTTCGCGGGCGCGGGGCTCGGGGGCACGGAGGCCGGCACGTCCTTTCGAGCTGCCTCGGCGGTCTCGCGGGCCCTGTCGAGCGCGCGCTGTTCGGAAGCGGTGGGGCCCCGCGCCACGCTCAAGGCCCACGGGTCCTTGGGAGGCTCGGGTTCCGAGGGCCGCCACGCGTCCGGAGCAGGAGTCCCAGAGGAGACCGAAGCCTGGGCACCCACGGGAGTCGCGGTCGCCACGGCGCCGGGACGCGACAGGGGCAGATCCCGAGCTTCCAGCACCTCACCCTGTGATGAAGGTGCGGCCAGCTGCGCGAGCGCATCCTCCAGATAGCGAGCGCCTGAAGCCTCGGCCGCTCGCGGAACCGTGAGGGGCTGCAGATCCGAAGCACCCGTCGCACGATCCACGGACAGGTAGCGCTGATCCGAAGCGCCCGCCGCCCGGGGCACGGTGAGGTACTGCTGATCCGAAGCCCCCGTCGCGCGATCCACGGACAGGTAGCGCTGATCCGAAGCGCCCGCGGCCCGAGGCACCGTCAGGTACTGCTGCTCCGAAGCGCCCGCTTCCCGAGCCACGCTCAGGTAGCGCTGGTCCGAAGCACCCGGGGCACGCGGTACTTCCAGATACCCCTGCCCTGCCGCGCCTTCTACGTACCGCTGCTCCGAAGCGCCCGGTGCCCGCTGCACCTCCAGATAGCGGTACTCCGACACGCCGCCCGGAAGCAGCGTCTGCCCGTACCGCTGATCCGAAGCGCCCGGAGCACGTGGCACCTCCAGATAGCGCGCGTTCCCACCCTGCCCGTAGCGCTGGTCCGAAGCGCCCGGCGCCCGCTCCACGGACAGGTAGCGCTGATCCGAGGCCCCGGGCGCCAGCACCGCGCCCTCACCGAGCGTTGCCTCCCCGATGCGCGCGTAACGCTGGTCCGAAGCCCCCGGCGCACGCGGCGCGCTCTCCAGATAAGCCTCTTCCGCGTAGCGCTGATCCGAAGCGCCCGGGACTCGCGGCGCATCGACATAATAGGTCTCGTCGCGCTCGCGGTGGACCTCCGGCACGTCCACCACCCCGGCGCTGCCCGGCAGCTGCACCCGGCGCCAGGTCACGTACTCGCGCTCCTCCACCCGGGGGACGCGTGCGGACACCGCCGCGGGCACGGCCGCCGCGCGCAGCCGGTCCACCACGGGCGGAGGCGGCATGCGCAGGAAGCGGATGGACGTGTCCGTCGACGGGCCCGAGGGCGGCAGCGTGGCCCGATTGGACGAATGTCCGATGCGGCGCGACCGTCCATCCGAACCGACGAAGTGCGCCTCCACCCGGTACGTGCGCCCGGGCGTCATGCCCTGCAGATAGAAGCTGCGCGACTCCAGCGCGAAGTCCACCTCGCGCGACACGCCCTCGCCGTCGAACACCTTCATCACCGCGCGCGGCGACGGCAGGTCGTCCAACGCCCGGTTCCGGCTCGCGTCGCTGAAGTCCCAGAAGACGAAGAGCGTGTGCGGATCCCTCGCGAGCAGCACCATCGCGTCGTCCTGGTAGTCCAGGGGCAGCATCGCCAGGCGCTCGTCCCGCTCCGGCGACGCGTCCGCGGGAGGCAGGCGCGGCGCCTGCTCCTCCAGGAGGTGGTGGCGGCGCGCTTCCTTCTCCCCCGCCATCTTCGTCACGAAGAACCCCTCCACCAGGGGCTCGGCGGCATGCGGCGGCTCGGAGGCGGCAGGCGCGGGCTTCGCGGCGGCGGGCACGTCCTCCGAGGGAGCGCTCGACGGCCGCGGCGTCGGCGCATCGGGCGCCAGGGGCAGCGTGTCCTCGTCGTCCGGGTCGCGCCGCGCCTTGCCTCGGGCGTGGAACGTCACCACCCGTGCGGGCCGCGTCTTGGGGCCACCACTGGGCTCGGTGATGGGCTCCTCGGAAAGTTCCCGTGGCTGTGATGCGGCGGGGCTCTCGGGCGGCGGCAGGGGCACGGTCTCGGGGGCCGGGCCAGGGACGGGACGGGAATCCGCCCGGCCGGAATCCAGCACGCGCTCCTCGCCGCCCACGTCACCCGAGCCGCGCCGGGACGTCGTCAGGCCGGCCATGCGCGCGAGCCGCCCCAGGGCGGGAATGCGCTCGGCCAGCGCGGTGACAATCTCCCGCCCGCGGGACGCGCCAGCCCCGTCCCGGAGGTATTTCCGGGCCAGCTGCCGCAGGTAGCTCACGGTGACGCCCTTCCGCTCATCCATGGACACCTCGCCTCGTTATGACGCGGCATACAGGGGGTCAACGCATCCGTCACGGGATGTGTTGTTCCGCCGACCCCGCTCATCTTCCGTCACGGCCGATGACACCTCACCCGTGTCCAAGTATCCTGCGACCGCTTGAGTGACCTGCCCAGACTTCTCCTGTGCAGCTTTGACGTCATCCCCGGCCCGTCTGGCTCCTCACGCCGACTGACCGAGTATCTGAAGGCGTTGCCTGATCGCTTCTCCGTGGTGGTGCTGTCGGCGAAGACGCCCGACCACTCCCATATCGAGAAGTACCAGGGCGCCCGGCTGCTCCGCGTCCCGGTAGGCTCCGGGGACCTGGCGTCGCGCATCCAGTCCTTTGAACGGGCCGTGCGCCGGCAGCTGGAAAGCGAGGACTACGCCCTCGCCCACTTCACGGACCCCTTCGGCGGCTACGCGCTCTGCGAGCTGAAGGCGGACTACGGCTACCGCCTCATCTATGAGGCGCAGACCTTCCCCTCGCAGGAGCTGCGCTACACCCATCCGCAGACGGACGGGGACCGCCGCTTCCTGTCGAAGATCCGCCGCCAGGAGCTGTTCTGCCTGATGAACGCGGACCTCGTCGTCACCGGGTCGCAGACGACGCGCGCGTACATCCAGGGGCTGGGCGCGGCGGAGGACCAGCTGCGCACGCTGCGCGCGCCGGTGGACCTGAAGCCGTACGACCCGGAGGTGCTCGGCGCCCCGGACGGCTCTCCGCTCAGGATGATGTACCTGGGCAGCCACGTGGGCTGGCAGGGCCTGCCCACCCTGCTGCGCGCCACCGCGCTCGCGGCCCAGCAGGTGGACGTGCGCCTGACGCTGGTGGGCGCGCACCACCCGGACTGGAAGCCCCATCTCGAGGACCTGGTCAACGACCTGGGTATCAAGGAGAAGGTCGACTTCCAGCCGCCCGTCTCGCACGACGACCTGGTGAAGGTGCTGGCGCTGGCGGACGTGGGGGTGCTGCCGCTGGACGACTCGGAGCGCAACCGGCTCCAGGGTGGACCGCTGGCCAAGGTCTCCGAGTACCTGGCCGCCGGCCGGCCGGTCATCGCCGCGGACCTGCCCGTCACCCGCGAGCTGATTCCGAAGGAAGCGGCCGTCTTCTTCCCCCCGGGCGACAGCCGCGCCCTCTCCGAGCGCATCCTGGACCTGGCGCGCGACGTGCCCCGCCGCGTGGCGCTGGGCCGGGCCGGGCGTGCGTTCGCGGAGAAGGTGCTGGACGCGGGCCTCATCCGGGGCAAGTTGCTGGACCTCTACGACTCGCTCCTGGAGAAGCGGGGCCACGTCCCGGTGGAGGCCGCCAGCGAGCCGCCCGACGTCACGATGACGGGCACGCCCACGAACCGGCTCGCGAACCTGGGCATGCCGGAGGCGTCCAAGCCCGCGCCGGTGCCCAAGCCGCCCGCGAAGCCCGCCGCCCAGGCCGCGTCCGACGAAGCCGCCGCGCCCCCCGCGAAGGAAGGCTCGGAGGACCCGCCCGTGGTGATGGGCATGGCCCTGGACTCCGACGGGATGGACACGCGGCTGGTCAAGACCGAACCGGACATGCGGCCCGACGAAGTCCCCATGGTCATGGGCCTGCCGCTCCGCGAGTCCGGCGCGCCCGCCCCGGCCCCCGCGAACAAGGAA
>NZ_RAWE01000324.1 GCF_003611695.1 Corallococcus carmarthensis | reverse complement strand
CTCCTCTGCACCCGCCCTCACCCTCCGCCTGGCCTCTCTCCCGCCGATACGCCCGGACATGGCAGGCGACACCTCCTTACCCGGTCAACGGACTCCCCCTGCTCACTTCATCCGCACCGCGATCTCAGTCCACGTCCTGACCGGGTAGAAACCTCGGCACGAAAATCCCTCGAAATTCTTTTCTGGGACGGCTCTCGGCTTTGCGGCTCTCCTTATTGGAGGCGCGGTTCTCCCTACGAAGGGCGGACCCGCCGCTCCACTGAGACACAAACACGCGCCGAACAAACACTGGAGAGCACCTCGTGAAAAAGTATGTCTTGCTGTCGATGGTCGTCACTGCGCTCGTGGGTTGTGGAGGAGTCGGGGAATTGCCTGGGTTGGAGGAACAGGAGGAGGTCGCCACCCTGCCCGACGGAAATCTCGCGACGCTCGAGGACGTGGCCGGCGAAGACATCCCTCCTGTCATCCAGGAGGACGAGACGGGGCGCGTCACCGCCACTGGGGCCAACTGCCACGTCGACCTCCAATGGTGTACGTCGCCCACCACCGGCACCTATCAGTGTGTCAATAACGGTCAGTGCACCTTCTCGCAGGCAGTGAGCTACTGCCTTTCGTTGGTCAGAAGGTTCTGCTGAGCGCGACGTCCTTCCCGGACCAGGGGCTGTCGGCGTACGTCCGTAAGGCTGCGCCACAGCCACCCCACCGGCCCCGAACGGAAGCAAGCCATCCACCGTGGCTCATCGCACGATGGGGGTTGAGGGCCCGTCCCCAGGACGAGGTCTCCGACCGCTGCTCCGACTAGCGCGAGCGGCCGTTGCCCACACCCATGGACTTCGGGTGGCACCCGCACTCGGGCATCGCCACGGTGACGGTGATGCACGAAGGCAGCGTCCACTACGCAGAGACGACCGGGAAGCAAGGCCTCCTGAAGTCGTGACGGCCCATGCTCGTGCCTGCCTGAGGCAACGCCCCGTGGGCTCAGCTTCGCCCGGTCAACCAGTCGTGGACGTGCTGGGGCGAGGTCGGAACCTGAGCAGCCCGGCACCAGTCGACAAGGCCCAGCTGATACCGGGAGGCGAGTGCCGCGAGCATGCGTCCAACGCCTTCGAGATCGGCGCGGGTGCCTGTTTGCTGGAGGCCCAGCGCGGTGACGTGCCCCTCGCGCTCGGTGCCGTAGAGCCACAACGCGGGGGACATCTGGACCGCGAAGCCGCCCGCGATGAGCCCCGCGACACCTTGGAACGAAAGGCCGTCCTGCCATGCGGCTGTCTCACCCAGCGCACCCCGGAGGTCCGCGAGCGTGAGCCGCACGCCTTCCAGGGGGGATGGCACGCCCCCACGGAGGTGGAGCGCGTCGAATCCGGCTGCCTTGCGATGCCCGCTGTGTATCTGCTGAATGGACTTCAGCTCCGCCTGGATGGGGACCTGGAGCGTGAGCGCCACGAACTCCACCTGCCGCCAGTCGTCCTCGTGGAACTCCAGCATCCGCCTGCCTTGCTTCGTGGATCCCTCCGCGATGGCGGGGAGCACCCCTTCGATGGTGGGCAGCGAATAGAGAATGGAGCCAGGGTCTACCAGGGTCACCTTCACCTCCCGCAGCGCAAGCCGCAGGGTGCCCATCGCCTGGAACTCCCCGACCGTCCTGGGCGTAGCGGAGACGACTTCGTAGGACCTGCCTCCCAGCTCGAGCTGGGTCGCGGCCTCGAAGCTCGCGGGCAGATTTTCGACGGGGAGCTTCACCTCGCCGAGAGGGCGGTTCGTCTCAGCATCGATGAACAAGACCTGGATGGTGGCATGTCCTGGCATCGGCGCAGTCTAGCGGGCACCTGGCTCCCTCAGGAAAAGGGGGTCGGTGAGCCCATGCGTCGTCCCCTGTCCCGCCTCGCGCTCGTGGCCGCCCTGTCCGGATTGGGAGGTGCGGCCCTCGCGTAGGAGGAGACGAAGAATCCCGCCACGCAATGGCTGGCCAGCCCTGCCCAGGCGGCCCGCGCGGCGCGAGTGGGGGCGGGCCTGGCCCCGGTCGTCATCGAAGGCGAGGAGCCCCAGCGCCTGACGCTCCCTCAGTGGATGGCGCTGTACCGGATCCCCGGGCTGAGCATCGCCGTCTTCGACAAGCACGCCATCGTCGGGGCCAGGACCCATGGCGTGAGGGAGGCCGGTGGTCCAGAGCCCGTCACCCTGGAGACGCTGTTCCAGGCGGGCTCCATCAGCAAGCCAGTCACGGCCCTGGCCGTCGACGCTTCCGTGCCCACGCTGGTGCAGGTGCTGGAGGGTGTGGCGCCCGCGAACGCCGCCCCGGTGCGCGTCGATATCGTTCCCGGCACGAAGACGCACTACAGCGGCGGCGGCACGTCCATCGTCCAGTTGATGATGGTGGCTCAGCTCCAGAAGCCGTTCCCCCAGCTCATGCGCGAGACGGTGCGGAAGCCGCTCGGCATGACCCGCAGTTCCTACGAGCAGCGGCCGGACCGTGGACCACGCCGTCCGACCTCGCGCGGGTCGCGCTCGATCTCCAGCGCGAAGGCAGGCAAGTCCAAGCGCGTGCTATCACAGGCGATGACGAAGCAGATGCTGACGCAGCAGTCGGAGCCGTTCGGACTGGGCTTCCAGGTGGAACCGGGCACCGGCCAATTCCGTCACGGAGGCTCGGATGAAGGCTTCCAGGACGCGTTCACGGCCTTCAGTGACACGGGCAGCGGCGTGGTCGTCATGGCCAACTCCGCAACGGATTCCTGCTCTTCGACCGTCTCATCGCCAGCGTGGCGGCGGAGTCTGCCTGGACCGGGTTCAAGCCCCAGCCCGCGTCCCCGTCCGCCCAGGTGGATGTGCTCATGCGGCTCAAAGGCGTCGACACCGCGCTCGCCTGGTACACCACGAAGCATCGCGAGGGCATGAAGGGCCTGGAGCCAGGGCAGCTGAACCAGCTCGGCTACCGGCTGCTGGCGGACGCCAAGGGCGCGGATGCGGTGCGGGTGTTCGATGCGAACGCGAGGCTCTTCCCGGCGGATGCGAATGCCTACGACAGCCTGGGCGAAGCACAGCTCCAACTGGGCCAGAAGGAAGCGGCCATCGCGAGCTACAGGAAGTCGCTCGCGCTGGATGCCGGGAATGCCAATGCAGTGAAGGTCCTCGGGAAGCTTGGCGTCCCCCGGGAAATGAGCTCCCTCTTCATCGCCGGCCCCTGGCAAGACTGTGGTTGCCGCGGGTGTTGAGACGGCGGCTCACTCCGGGCTGTGGAACTTGTTCACGACCGGGTTGTCATTGGTCCCCCGCTGACGCGTGGACGTCCAGCCACGCGTCAGCGCGGACGGCACGAAGGAACTACGGGCCGATGTCGCGGTAGCAGAAGAAGGCTTCGTAGTCCTTGTTGTAGGTCCCCAGGACGCGGGACGCGGTGAACCCATTCGGGCAGGACGTCGTGCCGGTGATGGGATTCACATACACTCCGCCGTTCCGGAAGCCATACATCCCACCAAACCGGTAGCGGTCCCGAGCACCGGCCACGTGCTGACGGTGGCAGTACCGGACTTCGTAGTCCATGTTGTAGGAACCCAGCGTCGACGTGGTCAGGAATCCGCTGGGGCAGGAGTTGCCGCCGGTGATGGGATTGGGGTAGGTCCCGGCCGAGTGCCAGCCAAAGGCGCCCGCGAATTCGGCGACCGGCTCGGTGGCCCCGTCCGCGAAGCGCCCACAGAAGTACAGGTTGTAGTCCATGTTGTAGGACCCCAGCACCTGGTAGGACGTGTAGCCCGAGGGGCAGGAGGTCGCACCCGTGTAGGGATTGACATAGACGCCGTTGTCACGCAGCCCATACATGCCCCCGAAGAGCATGTGGACATCCGAGGAGATGTTGACCTGCGCGCCGCCGCAGCTCGCGCCGTACCCATCGACGATGAGGTACACCGTCTGACCGGCCGTCAGATGGGTGGTGACAGAGGACTGGACCGTACCGTTCGAGTCGTCATTGCACCCGAACGACTGAGTGGTGTCGTTGTAGGGACGGACTTCCAGGACGGTGTCGAAGTTCGAGCCCTGCGTGGTGAACGTGTAGTTGGCCGTCCAGGGCGCGGTCCAGATGTACGCGATCTCCGGAGCGGTGGAGCTGGGCGAACAGGTGGGGGTGAAGTCGTTGGCCAGACCGCAGGTGTTGATCGAAGCAATGCCCGCTCCGACCCTGCGGCCCAGGTCCGCGCCGTAGGTCCCCTGTTCCTGGGCGCGGAGCTCCGAGACGGCCTCAAGGTCGGCCTCAGGGCCACAAGCGCTCAGGGCAACGGCCTGACAGAGCAGCCAGAGCAGTGCTGACTTCTGGTATTCATTTTTCACGAGATGGCAATCCTTGGAATGGGTTCCCGCAGTGGGGAATCGGATTCACAATACCGTCCCCGCTCTTCCATCCGAAACAGGATTTCTAGAATAAACCTGCCACATTCCGAGTCCAGGCCGACTCACAGGGGACCCGAATGACACCTGCAATGCTTTACTGCGAGGGCGGACACCGGCCGTCATCCAGGGCCGACATGATTGGCTTTGTCACTGGTCCATTCCATGGCCGTGCGATCCCTCGAGGGGACGCCTCATGTCGAGCAACTGGGTGTCGAGAAGCTGCACCCCGTCTTCCTGCTGGACGAGGCCCACCTGCTGCACCAGGACATGCTGGACCACCTGCATATCCTGCTCAACTACCAGTGGGACTCGCGTGCGCTGCTGTCGCGCATCCTCGTCGGGCTTCCGGAACTGGAGTCGCGACTGGTTGCGCCGGCACAACCGCAGCCTCTACTCGCGCCTGCATACCCGGCTGCGCATTGAGCCGCTCTCTTCGGAGGACACCGCGGAGCACTCCCGGGTGCGGCTGGCCCGCGTCGACGAACAAGAAGGATAGAGGCAGGTGGAGGAGTTCCGCCGGCGGCAGCGCGAGGACGGCCGCTGACACAGGCGCTGGTGTTGTTGGCCAGACGTCTGTACAACCCTGGGCCCTCCATTCGCAGGATTGGCCCATGCGCGCGCTCCATGCCGTGAGCGACGAACTTCGAAGCACCCTGAAGTCGCGGAGCGCCCCCCGCGTCGCCGAGGCGACACGCCGCTACTTCCCCACGGACATCCGAGCCCTGGGGGTCAGCAACGCGGAGGTGCGGCGCATCGCCGATGCGCTCGTCAAACAGAAGGGCCTGTCGCCCGAGGACTGCCTGGCGGTGACCGAGGACCTGCTTGCCCAGGCGACCCACCATGAGGAGGTGCTCCTGGGGTTTGCCATGGTCCGCAAGGCGGTCCGGCGCGCGTTCGACGAATCGCTGCTCGACCGCTTCCGGTACTGGTTGGAGCACTCCGTCTGGTCCTGGGCCCAGTGCGACGACCTGTGTCTGACGGTGATGTATCCGTTCTTCCTCACCCGGACGCCCGCCATCACCCGGATCCAGCACTGGACCGGGTCCCGGTCCCCCTGGTGCCGGAGGGCGGCGAACGTCGCGCTCGTGAAGTTCGTGAGCCGCGAGATCCGCTCATCCACATACATGCTGCCCCGCGAGGTGATCCTCGGCAATGCGCGCCAATTGCTATCGGATCCAGAGCCGTACGTGCAGAAGAGCGTGGGGTGGCTGCTGAAGGAAGCGGCGGACCACCACCGGGAGGCGGTGGTGAGGTTCATCCAGGAGAACATCTCCGGGATGCAGCGGGACACCCTGCGCTATGCCATTGAGCGGCTGGAGCCGGAGCAACGCAAGGCGCTGCTGGCGCTGGAGTACAAGAAGTCCTGAGCTCGCGGTGCCGGCAGCGGCCTGACGGTGAAGCCCGAGCCCCTGCTCCCCGTGTCGCCCCACGGCCCGCCAGCCTGCCCATCCGGTCCTCATGCCGCACCGTGTCCACCTCTCGCTGAGAGGACACCGACATCCCATCTGGGGGGACGCCATGGACGTCAATGAGGTCATCGACCGGGCCCGCGACAGCATCACCGTGAAGCGCGTCTACGGAGAGGCCATCCAGCAGGGCGGAATCACCGTGATTCCCGCGGCCCTGGTGGCCGGCGGAGGCGGCGGAGGGGGCGGCGAGGGGCCGGCGGCGCTCCAGCAGGCCGGAGTGGAGGGCGAGGCCGTGAAGGGCAGCGGCTCCGGCAGTGGCTTCGGTCTGAAGGCCAGCCCCGCGGGTGCCTTCGTCATCCGCGAGGGCAACGTCACCTGGGTGCCCGCCGTGGACGTCAATCGCATCATCCGGGGAGCGCAGTGGCTCGCGGGCACGGCGATCCTCCTCGTCGGCCTCCGCCGCCTGCTGAGCGCACGCCGTTCCGCCCGCCTGCTGCGGCACGCCTGGCGCTGAGCCCGCCCGCTCGTCAGCGCCGCGCCCCGCGCTCAGCCCGCTTCGACGCGGTCGCAGTAGGCGTCGAACGCCTTCTTCCAGGCCGGGCGCGCGATGCAGCGCCGCTGGAAGGCGAGCACGTTGGGATGGTCCTTGACGACACTCTCGTCGGTGCCGGCGCCCAGCACATGCGTCATCAAGAGGTCCGCGACGGTGAACTCGTCGGTCGCGACGAACTCCCTGCCCGCGAGCCAGCCGTCGAGCTGCTTCAGGCGCATGCTCCCCCACTGGTGAAGCGCATCGCTTGCCTGGGTGCCCTTGCCGCCGTTCAGGTCGACGAACCACGCGGTCAGGATCGGGACTTCGATCGTGTTCAGCGCCGCGACGCACCAGCGCAGCACCTGCGCTTCGCCGGCCAGGTCGCGCGGCATCAGCTTGCCGCTCTTGCGGGCGAGGTAGAGCAGGATCGCGCCTGACTCGGTGACGACCACGCCGTCGTCGTCGATCACCGGAATCTGTCCGAACGGATTCAGCGCGCGATACGCGGGCGTATCGAGGTCTTGCTGCGGATGATCCATCCCCACGACCTCGTACGGCAGCCCCATCTCCTCCAGCGCCCACAGCACGCGCAGGTCGCGGGTCTTGCCGCGGGCCATCTTGTTCACTCGGGAGAAGCCATAGACCTTGAGCATGCGCGCACCCTACTTCGCGCGCGGAGGGTTCGTGCAGGTCTCGTTGGGCTTCACCTCACCGCCGATTCCGGTCGGCGCCTGCTCAACCGGCTGACCGGGTGAGGACCTCCTCCACCTGTCGTCGGCACTCCTCGGCCGAAGCCTCGGGTTTGTAGTCCGCCAGCGCTTCCGCTCGAGCGGGGTAGAAGTACCGGAGGCTCGCCCACCCATGCCGCCGCGGGTCCCCTGACTCGGACCGCAGCAACTGGAGGATGGGCTCCTCGTACCTCGCCAGGTGCTCGCCGCGCCGTCCCAGCTCAGCCAGAATCAGATGGGAGATGGAGTACTCCGCCTCCAGGCGCTGTCTCAGCGACGCCGGGTCCGCTCGACGCAGGTCGTTGTTCAGGATCCTCGCGACGAAGAAGAACGGCAGTCCACCGACCTGGTACCCCACCCCCCATCCCACCGGCACGCCCCCGACT
>NZ_RAWE01000323.1 GCF_003611695.1 Corallococcus carmarthensis | reverse complement strand
GGTCACCCTCGCGCACCACCACCTGCCCGCCGGCCAGGTGGTGGTGCGCGAGGGTGACCCGGGACACTCCATGTTCGTCGTGCTGGAGGGCCGCGTCGCGGTGATGCGTGGCGGCGACAACGGCACCAACACGGAGGTCGGCCGCCTGGGGGCCGGCGAGTTCTTCGGCGAGCTGGCGCTGCTCACCGGCACGCAGCGCACCGCCACCATCGTCACGGCGGAGGACACCGTGCTGCTGGAGCTCACCCAGGCCGGTGTCCGGGAGCTGGGCAAGGACTACGGCGTGAAGGGCGAGCAGATGCAGGTGACCGCCCGGGAGCGCCTGCTCGCGGACGCGCTGCGCAGCAACCCGCTCATCGCCGCCCTGCCCCCGGAGGTGCAGCACGAGCTGGGGGATGCCTTCGTGCCCTGCACCGTCCCCGCCGGAGAGACGCTGCTCACCCGGGGCCAGCCGGGGGACGCGCTCTATGTCCTCATCCGGGGCCAGTGCGAGGTCTTCCACACGCACGACGACGGCCGCCAGTCCCCCTACCCCACGCTGGAGGAAGGCGCCCTGTTCGGGGAGATCTCGCTCTTGCGCAGCCGGCTGGCCACCGCCACGGTGCGCACCGTGACGCCCTGCACGCTCCTCAAGCTGGAGCGCGACGTGTTCAAGAAGGCCTTCCTGGGCCAGCCCGACCTGCGCGGCGCCCTGGTGCGCCTGGGCCTGGAACGGCTCAAGCACACGATCGAAGTCATGGGCGGGCCGAAGTAGCCCGCCGCCCTGCGCCATCCCTCTTTCTGGTCTGCGCGAGCGTCTGGCTTCACTGAGAGGGAATCGCTTCATCCCAGACATGCAACGGCGCGGTGAACGCAGTTGTCTGTCCAGCACCCTCCGACGGATATCGAAGAGAGGCCCGCGACCGTGAGCACGGGCCTCCTGCCTCAGCCGTGGATCGTCTCCCCGGCCTCCAGCATCGCGACGAATTTCTCCAGCCGCCGCGCGCGCGTCTCCGGCTTCTTCGCGTCGTGGAGCCGGAAGAGGATGGCGTAGCGGTTGGCGCGCTTGAGCGTGGCGAAGAACGCCTTCGCCTTCGGGTTCTTCGCGAGCGCCAGGGTCAGATCCTCCGGAACCTCGATGGTCTTGGACCCCGCATACGCGGCCTCCCAGCGGCCATCCGCGCGGGCCGCCTCCACCTGATGCAGGCCCGCGGGCTTCATCCGTCCGGAGGCGATCAGGGCCTCCACCTTGCCGCAGTTGATCTTCGACCACTTGCTGCGCGGATTGCGCTGCGTGAAGCGCTGGAGGAAGTACTCCGCGTCGAGCGCGCCCTTCTGTCCGTCAATCCAGCCGTAGCAGAGCGCCACCTCCAGCGCCTGGGCATACGTCACGGACGCGATGCCGGACTCAAGCTTCGCGATCTTCACCCAGACGCCCGGCGAGTCGGCATGGTGCTTCTCCAGCCACTTCTCCCAGGCCTTCTCGGACGCGAACGGCACGATGGGGAGTTCCTGCTTCGCCTTCATCCGGAGTCACGCCTTTCCCTGCCCCGCGCCATCCGCGCCGGGTTCAGGACATTCGCACTCTACCGGCGGAAGGCGGCGGGCGAGGAAGGCGTTATGAAATACACCATGGCCGATTCCACCTCCCGTCCGCCCGACGCCGTGCCGCCCTCGCTCGCCCGCGTGGCCTTCCACGCCGTGGCGGCCGGCCTCACCCCGCTCATCCCCGTGCCCTTCCTGGACGACTACGCCCTGCGCCAGGTGCGCGAGCAGTCCGTGCGCGACCAGCTCAAGGAGCGGGGGCTGAAGGCGCCGGACAAGGCCGTGGCGGTGCTCGCCGGCTCGTACGACGCGCGCAGCCTGGGCGGACGGCTGGTGTCCTATCTCAAGGCCGTGGCCCTCTTCCCGGTGCGCAAGGTGTTCCGCAAGGTCTTCTTCGTCCTCTGGGTGAAGGACTGCGTGGACCTGACCAGCGTGTGCCTGCACCACGGCTACCTGCTGCACCACGCGCTCCAGCGCGGTGACCTGGACGCGGCCTCGCTCCAGGGGGACGCGCCCCAGAAGGTGCAGGCCGCCATCGTCGCCTCCTGCGCGGAGATGGACTCCCGCCCCATCAACCAGGCCCTGCGCCGCATCTTCCGGAGCAGCCGGGTGCTGATGGCGGAGGCGACCCGCGCCTTCCTGGATCCGAAGCACGGCGGCGCCCGCGTGCCCGACCCGAAGGGTGAGAACGCGGAGGTGAAGTCCCTCACCGACCGGCTGATCCAGGAGCTGTTTGAGGAGCGCGGCTACTTCACCGCGCTGGAGGCCCACTACGACAAGCACCTGAAGCACGGCCCCGCGGCCCCGGCGCCCCAGGCCGCGACGGGCACCTGAAGCCAGACGGCGCCAGACGTCAGGGCACGGGCGCGGTGGCGGTCTCCAACGGCGCGCGGATGCGGGCGGAGAAGTCGTCCCGCCCCTGCGCCGCCAGTGCGCGCGCGTTGATGTGGTAGCGCTGGCGGACCTGCGCCAGCGGCACGTCCGTGTCGATGATGCCCAGTTCGTACGCGAGCTCGTCCGCGAACGCGGGCATCAGCGTGCGGTGGTCGTACGGCACGTCCTTCGTGGCCACCTTCTCGAAGTGGTGCACCAGGTTGGTGGTGCAGTTGCTGGTGAGCGTGTCGTAGAACTCCGGCTGCGTGTGCAGCCCGTTCATCCGCTGCACCATGTCCATGAAGAACGCGGTGATGCGCTCCTTGGACGCCGTCACCGGATACACATACACGTCGTCATGGCGGAAGTTGGAGCGCAGCTGCACCAGGTCCCGCTCGTCGCCCACGACGTAGGTGATTTCAAAGCGGCGGAACAGCCCGCCCACCGCGGAGAACGTCTCCCCCTGCTCCCGCCGCACCTCCACGGAGAACACCACGTGGCGGCCGTCCTGGAAGCCGAAGCTCACCATCGTGTGCGCGGCGCCGTAGAACCCGGAGAAGGGCTCCACGATGAACGACGCCTCCGTGAGCGCGTCCGTGTCGTAGGTGGCCGTGTACCAGGCGGGGTCCCAGTCCGTGGTGCCGCGGTAGCGGAAGTCGCGCACGTCGTGCACCGTCACCTGGGAGCCGGCCACCTCCGCCCACGGCGCCCGCGCCAGGTCCGGCGCCCAGTCCCGCGTGTTGGAGGGCTGGAACGTCCGCACCCAGCCCAGGACGGACAGGCCCCCCAGCAGCATCACCGCCACGCCCCAGCGCCGCGAACGCCACCGCCACGCGGCCACCGCCCCGGCCACCAGGGCCCCCGCCACGAGGACCCGGGCCACGTGCGGCCCCTCCGGGCCGGTTCCCGTCAGGGCCAGGGCCAGCGAGGCCCAGACGCCTCCCACCAGGAGCAGGAGCCCCGCCACGGCGTTCTTCCAGATGCGCATGCGGCCGAGTATCCGTGCCCCACGCCGCTCGTGTCACGAACGCGGATTCCGGGCGCAACCCCGGCGAGCGGCCGGGCGCGGATCCACCCTCACGGGAAGGCTCGGGATTTGTCGCAATCGCCTACCTTGACCGCTTTTCCCCGGGTGTGCGACGAAAGGGGGTCCCCTGCTTCCAGGAGTCACCCCGATGAGCGACGAGCGCGAAGACACGACCGTGTACAAGGTCGTCGTCAACCACGAAGAGCAGTACTCCATCTGGCCCGCGGACCGTGAGAACGCGCTGGGCTGGAAGGATGCCGGCAAGCAGGGCCTGAAGGCCGAGTGCCTGGAGTACATCAAGGAGGTCTGGACGGACATGCGTCCCTTGAGCCTCCGCAAGAAGATGGAAGAGGACGCGGCCCGCAACAAGAACTGAGGGCCGCGCGCGCTTCCCCACCACGCCCTCCCCGCTTCAACGGGGAGGGTGGGCCGTCCCCGTCAGAGGTCCGGCGGAGGCCTGACGCCCAGGTGGCAGGCGCGCAGGGCGAGCTGGGTGCGGTTCTCCGCGCCCAGCTTGCGGTAGAGCTGCGTGACGTGTGACTTCACGGTGCGCTCGGCGATTTGCAGGTGCGCGGCGATCTTCAGGTTGTCCGCCCCGCCCGCCACGTACTGGAGCACCTCGCGCTCCCGCTGTGTGAGCAGCAAGAGCACGCTCGCCGTGGGTGACGTCACCGGCGGATGCTCGAAGTCGTTGCGCAGCAGTTGCACTGGGAAGAGGCGCTCGCCCCTCACCAGCGACTGCACCGCGGAGGACACCGCGTTCACGCCCAGCCCCGCGCGGAAGAGGTACCCCGAAGCCCCTTCGTCGAAGCATTGGGAGATGACCTCCGGCGTGCTCACCGCGGACAGAAGCAGCATGCGCACTTCCAGCCGGCGCTTGCGGGCCTCACGCAGCAGGTTGAGCCCCTCCGTCACGGAGCATCCGATGGCGGCTTCGCCATCGCTCTCCACGTCGAGGATGGCCACCTGCGGTGGATCCGTGCCGAGCCCGTCCAGGAAGCCGCGCACGTCGCGCGTCACCGAAGTGGAATGACCCTCACCCCGAAGCCCGTCGGACAGGCCCTGCCAGGCCGCCCACGGTCCTTCGAGAATCGAAATACGAACTGCCGATTGATTCGCTGCCATGCGATGGCCCCCCAGCCGTCGTGGCGAATTGCTTTCAATGCTACCTGTCGACTTCAACCTGCCCCGGAGTCGGTGGAACCGCGGCGGAACTTCCGCCAGTGCTGAGCGTGCGAGAACCGCGCTTCAACTCCATCCGGGGGTCTTGTCAGTGCTGCCCTGCGGACTGCGCTTGCGACTGCCGAACTGGCCCATCCGGGCCGTTCCTCCTTTTCCGTTTCAGGCAATTCCAGCCAACCGAGACCCTAACATCATCCAAGGCCTCTTGCGAACCGCCCCTGTCGGGACTGTCAATTGCGCACGGAACGCATCGAAATCCAGGGCCTCGTCCGTCAGGTCGTGATCGCTGTCGTCCGCGGGACACGCATCCTGCGTCCACATTTCAATGTTTCGCTCGGTGTTTCGTACAATGCCCAGGCACGGGAGCCGGGCCGCGCGGAGATGGCGCGTACTGGACGCCAAGGGCGTATGCTGTGCGTCCCACGCGCATGACTCCCTCCGCCCCCGCACCCCATGTCGACGTCGCCACGCCCGAGCGGGTGGCGCTCTCCCTGCCCGTGGCCGGCATCGGCTACCGCTGTCTCGCGTGGCTGGTGGACGCGAGCCTGCTGTTCTTCTTCTGGGTGGCGCTCTACTTCGTCATCACGCTGCTGGTGTCCGACGTGCTGGGTGCCTTCCAGGCGCTGTCGGGGCTCACGCAGACACTGCTCGCGGTGGGCCTCTTCGCCACGCAATGGCTGTACTGGACGCTGGCGGAGGTCTTCTTCCATGGACAGACACCCGGCAAGCGCGTGATGCGCATCCGGGTGGTGCGCGAGGATGGCTCGCCGGTGGGCTTCTTCGAAAGCGCGGTGCGCAACCTCTGCCGTGCAGTGGACTTCCTGCCGGTGCTCTACGCCACCGGTTGCATCACCATGCTGCTGGACTCGAAGCACCGCCGGTTGGGGGACCTGCTGGCCGGCACCGTGCTGGTGCGCGAAGAGGCCATCGACCTGGACAAGTACACACAAGGCCCCGCGACGGACGCCGCGCCCGCCTCCACGCCCGCGCCGGATGCCAGCATGCAGCGGCCCCTGGACGCGGCGGACGTGGAGCTGGTGCTGGCCTTCCTCGCGCGAGCGCCCGGCCTGGAGCCGGAGGTGAGGCGGCGCCTGGGCACCCGGCTGGTGGACCGCGTGGGTGCATCCCTGACGGACGAGGAGCGCGCGCGGGTGCTCCAGTCCGCGGAGGGCACGGAGGCCTTCCTGCGCACGCGCGCGAAGGCGGCCCACTGACATGGCCACGCCCCTGCCCACCTTCGTCACGCGGCGCCGGCCGGACTGGGACGCGCTCCAGGCGCTGCTGACGCGCCAGCGCGCGGGCCGGCTGGGGCTCACGGAGCTGCGCACGCTGGACACGCTGTACCGGCGCGCCGCCGCGGACCTGGCGCAGGCGCAGACGTTCTATCCAGGCACGGACGCGCACCGCTTCCTCAACCAGCTGTGCGCGCAGGCGTACGGCGCCATCTATCAGCCGCCGCGCGAGCGCTGGGCCTCCACGCGCGACTTCTTCCGGCGAGACTTCCCCGCCACCCTGCGCCGCGAGGCGCGCTTCGTGGGCGTGAGCGCGGGTCTGCTGGTGCTGGGCCTGCTGCTGGGCGCGCTGGTGGTGACGCTGGAGCCACGCGGCGCGGAGCTGCTGGTGCCGGAGGGCGTGCGGCGCTACGTGGCGCAGGGGCGCATGTGGACGGATGACCTGTTGTCCGTGGCGCCACCCAACGCCGTGGCCTCCGGCATCGCGACCAACAACCTCACCGTCACGCTGTTCGCGTTCGCGTCCGGCATCCTGTTGGGCGTGGGTCCCATCTTCACGCTCGTGAACAACGGCGTGCTCATTGGCGCGGTGGGCGCGCTGTGCTTCCGCGAGGGCATGGCTGCGGGCTTCCTGGACTTCATCGCCGCGCACGGGCCGGTGGAGCTGTCCATCATCGTCATCGCGGGCGGCGCGGGGCTGATGGTGGGCCAGGCGCTCATCGACCCCGGCGAGCTGCCGCGCGCGCAGGCGCTCCAGGCGCGGGGACGTGAAGCGGTGAAGCTGGTGGTGGGCTGCGCGCCCTTCCTCGCCGCCATCGGCGCGGTGGAGGGCTTCATCTCCCCGGGCCACCTGTTCCCCACCTGGGCCAAGGTGGGGCTGGGCCTGTCGCTGGGAGCCCTCTTCTGGCTCTACCTGTTGCGCGCGGGCAGGACGGTCGCGGGCGTGGCGCGCGCGGACGTGCCGGAGGCCAGTGCCTCCAACCGCTTGCGCTGACGGTGCTTGAGGATGCGCTCGTAGGCGGCGTTGAGCTCACGCATCTGCTCCGCGGAGCCGCCCCGGTCCGGGTGCCGCTCCATGGCCAGCGCGTGGAAGCGCGCGCGAATCACGTCCGGCGGATCCAACGGCGACACGCCCATCGTCTGGTACGGGCACTGCTCCTGGACGGCGGTGAGCCACTTGTCCAGCCGGTCCTTCACCTCCACGAAGCGCGCGTCCGCGTCCGCGGTGTCCTTCACCGGGTGCGTGCGCATCTTCGCGTCCGCGCGGAAGACCTCGCTGTAGGTGCTGGACACCCAGCGGTGGCATGAGCCACACCGGAAGTACTTCACCCGGGTTCCGGGCTGGAGTGTCATCATCACGCCGCAGTGGGTGCACTCCACCGTGACGTTCTCCAGTGTCTGCCAGCTCGCGACCGCCGCACCCATGGTGACTTCGCCCTCCGTTCGCAACACGCCTGTAGCGCCAGCAACCTCCCACGTCCGGCGATCCCGTCAAGAAAATGTCGTGAACGACCCAGGGGGTGCCCCCGGTGCGCTGCCGGGCCTCCCGGGATTCGGGTAGAACGAGGCCCATGCGACCGCTCCTCGCCGCCGCCCTCCTCCTGACCGCCGCCGCGCACGCCCAGGCCCCCGTGGCCCCGGCGCTCAAGGCCTCCCCGAAGTCCGAGAA
>NZ_RAWE01000322.1 GCF_003611695.1 Corallococcus carmarthensis | reverse complement strand
GCCCTGCCCCATGGCCGCGCCCACCGCCACCGCGCCCTGCCCCATGGCCGCGCCCACCACCGCAGCGCGCTGGCCCAGCACGCCCAGGTCCAGGGCCGGTACGTTCACGCGCGCCAGGGCCAGGTTGCCGTACGGCGGCAGCGAGGCCGCTTCTTCCGCCGTGGGCAGCACCGCGTCCGGCGTTGGCGCCAACACCCGGTAGGGCGCGCGCGGCACGCGGAAGACGCGGATCTTGCCGGGGATGCCCTTCAGCTCGAAGGCGCCCACCTCCTGCGAAGGCACCTCCGCCTTGTTCATGGAGAGGTAGACGGCCTCCGTGAAGAAGATCTCGTCCGCCTCGGTGATGCTTTCCACGCGCGCCGCGATGTTCACCGGCTCGCCGAAGATGTCGTTGTTCTCCACCCGCACCTCGCCCACGTTCACGGCGACGCGCACGTGGATCTGATCCTCCTCCAGGAGCGTGCGGTTGTGCTGCCAGAGCCGGTCCTGGATGGCGATGCCGCTCAGGACGGCCTGGGTGGGGGACTCGAAGGTGACCAGGAACGCGTCGCCAATCGATTTGATGATGCGTCCACCGAACGCCTTGAACAGCGGCGCGAGCAACGCGTCGTGCACCTGGAGCAGCCGCTGATTCTCCTCCAGCGTCTGCCGACTGGTGCGCTCGGTGAAGCCCTTGATGTCGGTGAAGACGATGGCGAGGTTGGCGGTCTTCAAAGCGGGGGCAGTGTATGCAGCGCGTCGTGCGAAGCAATCGCCGCGAACCGAGCCCTGTCGCTCGCTGTCAGCGCTTCGAAGGTTTGAGGGCCCGCATGTTGCGCTTCTCCGGGGCCGTCAGCTGCGCCCTCACCTTCGCGGCGAGCTGGGGCCTGTCCGTCCGCTCGTAGAACGCCGCCAGGGTCCTCAAGACACCCGGGTTGTCCGGCTGGGCGTCGCGGGCGGCCAGGAACTCCCGCTCCGCGTCCAGCTGGCGGCCCTGCTTCTCCAGCACCGCCGCCAGCTGCATGCGCACCTGCACCCACGCGGGCCGGGCCTTGGACAGGGGGCGGTAGTGCAGCTCCGCCTTGAGCCAGTCCCCCACCTGCGCCCAGAGGCCCGCGAGCCGGAAGCGCGCGTCGTCATAGGACGGACGCAGGGTCACCGCCCGCTCGTAGGCGCGGATGGCGTCGAAGGTGGCGCTCCGCTCCTCCAGGAGCTGCCCCTGGAGGAAGTACACGCGGGGGTTGTCCGGGGCCTCGCGCAGGGCGGCCTCCAGGTGGGACCCGGCGCGCTCCAATTCCGGGGCGCTGCCTCCCTTGAGGAGCAGCCGCGCGGCCTCCAGGCGCGGCAACTCCCAGCGGGGCTGGTTACCAATCAGCCGCTCCAGGGCGACGAGGGCTCCCGCATCGTTGCCCGCGGTCTCCAGCGCCAGTGCGTCCGCCAGCGGGCTGGGAGCCGCGGCCGCCTGCGCCGTCAGGACCGGCGGAGCCGGTGCGTCGGACGCGCCCGCCAGCACCGCCGCCACGAGAACCCACATCATGGTTGGCAGATAGCAGAGCCAGGTGGGCCACCTCAATACTTCCCCTTGACGGGCACCCGGCCTCGCATGAAACCCATGACTGTGCAGATTTCCCAAAGGACGTTGGAAGACCTTGGTTTCTCGGAAGTGCTCCGTGCGCTGACCCAGCGCTGCCGCACTGAGCCCGGAAGGGAGCGGGTGCTCGCCCGTCCATTCCTGGACACCGAGGCGGAAGTGGCCGAAGCGCTGGCGCTCGTCGACGAGGCGCGCTTCCTCTCGCAGCAGCAGTTCTCCCTGCCCCTGGGCGGCGTGACGGACCTGCGCACCGCGGTGGGCCACGCGGAGAAGGGCGGCGTGCTGGAACCCCGTCAGCTCATCGACGCGGCCCAGCTGCTCTTCGCCTTCGCCCGCACCCGCGAGGCCCTGGACGAGCGCAAGGAGCGCGTCCCCCGCCTGCTGGAGATCTCCAAGCGCCTGCCCTTCCTGGAGGCCATGGCGCGCCGGTTGGATCAGTGTTTCGAACCGGACGGAACCCTCTCCGACCGAGCCAGCCCCGAGCTGCGGGAAGCGCGGGACCGGGCGCGCGGCCTGCACCGGCGCATCAAGACGCGCCTGGACGAGATGCTGCACGACGAGTCGTTCATCCCCAAGCTGCGCGAGAACTACTACACGCTGCGCAACGGGCGGTACGTGGTGCCGGTGGTGTCCAACTACCGCTCGGAGGTGGACGGCATCGTCCACAACGCCAGCCAGACGGGGCAGACGCTCTTCATGGAGCCCCAGGCGATGGTGGGCCTGGGCAACGACCTGGCCATCGCGCAGTCGGAGGTCGCGGAGGAGGAGCTGAAGGTGCTCCAGGAGCTGAGCAAGCTCGTGGGCCGCGAGTCCTCGCGCATCCTGGAAGGCCTGGAGGCGGTGGCGGAGCTGGACGAGGTGGAGGCCATCGCCATCCTGTCCGCGGACCTGGACGCCACGACGCCCACGTTCGAGGCCGTGAAGGAGCTGCAGCTGCGCGGCCTGCGCCACCCGCGCCTGGTGCTCAAGGGCACGGAGGTGGTGTCCAACGAGGTGACGCTCACGGAGACGGCCCGGGCCCTGGTGGTGTCCGGCCCCAACGCGGGCGGCAAGACGGTGACGCTGACGGGCGTGGGGCTGTGCGCGCTGATGCTGCGCGCGGGCCTGCCCATCCCGGTGGGCGAAGGGTCGCGGATGCCGCTGTACCGCTCCGTGCACTCCACCGTGGGTGACACGCAGGACCTGAGCCAGGGCCTGTCCTCGTTCAGCGGCCACGTGACCCTGCTGCGCGACATCCTGTCGGCGGTGGGCACGGACTCGCTGGTGCTCATCGACGAAATCGCCGCGGACACGGATCCGCGCGAGGGCGCGGCCATCGCCATCGCGGTGCTGGAGGAGCTCTTGGGCAAGGGGGCGTTCGTCCTGGTGACGACGCACCTGGAGGAGCTCAAGGCGCTGGCGCACATGGATCCGCGCTTCCTCAATGCGCGCGTGGGCTTCGACTCCAAGCGGATGTCACCCACGTACCGGCTGCAGATGGGCGCGTCCGGCCAGTCGTCCGCCATCGACATGGCGGCGCGGGTGGGCCTGCCGGCTTCGGTGTGCGAGCGCGCACGGGAGCTGTCGCTCAACGCGGGTGGCCCGCTCACCAAGGCGCTGGCGGCCGCGGAGGACGAGCGCCGCAAGCTCAACGAGGAGCTGGAGAAGGCGCGCATCGCGGCGAAGGAGGCGGAGGCCCTCCGCGCGGAGCTGGAGAAGCAGCAGGTCGCCTTCGAGCGCGAGCGCAAGGGCCGGATGATGCAGTTCAACGAGGACGTGCACGCGGCCAGCGAGCACGCCGCCCAGGAGGTCCGCGACCTCCTGGTGAAGCTGCGCTCGGAGCAGAACGAGAAGGCGCTGTCGGAGGCGCGCATGCAGTTGCAGCAGCGCGCGGACGAGGCGCAGAAGCGCGCGGCGGCGGCCAAGGCGGAGCTGTTCCAGGTGGAGGCCCCGGGGCCCGCGAACCTCAAGGTGGGCGCGTGGGTGCACCACTCCGGCCTGGGCCGGGACGTGGAGATCCTGGAGCTGACGGAGGGCCAGGCGGTGGTGTCCGCGGGTGGCGCGCTGAAGATGCGCGTGCCCACGACGGAGCTGTCAGGCTCGCGTGGCCGCAAGCCGCAGCAGACGAAGTTCCCGGAGCAGCGGAAGGGCGAAGCGGCCCTGAAGCGAGCGGCCTCCGCGGCGCCGTCGTCGGTGGAGGCCACGAACTTCCGCTGCGACGTGCGCGGCATGCGCGCCGACGACGCGCTGGCGGAGCTGGAGTCGTTCCTGGACCAGGGCCTGCGCAGGGGTGAGGAGGCGGCGCTCATCATCCACGGCCACGGCACCGGCGCCCTCAAGCAGGCCATCCGCGACCACCTGGCCGCGTCGCCGTACATCCGCATGTTCCGCCCCGGGGAGAGCCACGAGGGCGGCGACGGCGTCACCGTGGTGGCCCTGCGCGGCTGAAGTCCCTCCTGTTGACGGGGGGTCGGGGTCTGGACGGCCCCGCTCACCTGCTCCGGGACGGGTTGAGTACAGTGCGGCGCCATGTATCGGCTCTGCCTGTTGGGATGTGTGTTGTTCGTGGCCGCCTGCGGGGAGAAAGCCCCCGACGAAGGCGCCATCCGCGTGTCCGTGACGTACGGCACCTTCAAGCCCGCGTGCGTGCGCGTGGAGGCGAAGGATGCGCAGGGGCACCAGGAGGCCACGGACATCCCGGCCACCGGGTTCAAGGCCCCCCAGAAATCAGAGGTCCTGGTGGCGGTGCGCCGCATGGCGGACTGGGACACGGCGATGAGCATCACCGTGTCGTCGTACGCGGAGGCCGCGGGGAACCGGTGCTCGGGTGCGGCGGTGGAGACGTTCTCCAGCGCGTCCCTCACTGTCGTCCCCAAGGAGTACACGCGCTTTGATGTGACGTTGAAGGCGGTGGACGCGGACGGCGACGGCTCTCCGACGGGCGTCGAGTGGGCGGGCGTCTCCGACTGCGACGACAAGCGGAGCGACATGCATCCGGGCGCATTGGAGACCTGCACCGGGACGGAGGACCTCAACTGCAACAAGCGGGTGGGCTGTCAGGAAGAGGGTTGCGTGAGCCAGGTCTGCGACGACGGCAACCCCTGCACTGAGAGCGACCGCTGCGCGGGCACAGGCCTCTCCGCGCTGTGCATGGGCACCGAGCGCACCTGCTCGCAGATCGCGACCTGCATGGAGACCTCGGGGACCTGCAACAAGGCCACCGGGGCGTGCGAGTTCAAGCCGCAGGTGACCGGGGCATCGTGCGTGGATGCCCAGACCTGCACCATCAATGACTATTGCAATGGAAGTGGCGCCTGCGTCAGCGGAACACCCACCCCCTGCCCCACACGGACCTGCTTCCTGCCCGCCACCAGTGGCTGCGTGGCGAACAATGATTGCAGTTACTCCCTGGACCCGGCGCAGGTGAACACGGCCTGTGTGAATCCGGCCAATCAGCGCTCGGGATGGTGCCGTGGAGGGGACGGCGCGTGCAGCGCGTTCCCCTACCGCCCCAGCAATTTTGATCCGGACACGGTCGACCCCGCCGACATCGCGGCCCTCACCACCACGGGAGAGGTGACCTTCAACACGGACACGCTCACGTGGGACCAGGACAACCGCGTGACGAACCGCGACAGGCTCAAGCCGAGGGCCATCACCGCCCAGAGCGGTAACCTGCAGGTGGTGCTGTTCCCGGTGAGTTCGTTGACACTGGGCGGACCGCTGCGCTTCACGGGGTCATTGCCCATCATCCTCGCCGTCTATGGGGATGCGAATCCCGGGCAGTACATCCTCGCCAATGGCCGTTTCAACGGCCCCACACTGCGCGGGGCCGGCGGCAACCATGGCCAATGCGGCTCCTCCACGGGCGCCACTGGCACCGTGGTCAGTGGCGAGGCGGAAGGCGGCGGTGGCGGTGGCCACGCGACCACGGGCGCGGCGGGAGGCGTGGGCTTTTCCGGCGGAAACGCGCGGAGCGGGGGCGATCCCCAGAACAGCGATCCCCTGCTGTTGCTGGGTGGCTGTGCCGGAGGCGACGGCGGAGGCACGGGCAACATGGCGGGAGGACAGGGAGGGGCCGGCGGCGGCGCCTTCCAGCTCTCCGTGGCGCGGACCCTGACCCTCCAGAAGGCCCTTTCCGTGAGCGGTGGTGGCGGTGCAGGCGGTCAGGCCAACAGGAACTCAGGCGCGGGTGGCGGCGGTGGCGGCGGCAGCGGCGGCCGGCTGATCGTGGAGGCCTTCGCGGTGAACCTGGAGAGCGGCGCCCGGCTCACCGCCAATGGCGGAGGCGGTGGCGAGGGAGGTGCGGCCAGGAACAACAACGAGGACCCCGGGGTCAACGCGAGCAGTGGCAGTGTGGACACCGCGACCCCAGCCGCAGGAGGCGTCACCACGTCGGTGAGCAAGGGTGAGGGTGGGCAGGGCGCCGCGAGGAACGGCGCGGCGGGCGCGGGGAAAAACGGCGGGACCAACAACAGCTATGAAGCCGCGGGCGGCGGCGGCGGCGGGGCCATGGGTCTCATCCACCTTCGGGGCATCCAATCCTGCACCGTGAACGCCAACGCCGTGCTCAGCCCTGTCCCCACGGGTGGCTGCACCCTCCCCTGACTCGCCGGGTCATGCAGCGCCTGGACTCGAGAATCAACGCCAGCGTTCTGGCGATGAGAGGTTAACGAGTACAGTGCGGCGCCATGCATCGGCTCTGCCTGCTGGGATGTGTGTTGTTGCTGGCTGCCTGCGGGGAGAAAGCCCCCGACGAAGGCGCCATCCGTGTGTCCGTGACGTACGGCACCTTCAAGCCCGCGTGCGTGCGCGTGGAGGCGAAGGATGCGCAGGGGCACCAGGAGGCCACGGACATCCCGGCCACCCAGTTCAAGACCCCCCAGAAGCCAGAGGTCCTGGTCGCGGTGCGCCGGAAGGCGGACTGGGACACGGCGCTGAGCATCACCGTGTCGTCGTACGCGGAGGCCGCGGGGAGCCGGTGCTCGGGTGCGGCGGTGGAGACGTTCGCGAGTTCTTCCCTCACCGTCGTCCCCAAGGAGTACACGCGCTTCGATGTGACGTTGCTGGCGAAGGACGGGGACAGCGACGGCTCGCCCACAGGCGTCGAGTGGGCAGGCATCTCCGACTGCGACGATACGAAGGGTGACGTGCGCCCGGGCGCCGAGGAGAAGTGCGACACGGCCATCGACTACGACTGTGATGAGAAGTTCGCGTGCGCGGATCCGGACTGCTCGGCGAAGACGTGCACGGACGGGGACCTGTGCACCGTGGGCAAGAAGTGTGTCGGCGTGGGCGAGGCAGCGCAGTGCGGAGGCGGCGAGCCGAAGTGCAAACAGACCGCGGGCCAGTGTGAGTCGGTGGTGAGGTGCGTGGCGGCCACGGGGGCATGCATCGATGAGACCGTGGTCGAGGGGGCCGCCTGCGATCCCGGGAACAAGTGCGTGACCCATGGCCGGTGCACGGCCGACAAGCAGTGCGTAGGCGACGTGAAGACGTGCAACTCGCCATTGGACGCGCAGTGCCAGGAATCCACGGGCAGCTGCAATTCGACCAACGGCCAGTGTGAGTACACTCCCAAGCCGGTCACCACGTCCTGCGTGGATGGCAACGTCTGCAATGACCCGGGCTTCTGCAATGGCAGCGGCGTATGCAATGGCATACCCACGACGTGCGCGCCAGTCGATTGCAAGCAGGCCCAGGGCTGCCCGCGCAATGGCTCCTGCTTCTATTCAACGGACTCGGCGAAGCTCAACCAGCCCTGCAGCGAGAACAATTCGGGAACGCCGCGCGTCTGCCGCGCGGATGGCGAGTGCGTCGCGTTCCCCTACACGCCGAGCAACTTCGATCCGAACACCATTCCTGGCGGCGAGATTGGTGAGCTGAGGACCACCGGAGCGGTGGTGTTCGACACGGATGCGAAAACCTGGACGCCCTCTGGGTCCGGCCCGAATGCGGGCGACGTCACCATCAAGACCCTGACCCAGCCTGGAGGGGCCCCGGAGATCCTGCTCATCCCGGTGCGGACCCTGGCGCTGGGCGGCGAGCTGCGCATCGTGGGCAGCCGTCCGGTCATCCTCGCGGTGTATGGGGATGCGACGTTGAGCCACGACATCCTGGCCAGTGGGCGCATCGTCAACGGTGCACCGGTCGCCGGGGCTGGCGGCAATCAGGCGTGCACGGCGTCGCAAGGCAAGAACGGGACGTACAGCGGTAACCAGGGCGGAGGCGGGGGTGGCG
>NZ_RAWE01000321.1 GCF_003611695.1 Corallococcus carmarthensis | reverse complement strand
GCCCGGTGCCGCAGCCGATGCCGCCCCCGCCGCCCCAGCGCAACCTGGCCGTCATCGACCGCGAGCAGGTGGAGCGCCGCATCGACCGGCTGGAGAACGCGCTGCGCGACGCGATGTCCCGCACGCGTGACAACAAGGGCCGCGAGAGCATCCGCGCCGCGATGGAGGAGCTGGACAAGCTGAGCGAGTACGTGGACGACGCCGCGCCCTACGGCACGGGCATCCCGGCGCCGCAGCAGCCGATGCCGCCCCCGCCGCCGGTGGTGCGGCCCATCGCGGACGCGCAGTTCCGCAGCATCACCCAGGCGATGGTGCGCGAGTCCTTCCCGCGCGAGAAGCTGCGCATCCTCTCGCAGGTGGCCCCGAACGAGAACTTCCTCGTGTCGCACATCATGACGGTGCTGGGGCAGTTCTCCTTCTCCAACGACAAGCTGGAGGTGGTGCGCATGATGCGGCCCACGCTGCTGGATCCGCAGAACGGCTACCAGCTGTACCAGGCGTTCCCCTTCTCCAGCGACAAGGAGAAGCTCCAGGCCATCCTGGACGGCGGCGGGCGCTACTAGCCTTCCCGCATCACCTGGAGAGCGCGGACCAGATGGTCCGCGCCTCCGGCGAGTCCACGGTGGCGTGGACGCTGGCCACCACCCGTCCTTCGGCGTCCAGCGCCAGGACATAGGGCGTCTCGCTGGAAGAGATGCCCAGCGCCTTGGCCATGCCGCCGTTCTTGTCCAGCCAGGTGTCCTTCCAGTAGTTCTGGGGCACCTGGCCCTTCGCCTTGCCCCGCGCGCTCCCCTCGCTGACGAAGAACGGCAGCTTCAGGGTGATGAGCGACTGGCGGTGCACCGAATCCTTCACGTGCTGGTCCGCCGCGTCGAACCACCCGCGCATCTTGTCGCCCGCGTCCTTGTCGGTGATGACGACCAGCAGCGTGGGGTGCCCCTTCAGCTCCTCACTCGCGTGATGGCCGGACGTCAGGTCGCTCGCGGAGAACTCCGGCAGCGGCTGTCCCTTGGAAGGCAGCGCGAACGCGCCCGGGGCCAGGAGCAGCCCCCCGGCCAGCGCTGACACTGCGAGCGTGGACCGTCCCCACCGCGAGCCTCTGGAATGGCATGCCATGGGAGGACAGGTGTTCACGCGAACACCGGTTCCCTAGCAGCCGGGATGCCTGCGCACGGCAGGCTGCCTGCCCTGCGTGGGGATCCGGTAGCTTCGGCGGCCCCCCTCTTGTGAACCGGGAGTCCCCCCTTGAGAACCGTTTCCCTCGCCCTGCTCCTGCTGCCCCTGACCAGTGGCGCGGCCGTGAAGAGCGTCGCCACCGTGGCCGACCTCCAGAACGCGCTCGCGTCCGCGAAGGCCGGTGATGAGCTCGTCCTGGAGGACGGCACGTACACCGTCAACGCGAACCTGAACTGCGCCGCGGAGGGCACGCAGGCGCAGCCCATCACCGTGCGTGCGAAGAACCGCTACGCGGCCCTCATCCGCTTCAACGCGCAGGAGGGCTTCAAGGTGTCCGGCCGCTATTGGACCTTCGACGGGCTCACCGTGGAGGGCATCTGCGCGAACGACGAGACCTGCGAGCACGCCTTCCACGTCACCGGCCACGCGGAGAACTTCGTCCTGCGCAACAGCCGCGTGCGCGACTTCAACGCGCAGCTCAAGGTGAACGCGGCGAAGAACGGCAGCGGCGTGTGGGAGATGCCGCACCGGGGCCTCATCGAGAACAACGAGGTCTACGACACGCACGCACGGGCGACGAACACGCCCGTCACCAAGCTGAACATCGACACGGGTGACGACTGGGTGGTCCGCGGCAACGAGCTGCACGACTTCTCCAAGGCGGGCGGCATCTCCTACGGCGCCTTCATGAAGAGCGGCGGCAAGCGGGGCCTCTTCGACAAGAACCGCGTCCTGTGCGTGAAGGACCAGCCCGCGGGGGACACGCGCATCGGCCTGTCGTTTGGCGGAGGCGGAACCGGGAATGAGTTCTGCGCGCCGGCCTTCGACCCGACCGTGCCGTGCTCGCCGGAGCACACGGACGGAATCATCCGCAACAACATCGTGGCGAACTGCTCGGACGTCGCGGTGTACCTGAACAAGGCCGCGAACACGCGCGTGCTGTTCAACACGTTCATCTCCACCACGGGCGTGGACTACCGCTACGCCGCGTCCACCGGCGAGGCCACCGGCAACGTGATGTCGGGGCTCATCCGCAGCAACCGCGACGGTGCCACCGGCAACGCGAGCGCGAACCGGATGAGCGTGACGACGGACGACTTCGCGGCCTGGTACGTGGCGCCGCTCAAGGGAGACCTGACGCTCAAGGGCGACGTGTCGGTCCTCATTGGCGCGGGCACCCGGAACGCCCTGGTGACGGAGGACTTCTGCGCGCGTCCCCGCCCCACCGCGACCACGATGGGCGCCCTGGAGCACTCGCTGGGTAACTGCCCCGTGGGCACGGATGCGGGCACCAGCACCGACGCGGGCACCGGAGTGGACGCGGGCGTCGCGGACGCGGGCACGGGCAGCAATCCGGACGCGGGCTCGGGGCCCGTGAAGGAAGCCCCCGAGGAAGATGAGGGCGGTTGCAGCGCGAGCCCCGGCATGCTGCCCGCGCTCCTCACGCTGCTCGTGCCGCTGGCCCTGCGCCGGCGCACCCGTCGCTAGCGAAGGCCCCGCGAGGCGGCTGGAGACCCCAGCCGCTTCGCTGCCCGCACGCGCCTAGAACGCGGTGGAGACGAACAGGCCTGGGCGGATGGCCAGGATGCCGCCCGCCACGAGTGCCAGCGACACCAGCGTGCCCACCAGCGGCAGGACGTAGCCGGGCGGCGTGCGGCGGCGGTTGGCGGACAGGGGGCCCTGGATGGCGCCCACCGCGAGAATCATCATCACGATGTGCCCGATGAGCGCCGGGTAGTACCCGCGCGTCACCAGCACCGCGATTCCCACGAGGACCTGCAGCTGCAGGAAGCCGGAGTAGGACGCGCCGATGATGCGCCCCACCTTGTCGAACGGGCGCTTCGTGGCGACCGCGAACGCGAAGAACGCCAGCGCGATGACCCCGGACAGGAGCACCAGGTAGCGAAGGCCCGAGTGGAGATGGAAGAAGAAGGTCATGGACGCGAGGGTTTAGCACCCGTAGGGCGGGACGCGACGTTTCAGAACTACGACGGATCCGGCTTGGGCGTGCGCTTCGTGCTGGGCGGCAGGGGCGGCGCGGAGATGCGCTCGGCGGGGGGCAGCTCGCCCGTGAGGCTCTTGAGGAAGGCCACCAGGTCGTCCACCTCCCCGTCCTTCAGCGTGCGGCCCAGCTGGTAGCGGCCCATCAGGCGCACCATGGCGGGCAGGTCCTTCACGCTGCCGTCGTGCAGGTAGGGCCCGGTCTTCTCCACGTTGCGCAGCGTGGGCACGCGGAAGTAGCCCCGGTCGTCCTCGTTCTTCGTCGCGTCGAAGCGGCCCGCGTCGGTGAGCGCCGGGTACGCCTCCACCAGCCCCAGCTTCTGGAACGACGCGCCGCCCACCGCCGGGCCGTTGTGGCACGTGGTGCAGCCGGTGGTGACGAAGGCCTCCAGGCCGCGCTGCTCCTGCGCGCTCAGGGCCGCGTGCTCGCCCGCGAGGAACCGGTCGAAGCGCGACGGCGTGGTGAGCGTGCGCTCGAAGGCGGCCAGCGCCCGGGCCGCGTTCGCCAGCGTGACGGGCTTGCCCCCCTTGGGGAAGGCGGCGCGGAAGCGGGTGGCGTACTCGGGCATGGAGGACAGCGTGGCCTCGACGCGCTTCGCGTCCGGCATGGCCATCTCCACCGGGTTCATCATGGGGCCTTCGGCCTGGGCCTCCAGCGTGGCGGCGCGGCCGTCCCAGAACTGCGCGATGTGGTGGGCCGCGTTGTAGACGGTGGGCGAGTTGCGGCTGCCCTTCTGCCCCTTGTGCCCGTCCGACAGCGCCTTGTTGTCCACGCCGAAGGTGTCCAGGCCGTGGCAGCTGTTGCAGGACACGTCGTGGTTCTTCGACAGGCGGGGCTCGTGGAAGAGCATGCGCCCCAGGGCCACCTGCGCCTCGGTGTCCGTGGGCAGCGGCGCCGGGTTGCGAGGCGCCTGGAAGAAGTGCGTGGCCAGCTTCGCCACCGCCGCGGCATCCGGGGCCGCGGGCTTCGGGGCCGGGAGATGCTCCGTCGCGGGAGGGAGCATCCGGAACTTTTCGCCCGTGTCGGTGCTGGAGGAGCGCTCACATCCGGCGAGCGGGCCAACGCCCAGCGCGGACAGGGTGAGCCCGAGAAGCAGTCGATTTCGCGGCATGTGGAAGGCCTCCCGTGAGCGGCACGATGCGGGCGCACCGTACCAGCGCCCCAGGTGGCTGGCTTCGCGACGGAACGTCGCACCCACTCCCGGTCCTTTCCCCTTCCATCAGTCCAGCAGCACCTGCCCGGACAGCGGCCCGGCAGGCGGGAAGCGGGGCGCTGCGGAACAAACCCGGCGCCGCTACCCCTTCTTCAAGGTCCCGGCGGCGCGCCGGGCACACGGACCGGCGCATCCGCCTGGAAGCGGGGCGCCACGGAGGACGGCGGATGCAGGACGACGACACGGGCGGCAAGGGGCGGGAGGTGGACGTGCTCGTCTGCCGCAAATGCCTGACGAAGAGCGCCCGGAGCGGAGGGCAGGACCTGCCGCGCTGGCTCCAGGGAGAGCTCGCCGAGCGGGGACTCGCCGGCCAGGTGCGCGTCACGCCCACGGGCTGCATGAACCAGTGCCCGCGCCGGCAGGTCACCGTGCTCGTCTCCGACACCGATGATCCCCAAGGTCGCATGCTGCTGGTGGAGCCCCGGCTCCAGCGCGACCTGCTCTTGAAGTTCGTGGAGCGCCGCGCGCGTCCGGACGCGCGCGGCGCCACGCCCGGCGACGACGCCGCGGGGAGGGGGCAGGAGCACCTCGGTGATGAACCGGTCCACGAGGAACGAGGCCAGTAGCCCCGTGGCGGTGCCGGCGGCGTCCCACGCCAGGTCCTTCACGGAGAAGACGCTGCCGCGAGCGCGGTCGTACAGCTCCTTGCCCAGCCCCACGCCCAATCCCAGTCCCACGCCGGTGAGCGCCCGCGCGCCCGTCGAGTCGAAGAGGACGGCGCCCGCGCCATAGCCCACGCCCGTGGCGGCCACACACGCCGCGAAGTGTCTGGGCTTGTCGCTGCCAAACCAATCATCGCCAGACGCGGCACGGGCGGCGACCGGAATGGTGAGAAGCGCGAGGGTGGCGACGGCGATACGAGGGGACATGCATCCATCCTGTAGCATTCCCCGCACGAGGACGGGACCTGGGCTGGGAGTGAAATCCCGGTGTGTTTCCACGCCTGCCGACCCCCACGGCTGGTGCGTTTTGGAGACGGGGCCCGCAGGTGGGCTTATGCTCGCCTGGCTTTGAAAGGCTTCGGTCCCTCGCTCAACTTCCGGCAGGCCCGTCACCCCGCGCTCGATGGCGCGCGGGGGTTGGCCGTGCTCGCCATGGTGCTGGGTCACACGCTGGACGCGCTGCTTGCGCCTGCGTTCCGGGACCACTCCTGGGTCCAGGAGTATTGGAAGCTCCGGGGCATCACCGCCCCGCTGTTCCTCCTGGTGAGCGGCTGGGCGGTGGTGATGGCGCTGGGCACGAAGCCGGGCGCCGCGAAGGACTCCTTCGGCCGCCGGTTCCGCCGCGCGCTGCTGCTGCTCTTCCTGGGCTACCTGCTGCACTGGCCGGGCTGGGGCGCGGTGCGTGAGCTGGGCTTCTCCGACGCCATGCTCCTCAAGGTCTTCCAGTTCGACGCGCTCCAGTGCATTGGCGCCTCCCTGCTCCTGGGCGCGATGGCGCTGGTGGTGACGCCGCACCGGGGCGCCCGGGCGCTGCTGCTCGGCGGGCTGGCGGTGGGCATCCCCCTGGCGAGCGCCGGGATGTGGAACGCGGGCGCGCACCTGCCGGTGCCGTTGCAGCAGTTCATTGGCAACGGGGAGGGCAGCCGCTTCCCGTTCTTCCCCTGGGCGGGCTTCTTCTTCGCGGGCGCGTTCGCCGCGCACGGGCTGCACCTGTTGAAGCCGGGCCTGCCACAGGGCTTCGCGCTGCTCGCGGTGGGCGGGGCGCTGCTGGCGCTCACCCGCCAGGTGCCCATGGAGTGGATGCCCACCAGCCCCACGATGGTGATGTACCGCGTGGCGCAGGGCCTGCTGGTGCTGGGAGCCGTCAACCTGCTGCCGCAGCGGGTGAGCGGCCTGCTGGCCCCGCTGGGACGGCTGTCATTGTGGATCTACGTGCTGCACCTGCCGGTGGTGTACGGCTGGGCGGACATCGCGGGCCTCGCGCAGCACATCGGTCCGCGGCTGGGCATCGCGTCGGCGCTGGGCGTGTCCGTGGCGCTGCTGGTGGGCTGCTACCTCATCGCCCGCGTGGGGCGCTGGGTGCGCGAGCAGGCCCGTCCCTGGCGCGCCGGCTCCACCACGCTGGGCGCCAGCGTCGGCACCGCCCGCCTGGGCCAGTAGCCCGAGCGGAGCCGAAGCCACGAACGGGCGTCATGCCCATGCGGCCGGCTTGAAGCCTCACGGCCGGGACGCGAACGGCTCAGCCTTCCGAGCCGGTGCGCGGCAGCTTCGCGGGAGGCTCGGTCGCGTTGCCACGGGCCACCAGCTCACGCGCCACGGACTCCAGCGCGCTGATGCGGCGGCCCGCGCGGCCCCGGGCCCACGCCGCCACCTCCGGCGACTTGAGCAGTGACACCGCCTGCTCCACGCCCCCCGCCTTGCCCTTGAGCGCCCGCGCCGCGGCGAGCCGCACGTTGCGCGCGGACCTGCGCGCCAGGCCGCCATTCCACAGCAGGTCCAGGGCGAAGGTGGTCCACACCGTCAGCTCGTCATCCGGACGCAGGAACGCCTCGAAGCGGGCCAGCGCCTCCGCGCGCGGCTCACCGGCGCGCAGCTCTTCTTCCGGCAGCTCGACGTGCAGCGGCGTGCTGTGCGCCAGCGGCTGCTCCGGCGCGATGACCGCCTCGAAGCGCTCGCCCGTGGCGAAACGGACCGCCACCAGGTGCACCAGCTCCGGCGGGATGCCCGCCTCCAGCGCGTGTGCGTTCGCCTCTGCGTAGAAGAGGACCAGCCGGTCCGCGGCATCCGCCAGCGAGCGCAGCTCCAGCGGTGGACGCCACTCGGTCTTGTAGAGCCGACGCCGGTTCGGGCCCGTGCGCGTCTCCTGCCGCTCCAGCTGCGTGTCCACCATGTACTCGAACGCGCCCAGCATGCGGTCGAAGTAGTCCGGCTTGCCCTCCAGCTGACCCAGGATCTCCGCCACCGCTTCGATGGTGGAGACGCAGTGGTCCGCCGGCTCCGCGCGGATGCGGTAGTTGCTCGGGCGGCGGGGCACGAAGCCGATGCGCGGCAGGGCCGCGAGCACCGGGTTGCGCATCACCACCTTCTTCGCCTGCGGCCAGGTTCCGTCTACGACGATGAGCGTCTCCGGCGGGTTCGCCTGGGCCTCCTCCACGGAGATGGCTTCCTCGCCCGGGAAGAGCACCGCGACACGCTCGGGGTTCTTCGCCAGCTCCTCCAGCCGCGCGTGGCCGGTGAAGTCCACGCCCCGGTGCAGCTCCGAGTTCGGCAGCGACAGGTGCGCCATGCGCGCCGTACCAATGGCCACGCGCCGCTCCCGCGGATGCTGGAGGAACACCACGCGCGTGCGCGTCTGGAGCTGGGGGACGTGCGCGCAGTAGCACGCGCTTTCGGGACGCAGACACCGGATGCAGAAGGTACGCACGCCCGGCCCTTTATCACGGCCCCGCCCCCGGCTGCCGGAGGC
>NZ_RAWE01000320.1 GCF_003611695.1 Corallococcus carmarthensis | reverse complement strand
CACCGCGCCCGCACCGAAGCCCTCGGCCACCGCCAAGGCCCCCGCCGCCGCGCCGAAGCCCGCCGCTCCCAAGGATGCCGGCACGGCCGCCATGCCCCCCGCCGCGAAGCAGGGCGACGCGAGCGTGGCCGCCAGCGCCACGAAGCCCGCGCCGAAGCCGATGACGCCCGAGGTGAAGACGCTCGTGGACCGGATGCAGGCCTTCTACGAGAAGACGGGCGACTTCAAGGCGGGCTTCAAGCAGGACTACAAGTACAAGGCCTTCCGCCGCACGCAGACGTCCACGGGCACGGTGACCTACAAGAAGCCGGGCCTGATGCGCTGGGAGTACGAGAACCCGTCCAAGCGGACGTTCGTGCTCGCGGGCAACAAGGTCTACATGCACGACCCGGAAGCGCAGACGCTGTCGGTGGCGGCCATGGACACCAGCCAGCTGTCCGCGTCGGTGACGTTCCTCTTCGGCCAGGGGAAGCTGGCGGACGAGTTCGCCATCACCAAGGGCGACTGCAAGGACTGCAAGGGCACGCTGCTGGTGCTGGATCCGCTCAAGAACGAGCCGCGCTTCCGCCAGGTGCGCCTGGAGGTGGACCCCTCGACGGCGCAGGTGCTCAAGAGCACGGTGGTGGATCCGGACGGCAGCGAGAACACCATCGCCTTCCTGGACCTGAAGACGAACGTGGGCATCTCGGCGGACAGCTTCAAGCTGAACCCGCCCGAGGGCACCCGCGTGGACGACTTCACCAAGAAGGCGCAGTAGGACGGCCCGCCCTCCATGCGCGGCGTGCTGCTGGCGGGATGCGTGCTGATGGGCGCGGGATGTCACTCCGCCGCGCCCGCGGGCCCTTCACGTCCCACGAGCCTCGTGGGACAGACGTTGCCCCTCCTCTCCTCGCCCGCGCTGCGGCTGACGGTGGCGGGAAGGTTGGGAAACCGGGCCGTGCCGGTGGTGCTGGACGTGACGCGGCCGCTGTCGCTCGTGTCCACCAGCTGCTTCAACGGAGAGCCGCCCGCGCCCGCCGGCACCGCGCGCGTGCCGGAGCCTTCCGGAGGCCATCGCTCCTGGCCAGAGGTGCCGGCCCCGCCGCTGACGGTGGGCCCGGTGGCGCCGCCCCTGCGCACGCTGCTGCTCTCCGGTGAGACGGGCTGCTCGGTGACGCTGGGGCAGGACGTGCTGGCCCCGTACGCCCTCACGGTGGATCCGCTGCGCCGCGAGGTGACCTTCACCGCGTCACGTCCCCGGGAGGCCTACGCCGCGGAGCTGCGCGCGACGGACGCGGTGCGCGAGACGCAGGTGGTGGAGCTGAGCCGCGAGCCGCTGGGGGACTGGCCGCTCCTGGCCGTGCAGGTGACGCAGGGGGGGACGAGCCTCACCGGTCCCTTCGTGCTGGGCACGCGCGAGCCCTTCTCCCGTCTGGCGGTGGACCCCGCGCTGGCGCAGGGGCTCCAGCCGCTGGAGACGGCCGCGGGCCTGCCGCCGCGCACCTTCGCGGTGGACTCCGTGGAGGTGGCCGAAGGCCTGGGGGTGAAGCCGCTGGTGATGGAGGCCGCGGGGCGTTGGCCGTCTCAGAGCAGCCTGGGCCGCCTGGGGCCGGACGTGTGGGGCAGGTTCACCGCCACCGTGGACGCGCAGGGTGGGGCGTTGGTGCTGCGCAGGCCCCACGTGCGGATGCCCGAGGGCGGAGGCCGGCAGCAGTGCGCGGGCGAGGGCGGCGCGTTCAGCGAGGAGGCCTGCTACGGCGTCTTCGTGCGCGCGGAGCCCGACGGCGCGGTGGCCCTGTCCGGCGAGGTGTTCCGGGACGTGCCAGAGGGCGTGCGCCTGTACGTGGAGCCCCGGGGAGCGGAGGGCCAGCGCCTGGAGACGGGCTGTCAGGTGGGCCTGAGCTTTCCCACCGCCACGCGCGGGGCCAACACGCAGCACCGGCTGCCGTGGGCGTCCCTGGCGAAGACCCTGCCCGCGTGCCACGCGGCGCTCCAGGGCGCGCGGAGCTACGCCGTGTCGCTGGTGGAGGAGGGGCGCCACCCCGAGTGCCCCACGACGTGCGCCTTCGTCACGGAGTCCGCGTCGCGGCGCACCGTCTGCGAGTGCCAGCCCACGCCGCTGGGCGAGGGCGTGGCGGTGCCCACGAAGGGCTCGGGCCCGCAGCCGCCGCCCGTCGAGGAGCGCGAGCTGGAGCCCGAGGATCCGAAGTAGGGCCCGGGAACGGCTCGGGCCCGCGACCGCCTCCAGGAGGAGGACGGGGCGGGCCCGGGGCACTGCCTTCGCGGAGGTGGACTACTCCGGCCGCGGCTCCGGCGGACGCACCATCGCCTTCAGGGGCACGGGCGCGGGCGGGGCCTCGCGCGGGGTGTGCGCGCGCTGCTTCGGATCCGGACGCTCCACCACGCGGGCGATGAGGTCGTAGTCGTGCGCCTCCGTCACCTCCACGGTGACGAACTCGCCCGGGTACGCCAGGCCGTCGTTGATGTAGACCTGCCCGTCGATTTCAGGCGCCTGGCCCTCGTGGCGGCCCACCAGCAGGTGCTCGGACTCCTCGCTGGGGCCCTCCACCAGCACGGTGAGCTTCTGGCCCACGAGCTTCTTGTTCTGCTCGCGGTTGATGCGCTTCTGGATGGCCATCACCTCGCGCCAGCGGCGCTCGATGGTCTTCGCCGGGACCTTGTTCGGCAGGTCGAAGGCGGAGGTGCCTTCCTCATCCGAGTACTGGAAGACGCCCAGACGCTGGAAGCGCTGATCCTTCACGAACTCCTTCAAGAGCTCGAAGTCCTCCTCCGTCTCACCCGGCAGGCCGACGATGAGCGAGGTGCGCATCACCAGGTTCGGCACGCGCTCGCGCAGCTTCGTCAGCAGCTCCTTGAGGAACTTGGAGTTGCGGCCGCGCTTCATGGACAGGAGCAGCTTGTCGCTGGCGTGCTGCACCGGCATGTCCAGGTAGTTGGCGATCTTCGGCTCGGACGCGATGACGTCGATGAGCTCGTCCGGGAACACGCGCGGGTAGGCGTAGTGCAGGCGGATCCACTTCACGTCCACCTTCACCAGCTCCTTGAGCAGCTCGTGGAGCTTCGGCTTGCCGGGCAGGTCATGCCCGTACGCCGTCAGGTCCTGCGCGACGAGGTTCAGCTCCTGCACGCCGCTGTCCGCCAGCTTGTTCGCCTCCGCCACGATGTCCTGCACCGTGCGCGAGCGCTGGCCACCGCGCAGCGTGGGGATGATGCAGAACGCGCAGGCGTTGTCGCAGCCTTCGGAGATCTTCAGGTACGCCGTGTACTTCGGCATCGAGTTGATGCGCGGCGTCTCCGCGTTGTGGATGTAGTCCGGATCCGGAATCACCTGGCGCGGGCTGGCCTCCGCCGCCAGCAGGTCGCCAATCTGGGCGTACGCGCTGGTGCCCAGGAAGTGGTCCACCTCCGGCATCTCCTGCGACAGCTCCTGGCCGTAGCGCTGGGACAGGCAGCCGGTGACGACGAGCGTCTTGCACGAGCCCGTCTTCTTCAGCTCCGCCATCTCCAGGATGGAGTCCACCGACTCCTGCTTCGCCGGTCCGATGAAGGCGCACGTGTTGACCACGATGACCTGGGCTTCGGAGGGTTCCTGCACGAGCGAATAGCCGCGGGTGCGCAGCGTGCCCAGCATCACCTCGGAGTCCACCCGGTTCTTCGGGCAGCCGAGGGTCATCATGTACAGGCTCTTGGTCTCTTCCACGCGCGTCTACCGCTTTCCCAGTTGCGTACGCTCGAAGTGGTCCGCACTCCAAACGAAGTTGATGATGGCGCCGTTCGAGTAACCGATGTTCAGCGCCCCCTCTTCATCCATCTCCACCGAGGTGGCGCGTCCCAGCGCACAGGTGGCAGCCGGCCAGTCGAGCACCCGCTGGGCTGTCTTCCCCGATACGACATAGAGCCCCATGCGGAGCTCGTCATCGGAGTCGCATTGACCCTCGACGGCATAGGGATTCTTCCCGGTCAGCACGGTGACGACCGGTCGCCCGTCCTTCAGGCTTAACGCTTCCGGCAGGTTCACGCCCATCTTCGTGGCGTCCACGGCGGTGGGGGCCACCAGCGCGCGCAGCGAGGCGGGGGTGAGGGGGTCCTCTCCCTGGGCCCAGTCCGGGTAGCTGAGCATTCCCCAGCCCAGCCAGCCGGTGGGGGCCGCCTCCAGCGTGGTGACGCTGGCGGGGGGCTTGAGCTTGAGGTTCTTGCGAGCCTCGTCCGGCAGGCGCAGCGCTTCCCCCTCCGGCATGGTGCCGCCCTTGCAGTTGGACACCGGCACCACCTTGGCTCCCACCTGGTCCTGGTCCTCGTAGGTGATGCAGAGGTCCATGACGAGCGGATCCACGGCGGGGAAGCGGGGCAGGGCGCGCACGGGAATCAGGGCCACCACCGACAGCGTGTCGCCCTGGCGGTGCACCGCGGCGTTCACCAGCCCCTGCGCGAACTTGGGCGTGTTGCTGTCGGCCCCGGAGGTGCGCTGGCCGTCGAAGGCGAAGCGGTAGGTGTAGCCCGTGGCGGTGGGCCCCGCGTCCGGGAAGTAGAGGGTGAGGGTGATGACGTCGCCCGCGAGCAGCTGGTTGTCCGTGGCCTCCACGCCCACGAAGAGCGTGTCCTTGCGCCAGCCCACCCGGGCGGAGAAGTTCGCGGTGGCGCCTTCGGTGGACAGCGGCTTGAGGATCAGCGGCGAGCCGAAGTCCTTGAGCCCCTTCTCCGGCCGGGGCGCCTTCTTGAGGACGGGCACCGGCTTGCTGGGCCGGGGCGCCTCGTCCTGCGCGAGCGAGGCGGTGGCGAAGAGCAGGCAGAGGGGCAGGGTGGCCAGACGGACGGCGTGCATCGCGGGGGCGCCTCTAGTCGCGGAAGTTGGTGAACTGCATGTCCAGGTTCAGCCGGTCCTGCTCCTTGCGGAACAGCGCCATGGCTTCCTGCAGGTCGTCGCGGTTCTTGCCCGTGACGCGGAGCTGATCCGCCTGGATGGAGCCCTGCACCTTGATCTTCGAGTCCTTGAGCACCTTGATGAGCTCCTTGGACTTCTCCACCGGGATGCCCTGCTGGAGCTTGATGGGCTGCTTGACGTTGGACAGGCCCGTCTTCTCGATGTCGCCGAACTCCAGCACGCGCAGGCTGATGCCGCGCTTGGCCAGCTTGCCGAGCAGCACCTCCTTGGCGGCCTGGAGCTTCTCCTCGCTGTTGGTCTTCAACGTGAGCGAGGTGTGGTCCGGAGCGATATCGATTTCGGCCTTCACACCCTGGAAGTCATAGCGGGTGCTGAGCTCTTTCCGGGTCTGATTGACCGCGTTGTCGAGCTCAGCCAGATCGATTTTGGAGATGACGTCGAAGGAGGGCATGGAGGGGGACCTTTTCGCGCCCTTACCATACCTACACCCGGACGACCAAGGGCACCACCAGGGTCCGGCGGGAGGTGTGCTGCTTGAAGGCCCGCTTCACCGCCTTCACGAGCTCCTCCCGGACCAGGGCGTCGTCCCCGCGAAGCTGGGGGTTGAGCTCCTCGAAGAAGGCCCGCGCCTCCTGGGCCACCCGGGACAGGACGCCCTGTTCGTCCGGGCTGAGGCCCTGGCCGGACAGCTGGGGCCCCGCTACCAGCGCCTGGGTATCGCGCCGCAGCACCACCGCCGCGGCCACCACACCCGTTTCCGCCAGCCGGTTGCGCTCCACCAGCGTCTCCTGCGTTATCACCCCGTCCCCGGAGCGCTCCCTTAGGATTCGTCCGGTGGGCACGCTGCCAGTGAAGCGGCCTCGCCCCTCCTCGAACGTCACCACGTCCCCGTCGTGCGCCAGGAGCAGGCCTTCCGGCGCCATGCCGGCCTCCCGCGCGGTGGTCAGGTGTCGGTGAAGGTGCCGGACTTCCCCATGCACGGGGACGAAGTTGCGGGGGCGGATCAATTCCAGCACCCGGCGCTGCTGGGGGCGGCTGGCGTGTCCGGAGACGTGCACGCCGGGCTCCACCTGGGCGTAGACGATGCGGGCGCCCCGCCAGTGGAGCTGGTCGAGCAGCGCGCCCACGGAGCGCTCGTTGCCGGGGATGGGGCGGGCGCTGACGATGACGGTGTCGCCGGGCTCCAGGCGCACGGGCCCGTCGCCGTTGGCCAGCTGGGTGAGGCCCGCGCGCGGTTCGCCCTGCGCGCCGGTGGTGAGCACGGCCACGCGGTGGGGCGCGAGCTTCGGCACGCTGTCCAGGTGCACGAAGAGCGAGTCGGGCACGTCCAGGTAGCCCATCTCCCGCGCCAGCTCCACGTTGCGCACCATGCTGCGGCCCTGGAGCGCGACGAGCCGGCCGCTGCGCTCGCACAGGTCCAACAGGTGACGCACGCGGTGGAGGTTGGAGGAGAACTGGGCCACCACGATGCGGCCCTTCGTTTCGTGGAAGAGGCGCTCGAAGGTGGTCTGCACCACGCGCTCGCTGCCGGTCTCCTCCACGTGTTCGGAGTTGGTGGAGTCCGACAGCAGGCACAGCACGCCTTCGTCGCCCGCCTCACCCCAGCGCTCCAGGTCCGTCTTGAGGCCGTCGATGGGGTCGGGGTCCAGCTTGAAGTCGCCGGTGTGGATGACGGTGCCTTCGGGCGAGCGCACGATGAAGCCCACCGCGTCCGGCACGGTGTGCGTCACGCGCGTGGCCTCCACCTGGAAGACGCTGCCCACGGGGAAGGGCGTGCGCGGCTCGATTTCGCGCAGGTCCGCCTTCACGCCCAGCTCCTCCAGGCGCTGCCGCGCGAGCGCCAACGTGAAGCGCGTGCCGTAGATGGGGACCGGGATTTCGCCCAGCAGGTAGGGGAGCGCGCCGATGTGGTCTTCGTGGCCGTGCGTGAGGAGCACGCCCTTGAGCTGGGCCGCGTTGCGCTTCAGGTGCGTGAAGTCCGGGACGATGATGTCCACACCGGGCATTCCCGACGTGGGGAACATCAGGCCGGCGTCGATGAGCAGCATCTCCCCACGACAGGCGAGCACCATGGCGTTGAGGCCGATTTCGCCGAGGCCGCCCAGAGGTATGACGTGGAGCATGTGGCCGGAAGTCTAAGGGGCCAGCCCCTCCTGTGCGTGGGAATCCGCACGGCCCGCCACCACGAGTCACCGCCCGCCTGCTTGACGGATTCAAACTAAAGGCTTAGTTGTGTTTGAACTAAGGATTTAGTTCGAAGCCGGGAGGCCATGCCCGTGACGAAGTCACCGTCCGCAGAGGAGTCCAAGCCGCTCACGCCGGTGGAGCTGGAGCTGATGCAACTGGTGTGGAGGCTGGGGGAGGTGAGCGTGGCGGACGTGCTCGCGGCGCTGCCTCCGGAGCGCAAGCTGGCCTACACGTCGGTGTCCACGGTGCTGCGCATCCTGGAGCAGAAGGGCGTGGTGCTCAGTCGCAAGGAGGGACGGGGGCACCTGTACTCGGCGCGGCTGTCGCGTGAGGCCTACGAGGCCCAGAGCGTGCGCCACCTGGTGGCGACGGTGTTCGACGGGACGCCTTCTTCGCTCGTGGCGCGGCTGGTGGAGGCGGTGCCGCTGTCGGCGGAGGAGGTGGAGCAGATCCGCAAGCTGCTGGGCCGCAAGGGAGGCCGGGGATGAGCGCCTTCATCCGGGACGTGCTGGCCGCGTACCTCACGGCGGCGGCGCTGGTGGCGGTGGGCTTCGGGCTGCTGCGCGCGGTGTTGGCGTTGGGGATGGAGCGGAGGCTGGACGCGCGGCAGACGCTTCGCGTGGGGCGCGTGACGCTGGGGCTGGCGGTGCTGTTGCCGTTCGTGGGGCTCGCGGTGCGCGAGTGGATGCCGTCGGCGCCGCTCTTCACGGTCGAGCGTTCGTTGATGAGCTACACCGCGCCGCTGACGCCTGCCGAAGCGCGGCCCGTACGCGGCGCCGTGAAGGGGGCGCTGGCGTCGGACACGGAGCTGCCATGGGGGTTGCTCGGCCTGGGGCTGGTG
>NZ_RAWE01000031.1 GCF_003611695.1 Corallococcus carmarthensis | reverse complement strand
GGCCCCTCCCACCCCGTGCTTCCGAGGGGACGGCGCAGTGCGTCGCGCTGTGCAGGACGCGGGAGCTGTCTAGAATCCCACCCTCCCCTGTCCTCCCCTGTAGGTGTCGCCCTTGATTGAACAAGAGACAGCCCTTCCGGCCACGGCTCCCGCCGAGGAAGCGCGTTGGTCCTGGCCCCCGCTGTTCGGCCTGCTGGAGGTCCAGTTCGGTGCCGCCGTGGGCTACCTGCAGACGGCGGTGCCGTACTGGCTGGCGAAGGACGGGATGCCGCTGGCGGAGATTGGCGTGCTGTCGGGGACGGCCTTCTCGCCGCACGCGTGGAAGCTGTTGTGGGTGCCGCTCATCGACCTGGGGCCGTGGCGCCGCGTCTGGTACGGCGTGAGCACGCTGCTCACCGCCGTGCTGATCCTCGCGTGCGCGGTGTTTCCGGAGCCCGCGCAGCACCTGGGGCTCTTCACGCTGCTCCTGACCGCGTTGCAGGCGGCGGCGACGACGGCGCACGCGGCGCTCAACGGGCTGATGGCCACGACGTCCAAGCCGGCCGACAAGGGGCGCACGGGCGGCTGGCAGATGGCGGGCAACGTGGGCTCCACCGCGCTCATGGGCGCGCTGGCCATCTTCCTCGCGAGCCGCTTCTCCCGGCAGGTGGCGGGCATCGTGCTCTCCACGCTGGTGCTGGCGAGCGGCGCGGGCATCTTCTGGATCACCGAACGGCATGACCCGTCCACGGTCCCCACCGGGCCGCTGTTCCGGGCGGCGGTGGACCGGGTGAAGAGCATCGTGGTGGACCTGGCGAAGACGGCCTTCAGCCGTGACGGGCTCATCATGCTCATCCTGTGCCTTGCGCCGGTGAGCTGCGGCGCGCTCACCAACCTCTTCAGCGCGATGGCGGGCGCGTACCAGGTGCCGGAGCACACGGTGGAGCTGGTGAACGGCCTGGGCATGGGCGTCACCGGCGCGCTGGGTTCGCTGCTGGGCGGCTGGCTGTCGGACCGGATGAACCGCAAGCTCGCGTACGCGCTGATGGGCGGCGCCACCGCGCTGTGCGCCTTCGCGATGGCGGCGGGGCCGATGACGACGGACACGTACATCTGGGGTTCGCTCGCGTACAGCCTGGCCAACGGCGCGGGCTTCGCGGCCTTCGCCGGCATGGTGCTGGAGATGGTGAGCGAGGGCGCGGCGGTGACGACGAAGTACTCGCTCTTCGTCGCGGCCTCCAACTTCGCCATCAGCTACACCACGGCGCTGGACGGGCACGCGTCGGAGTTCCGGAACATCGGCACGCGGGCCACCATCGCGGCGGACGGCCTCATCACCCTGGGCGGCATCACCATCGTGGCGCTCATCTTCGCGCTCTTCCTGCGCAAGAAGCCCGCTCCGGCCCCTGCCACCGCGTGAGCCCCATGGCCCCCTCCCCCGTCGAGGTCGTCACCTACCGGCCGGAGCTGCGCGAGCACTTCGAGCGGCTCAACCGGCTCTGGATTGAAAAGGACTTCCGCGTCGAGGGCTCGGACGAGGCCTCGTTCGCGGATCCCCACGGAATGTTCGTGGCGTCCGGGGGCGAGGTGTTCTTCGCGCTCGTGGACGGCCAGGTGCTGGGCACGTGCGCGCTGAAGCGCGAGGACGCGGCCAGCTTCGAGCTGTGCAAGATGGCGGTGGCACCGGAGGCCCGGGGCCGGGACCTGGGCGACGTGTTGATGCGGGCCGCGCTGGCCACGGCCCGTGAGCGTGGCGCGAAGCGGATGCACCTGGTGACCAACAGCGCGCTGGGGCCCGCGCTGGGCCTGTACCGCAAGCACGGCTTCGTCGTGAAGCGCAGCGGCCCGGAGATTGCGCGGGAAACAGGCTATTCGCGCGCGGACGTGGAGATGGCTGTCACGCTGTGACGGCAGTCCCGAGCCAGGCGCCGGACGCGCCCTGCGGTCCGTCTTCGCCCGGACGCGGTCCCAATGGGTCCAACTGCCGGCCCCGTTCTCGCTGTGCGAGCGGGGAGGAGCCCCCCAACCGAGGCGAACCCAACTGGTCCAACTGTCGGACCAGTCTCCACGGCCCGGCTGAACGGGCCGCCCCCTCAGCCTGGGTCTGCCCAACTGGTCCGACTGTCGGACCAGTTCGGGCTGCGCGCCTCGGACGGGCGACCCCAGCAGGGTTCTCGTCCTCTCATCCATTGGCGACGGGGTTCATGCCCGAGGGCATGGGGCCGACCAGTGTTTGGCCGGAGGCGCGCGGCCTGCCGCGTCATCACGGCATGAAAAAGCGCCGCGTCCCGGTTGGGGCGCGGCGCTGGGGTGTGGGGCTTCGGGCGCGGGCTACTTCGTGTGCACCGTCACGGCGGCGGAGAGGCCGGCGCGCAGGGCCAGGCCTTCGGGCGGGTGCAGCCAGGTGATGCGCACGGGCACGCGCTGCACCACCTTCACGAAGTTGCCGGACGCGTTGTCGGGCGGCAGCAGGGAGAAGCGGGAACCGGTGCCTCCGGACAGGCTCTCCACCTTGCCCTCCAGCTTCTCACCGGAGAAGGCGTCCAGCTCCACCTCCACGCGCTGGCCGGGCTGCATGTGGCCCACCTGGGTCTCCTTGAAGTTGGCCACCACGTAGGTGGTGAGCGGCACCAGCTCCGCCACCGCCTGGCCCGGGGTGAGCAGCTGGCCCGCGTGCACGGACAGCTTGGACACCTGGCCGTCCGCCGGAGCGACGATGCGCGTGTCCTCCAGCTGGAGCTTCGCCTGCTCCAACGCGGCCTCCGCGCCCTTCACCCGGGCGTGCGCCAGCGACGCGTTGGCCTGGGCCGCGGCGATCTTCTCGTCGATGGGCGCGCTCACGTCGAGCTGGCCCTTGGCCTCCGCGACCTTGCTCTCCGCGGTGCGCCGGCCCTCTTCCGCCAGGGCGAGCTGCGCGCGAGCCCCTTCGAGCGCGGCCTGCGCCGTCTCGCTGCCCGTCTGGGCATCATCCAGCGCGCTCTGCGCCACCACGTTCTGCTGGCGCAGGCTCTTGGCGCGATCCAGGTCCAGCGTGGCCTTGCGGGCCTGGGCCTCCGCGCGGGTCAGCGCCGCGCGGGCCGCCGCCACCTGCGCCTGGGCGCTGCTGACCGCGGACGTGCTCGTGGACACGAGCGCCTTCGCGCTGGACAGGCCGCCCTTCGCGCCGGCCTCCGCCACCGTGGCCTGCGCGTCCGCCGCGGCCGCCTGGGCGCGCGCGGACTCCAGCTCGGCCTCCGCCTGCTTCACGCGCGCCTCGTACGGACGCGAGTCGATCTGCAGGAGCACGTCGCCCTGGTGCACGGTGGCGTTGTCCAGCACGGCCACCTTCACCACGGGGCCGGACACGCGCGCGGCCAGGGGCACCACGTCCGCCTCCACCTGCGCGTCGTCGGTGGTCTCCTGCCCGGCCGTGATGACCTTGAAGCCGCCAATGGCCAGCACGATGGCGGCCACGATGCCGCCGAGGATGAGGAAGCCCCGCTTGCCGCGCTTCGCCTGCGCCGCTTCGGCGGGCGCGGGCGCCGCTTCGGGGACGAGTTGGGGAGCAGTCGTTGTCGTTGCCATGTCTTAAATCTCCACGTCGATGTGGGGTTTCTCGTGGGAGCCCCCGACGCTCGGGGGGTCCTTGAGGAAGTAGATGAGCGGCAGCACCACCACGAACATCAGCGATGCCAGGACGAAGAGCTTGTCGAACGCGAGCACCATGGCCTGCCGCGACACGTTGCCCACCATCATCTGGAGGCTGGCCATGCTGGCGCTCGCGGCGTCCAGGCCGTGCTGCATGAGCCCCCGCTGGGTGGAGGCCATGCGGCTGGCCACCTCCCACCGCTCCGGGTTCAGGTGCGACGCGATGGAGGCCTTGGACAGCACGGTGTAGCGCGACAGGAGCGTGGTGAAGATGGCCAGGCCCACGGACCCGCCAATCTGGCGCAGCAGGGAGTTGAGGCCCGTCGCGTCCGCCATCCGCTCGCGCGGGATGTTGCCGAGCGCCGTGGCGCTGAGCGGCACGAACATCAGGCTGAAGCCCACGCCCTGCAGCGCGATGGCCGCGATGATGTTGCTGGAGCCCGTGGCGAGCGAGAAGTGGCTCATCTCGAAGGCGCCAAAGCCCGCGAACACGATGCCCGCCCCCACCAGCACCCGCGCCGGCACCTTGCCGTACAGCCGCCCGACGATGGGCATCATCACCATCATCACCAGCGTGCGCGGCATCAGCGACAAGCCGGACTGCGTCGCGGTGAAGCCCAGGAGCTCCTGCATGAACACCGGCAGCAGGAACATGCTGGCCATGAGCACCGCGAACACCAGCGCGCCCAGGAGCGTGCCGGACGCGAACACCGGGTCCTTGAACAGCCGCAGGTTCACCGCGGGAGCCACCGCCGTGAGCTCGCGGATGACGAAGGCGATGAGGCACGTCGCGGAGAGGAGCGCGCAGAGGATGATGATGGGAGACTCGAACCAGTCATCCGCCTGTCCCTCCTCCAGGAAGTACTGGAGCGTGGCCAGGCCCATGCAGAGCAGCGTGATGCCGGACCAGTCCATGTGCTTGCGCTGGCGCTCGGCCTCCAGGCGCGCGGTGGTGCGCAGCTGTTCGTCCTCCTGGACGAAGCGGGCCACCATGAAGAAGCCCAGGATGCCCACCGGCACGTTGATGAAGAAGATCCAGGACCAGTGCCAGTTGTCCACGATGTAGCCGCCCAGCGTGGGGCCAATGGCCGGGCCCACCATCACGGCCATTCCGAAGATGGCCATCGCGGTGCCCTGTTCTTTCGGCGGGAACGTCTGCCGGAGGATGGCCTGCTCGGTGGGCTGAAGCGCGCCCGCTCCCAGGCCCTGGAGGAAGCGGAAGAGCACCAGCGTGGGCAGGTTCCACGCGAGGCCGCACAGGAACGAGCCCGCCACGAAGAGCACCAGGCACGCCATGTAGACGCGCTTCTGGCCGAACATGCGGCCCAGGAAGCCGGTGAGCGGCATCACCATCACCGTGGCGATGACGAAGCCGGTGGTGGCCCAGGTGATCTCCTGCACCGTGGCACCCACGGCACCGCGGATCTGCGGCAGCGCCACGCTCACGATGGACGAGTCGATGGCGCCCATCAGCGTGCCGAACGTCACCGACAGCGTGACGAGCCACTTGTTGACGGGGGCCTTGGGCACCGCTGGCGCCAGGACCTCCGGTGTCGCGACGGCTGTCGCCATGTCAGTCGGCCTCGATTCCCTTCAGGAAGACGCGGAGGATCTCCTCCGCCCAGACAGCGGCCGGAAGGTTCGCGGCGTCGTCCTCGCGCAGGCGGTCCAATGCGCCGCGCACCATTCCCATCAGCAGCGACGGATAGAGCGCGCGGCCCTCCGCGCGGACCTCACCGGCCTGGATGCCCCGGTCGATGATGACCGCCAGGCGCCGGGTGAGCTCCGCCAGCACGCGGCTCTTGCGCACGGGGTCCTCCGGCAGCTGCACCAGCACCCGCACGAACGCGTCGCGCTCCGCCACGTGGGCGAACACCGCCGTCACGAAGGCGCGCAGCTGTTCACGCGCGGGCCGCTCCGCCACGGGGGCCAGGGCCGCGTCCAGCCGGTCCAGCATCACCTGCCGGCGCTTCGCGCGCAGCGCGTCCAGCAGCGCCGCGCGGTCGGTGAAGTGGTTGTAGAGCGTCCCCACCGACACGCCCGCCTGCTCAGCGATGGACTCCATCTTCGCGGCGTGCAGCCCGTCCCGGGCGAACACCTCCGCGGCCGCCGACAGGATGGCGTCAGCGGTGGCTTCCTTCATGCGCGAGCGCAGCCGTTTGACGGGCGCCTCAGATTTTGAATCTCGATTCATTCTCTGAAGGGAGATTTAACCTTCTCCGCCCAGGAGTCAAATCGAGTGGGTTTCCAGAGGGAAACAGGCAGGAGGACGCAAGACGGGCCGGCGGGAGTGCTCACCGCCGGCCCGGCCTGGGCGCTTCAGGATTTCAGGTGCCGCGGCTCAGGGGGTGAGCATGCCCAGCTTGGGGGCGGGCAGGTCCACGGACAGCTCCTGGGTGAAGCCCTCCGTGGCGTGGAAGCCCTTGCCGCTGACCTCACCCGCGCGGAACAGGGCCCAGCTCTGGAGGCCGCGCTGGAAGGAGCGCGTCATGTGCCACAGCTCCAGGCCGCTGTTGGCGACGAAGAGGTACATGGTGCGCTTCGGGTTCCAGGGGTTGGGCAGCGCCATGGCCAGGCCGTCATCCGCGCGGCCGTAGGTCTTGCCCTGCCACCGGAAGTAGCGCCGGCCCAGCTCCACCGGCAGCTTCTTCTCCGCCGCGAGCCGCGCCAGCAGCCCGTTGTCCTCCAGACCGCCGAAGACGACGAGGTCGCGGTCCGCCAGCTCCGCGTCCGTCACCTCCGCGTCCGGCTTGAGCGGAGCCAGCCGCTCCGGAGACGCGTCCGCCAGCTGCTCGCGGTAGTTCGTCGCCAGCGTGCGCATGGACTCCACCTGGCGCGCGGACCCGTAGACGAAGAGGAGCTTCTCCCAGTCGTCCAGCGTGTTGGACAGGGTCTGGTAGCGCTCGCGGGCCACGGGGATGTCGTTGCCCACGTTGAACACCACGCGCACCGGCCGGTCCGCGACCTTCACGGTGAAGGTGTCGCTTGAGCCCTTCACCTCCACACGCTCCAGCACGGCGCCCTTCTCCGTCTGCACCTCCACCAGCGTGGCGAAGCGCCAGGGTGTCCCGGACTGGTCCACCTTCAGCGTGACCTCGTAGCCCTCCTTCGCCTTCTGGGCCCGCGTGGTGAGGCGCGGCGCGGGCAGCCCGCCACGCTCCACCCACTGCTTCACCCACGGGCCCACGTCCTGTCCCGCGGCCTCCGAGGCGGTGCGGATGAAGTCCTGCGTGGTGAGCTTCTTGTTCGCGAACTTCGCGTGCACCGCGTCCATCACCTTGGCGAACTTCGCGTTGCCCAGGGTCAGCCGCAGCTGGTGCAGCAGGTATGTGCCCTTGATGCGCGGCACCGCGTACGTGCCGTAGCGGCCGTAGTCCGTGCGCGCGGCGTTGGGCACCACGTCGCCCTCGCGGGCCGTGACGTACAGGTAGCGGGCGTTGAGCTCCGCGAGCGCGTCGCGCTGGGTGTCGAAGGCCTTGGAGAGGTCATCCCCTTCCGGCAGGTCCTTGAGCTGGGTCCAGTACGCGGCGGACCCGCTGCCGAACCAGTTGTCCGCGTCCGTCGCGGGGAACACCGTGTTGGCCCAGAGCTTCTTCTCGTCGAAGGACAGCGCGTCCTTCACGCGGGCGAAGTCGCGCTTGGGCTTGTCCTCCTTGGCCTCCGGCTTCTGCTTCGCCTTGGCGGCCTTCAGCTTGTCCGCCACGTAGATGGGGCTGAAGGCGGTGTAGCCCAGGGACAGGTGCGGCGTGGCGCCGGGCAGGTCCGGGATCCAGCGGCTGCCCACCATCTTCTCGCGCAGCGTCGTCTTGCCGTAGTGCGCGAGGAACATCAGCTTCTCCGTCATCTCCGACGTGGTGATCTTCCCGTCACACGCGTGGGGGCGGTTGATGGGGCTGGACGCCATCATCCGCGTGGCGCTGTCCACGTCGAAGCCGCCCTTGCCGTACTTCGCGTAGGCCTCCTGGAAGGCGATGTCGCGGTTCCAGGTGTTGAAGGCCAGGTCCACCGGGGCGTTGCTCGCGTTGGGCACGGACTCCTTGCGCACCTCCGGGTCGCGGTTGTTGTTGTTGGCCCAGATGAAGTCCTTGAGGTTTCCGGGCGTGTCCGCCGTCTTGCCCTTGCTGCCGGTGCGCCACAGGCGCGTCTTCGCGGTGCCCAGCAGCAGGCACGCGCCTTCATCCGTCTTGGTATCCGCCAGCGTCCAGTCGTTGGTGTAGAGGCCGTTGTTGCGGTCCTTGAGGATGCGCTCCACGTCGTCGATGGAGTTCGCGTACTGCACGGCCTTGCGGATGCGGTTGCTCTGCGGGGTGCCGTCGATGTTGAAGGGCGTCTGGCCCACGGTCGTCTCACCGATGACGATGCCCGCGTCGTTGAGCATCCAGTCGGAGCCGCTGTGGATGCCGCCCGGGAAGGTCTGCATCACGAAGCGGTGGCCCTTGGTGGGCTGCACGTCCAGCACCACGTCCCAGTGGACGCCGGTGTAGCCGTTCCACATGAAGATCTGCCCCATGACGACGCGGCCGTCCTTCGTCGCGGACTTGGTGGCCACGAACGACGAGCAGTGGTCGCCCTCCCCCGCGCGGCCGTTCTCGTCCTCGCCCTTGAGGAAGGTGCGGCCGGTGAGCGGGGACGCGGTGACGCGGTTGGCGTCGTCCAGCTGGCCCAGGTCCACGGCGGAGTTGATCGCGACGACGTCCAGCACGTCCAGGTCGCGCTCCTTGCCGTCCGGGCCCTTGAACTTCGCGCCGCCCACGTTGGCGCCGTCGGCGATGCCCTTCATCTCCTCCAGGTACTCGGCGTCGAAGCGGCGCAGGAACAGCGAGTCCGCGAGCAGGCGCACCTGCGCCCAGCCCTTCGCGGCGTCCGCCTTGTCCTTCTGGACGCCCAGCTTCTCGATGTAGCGGACGATCTCCTGCGAGACGAGCTCGCCGTATTGCCGGCCGCGCTCGTAGGGCTCGCCCTCGATGTGCACGTACACCCAGCCACCGTCGTCGTAGCGGAAGCCCTTGCCGGCCCAGCGCACGCTCTCCATGGGGACGTACGCGGTGACGTCGTCCACCTCCTCCAGCTTCACGTCGTCGAACCACGCGGTGCCGGTGGCCTTGCCGTTGTGGCCCAGGTGCGCGCGCACGCGGTCATTGGACTGGGTGGCGAAGAACAGCACCTGCACCCGGCCGCTGGCGTCCGCGCCCTGCGGCGGCGAGCAGTTGGTGAAGGGGAAGCTCTGCATGGACAGACATGCGCCCAGCGCCGTGGGATAGCGGGCCTGCGCGTCCGCCTGCACGCCCTTGGTGCGGACCCAGGCGGAGAGCCGGTAGAGGCGGCCCACCTGGAGCTTCACGGCTTCGGACTCGACGGTGGTCTCCGCGCCGCCCTGGGGGCTTTCGATGGCGAGGCTGCGGCTGCCCTCCGCCTTCGCGTCGGTGCGGGCGGACACCTTGCCTTGGCCCGAGGCCGTCCAGCCCTGGGGCAGGCCGGTGGTGGCGGCGGTTTCAAAGCCGGCGTTGGGGACGGCGACAGGCGCGGGGGCGGCCCAGGCGGGAGCCGCGGCGCAGACGGCCAGCGTGGGCCAGAGCAGACGGGAGCGCTTCCACATCAGACGCAGGTGGGACATGGCTTGCTCATGGAAAGGAGGAACTGGGGTGCGGCATCCTGTCACGACCTACGCGGGCGTGCCGCCATGCATTGCACGCTCCCGGCGGGCGGTTCACTCCCAGCAAGACCGGGCCGCGTCACGCCATGACGCCATGCTCCATGCCGGTCCGAATTCGACCGCAAGGCGCGGAGTGCTGGTCTGGACTCCGGGGGTTAGGTTTCCCGTCGTGGTCATGGAGACCGCTCTCGAAGGGAGGCAGTGCATGGCGACGAAGACGGAGGCCCTCGCGGCGGCGACGTTGGGCGACCCTCGCTGGGCGGCGGTCGTCGCCCGGGATGGGGCGGCGGATGGACGCTTCTTCTATTCCGTGCGGACGACGGGCGTCTTCTGCCGCCCGTCCTGTGGCGCCCGGACGCCCCGCCCGGAGAACGTGGGGTTTCATTCCACGGTGACGGCGGCGGAGCAGGCGGGGTTTCGCGCGTGCAGGCGCTGCAAGCCGGGGGAGCCCTCGCTCGCCGTGAAGCATGCGGACCGGGTGGCCGAGCTGTGCCGCTTCATCCAGGCCTCCGAACAGATGCCGAGTCTGGAGGAGCTGGCGGAGCGCGCGGGGCTGTCCCCCTATCACCTGCACCGGGTGTTCAAGGCCGCCACCGGGCTGACGCCCAAAGGCTACGCGGCGGCGCAGCGGGCGGAGCGGATCCGCACGGGGCTGACGAAGCGTGGCTCCGTCACCGAGGCCATCTACGACGCCGGGTTCAACTCCAGCGGTCGCTTCTACGAAACTTCCAGCCAGGTCCTGGGCATGACACCGACGAACTTTCGCGCCGGAGGCGCGAACACGGAGATCCGCTTCGCCATCGCGGAGTGCTCACTGGGCCCCATCCTCGTGGCCACGAGTGACCGGGGCGTGTGCGCCATCCTGATGGGGGATGATCCGGACGCCCTGGCGAAGGATCTCCAGGACCGCTTCCCGCAGGCGACGCTGGTCGGCGGGGACGCGAAGTTCGAACAACTGGTGGCGAAGGTCGTGGGCTTCGTGGAGGCGCCAGGCGTGGGGCTGGACCTGCCCCTGGACGTGCGAGGCACGGCGTTCCAGCAGCGCGTGTGGCAGGCGCTGTGCGAGATTCCGGCGGGCAAGACGGCGAGCTACACGGACATCGCGGAGCGGATTGGTTCGCCGAAGTCGGTGCGGGCTGTTGCGCAGGCCTGCGGCGCGAACGCGCTGGCGGTGGTGATTCCGTGTCATCGGGTGGTGCGCAACGACGGCGCGCTGTCTGGCTATCGCTGGGGCGTGGAGCGCAAGCGCGCGCTGCTGGACCGCGAGGCCGAGCATGCCACGAGCCCCGTGGAGTCCCCGCGCCGCGGGCTGGCGCGCGGAGCCCAGCGATGAGCGCACGACGTGCCGGTGCGCTCGCGGTCCGTGCCGTGGCGGGAGTCCCGGCGCGGGTGCGTGCGGTGGACTGGGAGGGAACGGGCCGGGAGCTGGATGCGCGAGGGTGCGCCGTACTGGAGCACCTGCTCACGCCCGGCGAGTGCGAGGCATTGGCGCGGCTCTACGACGTGGAGGACGCCTTCCGCAGCCGCGTGGTGATGGCGCGGCACGGGTTCGGACGGGGTGAATACAAATACTTCGACCATCCGCTGCCGGAGGCCGTGACGGAGTTGCGCACGGCGCTCTACCCGTGCCTCGCGCCCATCGCGAACCGCTGGAACACAGCGATGGGAATCGACGTGCGGTTTCCGGACGCGCACGCGGACTTCCTCGCGCGCTGCCATGAAGCCGGACAGGTGCGGCCCACTCCCCTGCTCCTGCGCTACGGCGTGGACGACTACAACTGCCTGCACCAGGACCTGTATGGCGAGCACGTCTTCCCGCTCCAGGTGGCCGTGCTCCTCTCCGAACCCGGACGGGACTTCACGGGCGGCGAGTTCGTGCTGACGGAGCAGCGTCCCCGGATGCAGTCACGCGCGGAGGTCGTCCCCCTGCGCCAGGGAGACGCGGTCGTCTTCGCGGTGCACCACCGTCCCGTCCAGGGCACGCGCGGCACCTACCGCGTCAACCTCCGGCACGGCGTCAGCCGCGTGCGCTCCGGTCAAAGACACACGGCGGGAATCATCTTTCACGACGCCGCATAAGCATCCACCGCCACCTCGCAAATACTATCAAGGATGCGAAAGCAATAGTGGATTCCCCCGAGGGCAAAAACCACCTCAGACGGGGCAATTCCCACCCTCGCCAAGAACTCTTGATTTGAATGCCTGAGATTTTCCATTCTCAAGGAATGACAAAACTCAAGCAGCTCCTGGTGGCGGTCTTCGCATTGACTTTCATTGCCGCGGCTCCTGCTCAAGCGGCGATCGGGGTCACGACGGTCACCGCCCCCGCGACGATTCCCAATCCCTATTCCATCTTCACGATCAACTATGCCCTGAATGGAAGCAGCCCGCTGGCGTCAGCACAGCTCCGGTTCTACCTGGCGGCCACCCGGCAGGGGACCAGCAACCGGGTCCTGATGCGCTCAACGCAGATCCTGCTCGGGCGGGCCGGAACGGGGCTCTACCTGCCTCCCACTGGCACCCAGTCTGCGTCCTTCTCCTACGCCACGGTCCAGGCCAGTGCGCAGACCGTGCTGGATGCGGCCGTGAACGCCTGCGTTCCGCAAAGCTTCTACATCCAGGTCGAAGCGGACTTTGGAACCCCGTGGGGCGACGACACGCTGATTGGCACCACCAAGCTGCCCGACTTCTTCTTCACGGCCGGAACGCTGACGCCCTCGACCATCACGCCGGGCGGCACTGTCAGCTTCACCGCGGACCTCTACACCGCGTGCCCCGTGAATGCCCCGTCCACGATCGGGGTCTTCCTGACGGACGCCAGCTACAACGTGCTCAGCTATATCGGCGGGATCTCCGTGGGCGCCGGAGCGGGGACGTTCTCCGTCGCGCCCACGGCCATCACGTTCTCGACGGCCATCGCGCCGGGGACCTACTACCTGGTCCTCGCGGCGGACGTGGACGCGGTCATCGCGGAGAGCAACGAGAACAACAACCAGGGTGCATTCACCGTGCAGGTCGTCGCGAGTCAGCCGTTGACGGTGCAGGAGTCGGCCAGCGACCTGGATTCCGACCTGCCCGGCCCGGTCCGCGAGCACATCGGACAGTACGCCCCGACGATCGGGTACGTGGACGGCTACGCTTCGATGTCGCGCTGATGAAGTGAGGCAGCCGCGGGGACCGGGCTCATCCGGCCCGGGTCCCTGCAACTGGCATCCCAGGAGGCCTCGGCACCGCCGGCATGCACGCGAACGGCGGCCTCGCTGGGAGCGGCTCACGCAATCCGGCTTTTTCTTCTATATCCATGAATCCAGGCCGCGATGAATAATGGCCAGGCCAGCGTTGCCGTGCACCTGCGGCTGCTGGCCCAGGACCCTCGCTCACCCACCGGAGAATCCAATGAAACGGATAGGGATGGTCATCGCGCTGCTCGTTTGCGTGAACGTAGCCCCCCAAGCTCGAGCCGCCGCCATGAAGCCAGCGGCGCTGCGCGAACGCATCAGCGTGTCGCTGGCCGCCGACAAGCGCGAGGTGGCGCTGACCCTGGCGCAGCAGGACCCGGTGCTGCGAAAGGCTCTCGCTTCCCACTTGAGCGGCGAGCACCTCGCGGTGGATCTGAAGCAATGGCTGAGCACCGTGCCGGCCCCGTCCTCCGTCACGGGCGTGGCGGAGCGAGCGGACCTGAACATCCGTCGGCTCAAGGGCATCGATCGTGAACTCGACAGCCTGCTGCAGGTTCGTCTGGCCAGCGCGTCCATGCTGGCGGCATTGCAGCAAGGCGTTGAACCCCTCTACGCGTACGAACCGGATGGCAATGACTCCCAGTGGCGATTCATCGAGGCCTTCGATGGCCTTGGCCGCGTGCACCGCCTCGACGTGCACCGCATGCCCGAGCAGCCGGTGTTGGTGGTGGACATCGACGCGCGCAGAGACCTGGCCGCCGGCATCAAGCTGATGCGCAAGCACCTCGTGGCCCTCGGGCAACATCCCCTGCCCGTCCTGGACACGGCCGCCGCGGCGACCAGCACGCCGGTGACGATCCTTGATCGCATCTACCTGAACGACGACGAGGAGCCCTGGATCTCCGGTAACGCGGAGGTCTATGCCATCGTCAATGGTGTCGACCCCAGCCGTGACGCGCCGCAGTTGGACATCGTCGACATGCCCTATCTGGACACGGACGGTAGGACCTACTCCCCGAACCAGGTCCTGATCTTCTGGGACCGTTACCGCTGGGCGGCGGCGAACGTCATCCTCATGGAGCACGACGACAACACCAGCTACCAGGAGCTGGTGAGCTACCTGTTCACGGTCGCGAGCCAGATCCTGACCTCCATCGGCCAGCCGGAGATCGGCGCCCTGGTGGCCCTGGGCAGCGGGCTGGTGGATCGCATGCCGGGTGAATGGTTCACCAACGACGACGACTACGTCGATTCGTTCTACACCCTGGAGAAGAACCACACCTACACCAACTACAGCGGAGCACGCGGCAACGCGGTGGTGTCTCTCAGGCCGTACGAGCTCGCGAGCCAGTAGCAGTCGGCAGGCACCGAGAGTCGTATCGGCTCGGCTGGCCGGCGAGGGTCGAGGCGGCTCTGCTCGCCCCCTCCGGTCAGCGTCCGGCCTGGGCCAGGAAGTCGGCGGCCGGCAGGCCCCTGGCGATCCGTTCTAGGCGCTCCGGACTCGTACGTCCTCGGATGACGGGGCCGTCCGCGCGACGAGCTTCCCGGTGACACCCTTGGGCAGCACCACGCCGAAGAAGAAGCCCTCCTCGAAGGGTTCCGTGGAATCGACGTGGACCTTCACCCGGGAGGCAATCGTCGCGAGCGCCGTCTTCAGGAACGTCATCGCGAAGTCCGCGCCCACGCACGCGCGCGGTCCCCGGCCGAACGGGAAGAAGTGGCCGCTCCCCAGTGGATCCCGCGTCGTGCCCCCATCCAGCCAGCGCTCCGGCTTGAACGTGTCGGGATCCGGCCAGTGGGCCGGGTCCCGGTGCAGGTGCTGGTTCGTGATCATGATCATCGAACCCGCCGGCAACGTGACGCCCGCCAGCCGCGCGTCTTTTGACGGCGTGCGCGTCATCACCCGGACCGCCGGCAGGATGCGCAGCGACTCGAACGCCACCGCCTCCGTCCACTTCGCGCCCTCCAGCTTCCCGAAGGTCAGCGGCCCGTCCGCCACCAGCGAGGCTGCCTCGGCGGCGAGGCGCTCGGCGGCCTGGGGATACTTGTTGAGCTGGTGGAACGCCCCCACCAGCGTGACGCTGGAGGAGAACGCCCCGCCGAAGTACGTGCCGCCCAGCATGTGCGCCAGCACCTGGTCGTCAATGCCCGGCTGCTCCTCCAGGTAGCGCGACATGACGTCCACGGCCCGGGAGCCCTGCCGCTTGCGCGCCTCGCGGATGCGGTCCACGAAGTGCCCGTAGAAGCGCGCCTTCGCCTCCTCGAAGCCCTTGGGCGGCTTGACGAACTTCAGCGGCAGCTTGGCCTGGATGCGCGCATCCGCCGCCTTCGCCAGCAGCATGAAGTCCTCGAACACCTGATCCGGCAGCTTCTCGCTCACCAGCGCGACCGAGAACGCATCGAACGTGAGCCGGCGCAGATCCGGCGCGAGGTCGATGGCGTCCCGCTTCAGGAGCGCGTCCACGGATTCGGAGATGGCCGCTTGCATGGGACCCACCATTTCCGCCAGCGACTCCGCGGCCCATGGCCGGGCCGTGGGCTCCATGTCGCGCTTCTGGACCCAGTCTCCTCGCAGCTCCGCCGTGAAGGACGTGTCGTCCGTCGTCGAGGGGCGGATCTGCTCGCTGATGTTCCCCTTCTCGAACTCCATCCGGCGGGGGGACTCGTAGACCTCCGCGATGAGCGCCGGGTCGTTGAGCACCAGCCCCGGGTTGGGGCCCATCCAGATGAGGGTGACGCCGCCGTACTCGCGGCCGTAGCGCGCGCAGACGTCCCAGGGGGAAGCCCCCAGGAAGTCCCCAGCGGTGCCGAGGATCCCCGGCTGGGGGCCGGGCAGCGACGCGAACGGCTTTCGCTTCGCGCCGAAGAACAGGTTGAAGATGCCGCGAGAAAGAGCGTTGGGCACGGGAAGGGTCTCCTGACGGCGCTAGACGGTGATGCCGCAGGGGATGCGGTCGGCCTGCAGGACGGTGTAGGGCACCGCGATCTTCGCGTTGCGCGCCTTCACGGCCTCGCTCTGCGCGCGGAGGCGGGAATGGAAGCGGTCGCGGATGGCGATGAGCTCCGGCTCCTGGAAGTAGTCCTCGCGCCAGCCGCCCTCGTGGAGCAGGTACTCCTCGTCGTCCCCGAAGCTGGACAGCGCGCGGCCCACCGCCACCTGCCAGAGCATCTGCGTCTTGGAAGGAATCATCGCGTCGATGTCCTTCTCCCCCAGGACGCCCTTTTGGCGCGGCGGCGCCTGGCGCATGCACAGGGGCGCGTTGGGCACGAAGGCGTAGTGTTCGTACTGGAGGTAGTTGACCGCCGCGTGCTGGACGCTGACCGTGAAGAGCACGGTGGTGAGGATGTCGGTGAGGTCGGAGACGCGCTTCAGCTCCGCGCACGGCAGCTTCTCCACGGGCAGGCCGTGGTCGACGAGGTCCTTCCACCAGCGCTGCATGTCGGTGTCGCGCACCAGCTCCGCGTCGGACGCGTAGAAGTGCCCGAGCACCCCACCGACGTACTCCTCCAGGGCCTCCCACAGGAGCAGCGAGTCATCGCGGTAGGGGTAGTGCGGGAGCACCGCCGGGTCGAGCACGCCACGGCGCTCGATGTCCGGGCGCGGCTTGTTGTCCGCGAGCGTCCAGGCCTTGTACCCCTTCTTGCCCAGGAACACGTGGCCCTGGTCGGGGCCGCCCGTGGCGATGAGGTCGTCGAACACGCCACCCGCGGCGAGCAGCCCCTTCCGTGCACCGTCGTTGATGGCGAGCGTGTAGCGGAAGTGGCGGCGCAGCAGCTTGTAGACGGGGTGCGGGTCCGGGAGGTTGCGCATCGTCGCCATGACGAACGGCTCGGCGACGAAGTGGGTCCGGAGCGCGTGGCCCACCATCTGGTGCGTGTTGCCCTCGCTGCACCGGAGGTAGATCTTCGCGGCCAGCCAGTCGTGCTGGCTGTCATTGGGCGTGAACACGGGATCCAGCGCCGGGTCGCGGCCGAGCTGGATGGCGATGGGCCGCAGCTGCTGCGTGTCATCCAGGTACAGCAGGCACCGGGACGCGGGCGCCCACCGGCGCTCCTCGACGCCCTCCTTGTCGGCCTTCTTGAACATGGGCACGTCGCCCAGGATCTCGAAGTCGAGCAGGAAGACACGCTTGCCGGCCAGCGCCTGCGGGAGCGTCGTGCCGGGAGACAACAGGCCCCGCAGCTCGGAGTCCTGGAGGGGCATTCCTTCCGGCAGCGCGGTGATGGACTGGATGTGGACGGGGCTGATGCCCTGCACGGCCTGCCGGGCGAACTCGATGTCGTCCTGCCAGCGCCTGGCGATCGTCGGCAGCTCGATGCCCTTGAAGAAGTCGAAGACGTCCACGAGGCCGTTCCACGCCTTGCTCAACACGGGCATGTGCAGCTTGATGGCCGCGAGCGTCTTCGCGATGACGACCTCGTAGCTGCCCTCCACGAGCCCCCGGTAGAGCTCGTCCTTCGGCAGCGGGCGCTCCTCCGAGATGTCGAGCGCGCCGGGCAGCCCGGCGGTGGCCTCCGCGGGGCGCCAGGGATACATGCGCTGGCGGGCCTGGAGCAGGTCGTTCCGGGCGGCCCGTTCCCGCTCGTGCTGGACCTGCTGGGGCAGCCGGGCGGTGCCCTCGAGGACCTCGGCGGAGGCCTTGGCCAGGACCCAGCGGTAGTACGGGAAGAACCAGTGCTTCCCCGGCGCGGTGACGGTCACCGAGTCGAGGAGCCAGTCGCCCCCGACGCCGCCCCCCGCGTTGGAGAACCGGAGCAGGAGCAGGTCCCCCAGGTCCTCGGACCTGACGGAGTAGGCGTCCACCGCGCCGGCCTCGAAGTCGTTGTGGAAGCGCTTGTCCAGGGCCTGCGGTTGGCTTTCGCCCTTCGTTCCCACCAGGACCACGGAGATGGCCGCGTTCGTTCCGGCGCCGAGCTTCGAACTCGTGCGAATCGTCAGCGTGTAATCGACAGTCATGGATTCCTCCACTAGCACGTGAACCAGAAAGTACGCGGGCGAAAGCGGGCCGGACAAGACAGGCTCCTGCGTGGAGGCTGATCACGGCCCGTTCGCTCGGGGCCTGCACTGAAATCGATAGCGGGTCGCCCTCCGGGGCGAGCGCCCGGGTATGGGATTGCCGCAGGGGCGCGGGGCGGCGCTCGACCCGGGGCGTGGTACCTTCCCGCGCGATGAAGCCCGCTTCCCGTCGCGCCCTTTGTGTTCGTGGTTCCAGCAGGACCTATCGCGGGTCGTCCCCGACCACGGATGGGATTGAGGCGCGGAGCTGATGCGCACCGCCTGGCGCCGATTGTTGACCTCGTTGGGGTTCTCTTCGAAGGCCGAGGAGCCGCCGCTCCTGGAGGCGGAGGAGCTGGCCCGGTGGTACGCGGGGCTGGGATTGAAGGAGCGGCTGGCGGTCAGCCGCAACCTGATCCAGCGCGTGCGTGCACCGCGAGCGCCAAGGGATCCTTCGACCCTCCCCGCCGTCGTCACCGGCCGGCTGATGTTCGAGCAGGACGGACCGCAAGGCCCCATCCCCCTGCATCACCTCAAGGTCGAGCTGTGGGACCGGGACTTCGGCACGCCGGACGACTTCCTGGGCGAGACCTTCACGGGCGCGGATGGGTCGTTCGTCATCCGCTACGACCCCGCGGACGCGGGTGAAGGCGACCTGCCGGACCTGGAGCTGCGCTTCTTCGAACCGCAGCACACGTTCCGCCAGGACGGCCGGGTGGTGGAGACGTGGAAGCGCATCGGTTCGGAGCGGGGGCCGGATGATCACACAGGGCTGGAGTACGACTTCGGGACGCTCCGGCTGCCGTACTGGGAATACGACCCGTCAACGCCGCTGGCGCGCCTGCTGGTGGTGGAGGAAGGCACTCCGCCCACGGCGTATGCGCCAGGACGCGCGCTGGCGATGCTCAAGGCGGTCGCGCCCATCGAGCTGGTGAAGCGGCAGCACCAACTGCAGATCCGGATGGGGCAGACGCCGAGCCTCGCGAAGATCCAGGCGGACTACCCGGAGGCGATGACGGTCCGGATGGAGCGCGAGTCGCCGGGCTCCACGCGGAGTGACGCGTGGTTCGGGGAACGGCTGCTCAACGGGATGTTCTCCAGCATCCTGGACCGCGACCCGGAGGTGCCCGGGGATGCGCAGGCCTTCCGGCTGTATCTGCCCTGGAATGCCTATGAGCAGGACGGCGTGCACTGCCTACCGGACGTGGACCTCCGGCTGCGGCTGGTGGACGGCAAGCTGATGCCCCAGCGGATCATCCTGGGGATGCGGGAGCCCGGAGCGACGGCGCCCGGCTCACCGGTGACGCGGCGGACGTACACGCCCGCGGATGGCGCGGCGTGGGAGGCGGCGAAGCGGATGGCGCGGGTGAGCGCGACGCTGGACGTGGAGCTGGGCAACCACCTGGGGCAGTGCCACTTCAACGTCGAGCAGTACGCTATCGCCGCGCACCGGAACCTGCGGCGCAATCCCTTGCGTTGGTTGCTCATGCCGCACCTGCGGGAGGTGGTGTTGATCAACCACTCCGCCAACGGATTCCTGGTGGGACCCACCGGATACATCTCTCGGGCCAGCGCGTTGACGGAAGGGGGCATCAACCAGCGGCTGGAGCACCTGCTGGGCAGCTACGACTGGAAGGGCTTCGCGCCCGCGACACCGGTCTGCGAGGGACACCGCTACGCGCAGGCAGGGCAGTTGTTCTGGAAGCTGCTCGGGGAGCACATCGACGCGTTCTTCGCGGAGCACGGCGCGGAGATTGAAGCGCAATGGCAGGAGGTGCACCGGTTCTCGGACGACCTGGTCGCGCATTCAGCGCCAGCGTTCGTGTGTCGCTATCTGAGAGCGAAGGTGCCGGGGAAGGAAGCGCTGTGGTTCGTGCGCTCGGAGCGCATGGACCTGGGCGCGAAGGTCGCGGAGCCGCCCCCCAAGGCCGTGAGCGCGGTGACGCGGACGGAGAGGCCGCAGGCCGGTGAGGTGGAGGCGCTGAAGAGCCTCTGCCGCTACGTCATCTTCTTCGCGACGTTCCGTCACGCCTGGGCGAACAACCTCCAGTGGGAGGACGCGGGCGAAGTCCTGTACTCGTGTCTGGGATTGCGTTGGGGCAAGGGAGGCGCGCTGTCGACGGAAGAGGACCTGGACGTCGCGCCCACGCCGGATGAGGCAACGGAGATGCTGTGGATCTCCTGGATGCTTTCCAAGACGAACTACGGATTCATCCTGTCCAACGAAGAGGAAGACCTGCATCCCCGGCTGCTGGAGCTGCTCCGCACCCACGCCGCGGAGTTCGCGGCACTGGGCCTGGACGTCCGGACGGTCAGCTCGCGGATCAACATCTGAGCTGTTCAGGGCTCCATTTCGTCGGGAAGTGGCGTGCGAAGAAACATCAGCCCGCCGCCCTTCCTTCGAGTGATGACCCGGAAGCCCTTTCCCGCGACACGAACCAGGTCGCCCTCCTGCCCCAGCCCCTGCGCGAGCCAGGCGTCCGCCTCTTCGGCTGTCGAGAACGACTGGGCTACGACAAGGGACTCCGTGGCCGGGATGAAGAACTTCTGGAAGTACTCGCGATAGTCCTCCAGCTTTCCGTTCTCGCGGACGTAGAGCAGGGCCACCGCTGCGATACGAAGTGCTTCGTCCTCGGGCGTTCCATCCTGGAACCGCTCACCGATCGTCCCAAGAACGCCCATCACGGCATCGACGTCGAAATTGGAGTTGTAGGCCATGGGTCTTCCTACAGAGCGAGGGGGACCAGGATCAAAGCACCAGCCGCGCCAATGGTCAGCATGAAGCCGGTGCCACCGACAATGACCAGCGTGCCGAGCGCGACTTCAGACTTGTGCTCCAGCAGCCATTCCTTGGCTTGCCGCACATTTTCGAACTCCAGGCGTTGCGCGCTGGATGTTTGCTCGCCTTCCTCATCCACGCAGTCGTTGAACGCCTTGCCGCAGTCCGCTGTGCAGCGTTTGTAGTACCACTCGTCATGCTTGTGCGGGTACGGAGGTCGGCTCTTCCGCCAACACTCCCGGAAGCAGGCTTCATGCTCCGCCTGACAATCCCTTGCTCCCGCCCCGCCTGTCGCAAGCGACGCTCCTACGCCTTCGGCGGAGTCCGCGATCACGCAATGCTGCGGAGCCGGGCTTGGTGAATGAGCACATCCCAAGCCCAGCATCAGTGACAGAAGTATTGGCGACGCCTATTGCGACACGCGCATCCAAGGCCCCTCGGACGGCCTCAGGATAGCGCCTGCTCAGTACGTCCAGGGGAACCGCTTGAAGTCGCGCTTGCGCTTTTGAACAAACGCGTCGCGGCCTTCCTGTGCCTCTTCCGTGCCGTAACCCAGACGCGTGGCCTCACCCGCGAAGAGCTGCTGGCCCACGAGCCCGTCGTCCGGCAGGTTGAAGGCATACTTCAGCATCTTGATGGCCGTGGGGCTCTTGGTGTTGATCTCCGCCGCCCACTCCAGCGCCACCTTCTCCAAATCCTTGTGCGGGACGGACTTGTTGATGGCGTTCATCTGGAACGCCTCGTCCGCCGTGTAGGCCTGGCCCAGGAAGAAGATCTCCCGCGCCCGCTTCTGCCCCACCTGCCGCGCCAGCAGCGCGGAGCCGTAGCCCGCGTCGTAGCTGGCCACGTCCGCGTCCGTCTGCTTGAACATCCCGTGTTCCTTGCTCGCGATGGTCAGGTCGCAGACGACATGCAAGCTGTGCCCGCCACCCGCCGTCCAGCCCGGCACCACCGCCATCACCACCTTCGGCATGAAGCGGATCTGCCGCTGCACCTCCAGGATGTGCAGGCGCCCCAGCCGCGCCGGATCCGCCGCGTCCTCCCCCGGCTCGTACTTGTAGCCGTCCTTGCCGCGGATGCGCTGGTCTCCCCCCGAGCAGAACGCCCACCCGCCGTCCTTCGGCGACGGCCCGTTGCCCGTGAGCAACACCACGCCCACGTCCGTCATGAACCGCGTGGCTTCCAGCGCCCGGGCCAGCTCGTCCACCGTCTTCGGACGGAACGCGTTGCGCACCTCCGGCCGGTTGAACGCGATGCGCACCGTGCCCTGATCCACCGCGCGGTGGAACGTGATGTCCTTGAACTTGTGGCCTTCCACCGGCTGCCAGCGGGACGCGTCGAAGAGGTCCGAGACCATGCGCTGTCTTGCTCCGAAAATGAGGGAGTGAACGGCCCGGAACCCTAGCGGTTTCCGCTCAGGGACGCCCGCGCTACCGTGCGCGCCATGCCCACGAGCCTGCTCGTCATCCATGTCCATGTGCACGTGCTGCCCCAGCACGTCGACGCCTTCCTCCAGGCCACCCTCGCCAACGCCCGCGAGAGCGTGAAGGAGCCCGGCATCGCCCGCTTCGACGTCTGCCAGGACAACGAAGACCCCACCCGCTTCGTCCTCGTGGAGGCCTACCGCTCCCCCGACGCCCCCGCCGCGCACAAGGAGACCGCCCACTACCTCACGTGGCGTGACACCGTCACCTCCATGATGGCCGAGCCCCGCGCCGCCCGCCGCTACACCAACCGCTTCCCCGACGACGCAGCCTGGTAACCGATGTCCACCGCCCCCTTCGAGTTCGCCACCGCCACTCGCGTCCTCTTCGGCCCGGGCCGCGTCCAGGAAGTCCCCGACCTCGTGCGCGGCCTCGGCGGCCGGAAGGTCCTGCTCGTCACCGGGACGAACCCCGCCCGCGCGGAGCCCGTCCGCGCGGGGCTCGAACGGCTGGGCATTGCTTCCGCCTCCTTCCGCGTCCCGGGTGAGCCCACCGTCGACCTCGCGCGCGAAGGCACCGCCGCCGCCGTGGACGCGGGCTGTGACGCCGTGGTCGCCCTGGGCGGTGGCAGCGCGCTCGATGCGGGCAAGGCCATCGCCGCGCTCGCCGCCAACGGGGGCGACCCGCTGGACTACCTGGAGGTCATCGGCCGGGGACAGGCGCTGACGAAGCCGCCGCTACCGTTCGTGGCCGTGCCGACCACGGCGGGCACCGGCTCCGAGGTGACACGCAACGCGGTGCTGGGCTCGAAGGAGGCCGGCGTGAAGGCCAGCCTGCGCAGCCCGATGATGCTCCCCCGCGTGGCCCTGGTGGATCCGGACCTGCTGGAGCATGCACCCGCGGAGGTGCTCGCGGCGGGCGGCCTGGACGCACTGTCGCAGCTCATCGAACCGTTCCTGTCCATCCGCGCCCAGCCGCTCACGGACGCGCTCGCGCGCGAAGGCATGCAGCGCTCGGCCCGCTCCCTTCGCAAGGCGGTGCTGCACGGCCCCGGCCCGGCGGAGCGCGAGGACCTGGCCCTCGCCAGCCTCTTCGGCGGCCTGTGCCTGGCCAACGCGGGCCTGGGCGCGGTGCATGGCTTCGCGGCGCCGCTGGGCGGGATGCTCGGCGCGGCCCACGGGGCGCTGTGCGCCGCGCTGCTCGGGGCCACGCTGGAGGTGAACCTGGAGGCGCTGCGCTCCCGCGCTCCAGAGCACCCCGCCCTGCCCCGCTTCCACGAGCTCGCCGTGCTGCTCACCGGCCAGTCCAACGCCCGCGCCGAGGACGGCATCGCCTGGGTGAAGGACCTGGTCCACGCCGTGCGCATCCGGGGCCTGCACGACATGGGCCTCACCACCGAGGCCGTCCCGGAGCTCGTCACCAAGGCCCGCGCCGCCAGCAGCATGAAGGGCAATCCGCTTCCGCTCACCGACGCGGAGTTGACGGCGCTCGTCGAACGGTCGATGTGAGGACCCGCCCATGAAACCCGCCTCCCTCGTCCCCGTGGTGCTCGAACGCCTGCGCGAGAAGTATCCCGACGCGAAGTACGAGCTGAACTGGAACACGCCCTTCGAACTGCTGGTGGCCACCATCCTGGCCGCGCAGTGCACCGACGAGCGCGTCAACCGCGTCACCGCCGAGCTGTGGAAGAAGTACGACGGCCCCCAGGCCCTCGCGGACGCGGACACCGCCGAGTTGGAGGAGGACCTCAAGCCCACCGGCTTCTTCAAGCAGAAGACCAAGACGGTGCAGGCCATGAGCCGCGCGCTGCTGGACGCCCACCGGGGCGAGGTGCCGCCGCGCATGGAGGACCTGGTGGAGCTGCCCGGCGTGGCGCGCAAGACGGCCAACGTCGTGCTCAACACCGCCTTCCAGCAGGCCTCCGGCATCATCGTGGACACGCACGTGGCCCGCGTCAGCCAGCGCCTGGGCCTGACGAAGCAGGAGAAGCCGGAGGCCATCGAGACGGACCTGATGAAGCTGGTGCCCAAGGACGACTGGACCTTCTTCGGACCCGCCGTGGTGCTGCACGGCCGCTACACCTGCGTGGCCAAGAAGCCCAAGTGCGCGGAGTGCCTCCTCAACGACGTGTGCCCCAAGCTGGGCGTGGCCTGAGCCGTCACAGGTGCGCGAGCACCACCAGCGTCAGCACCCAGTCCAGCCCGGCTTCGAGGAAGTAGTAGGTGGAGCCGTCCAGCGAGGTGCCAAACCCGGTACCGAGGTGGCCCAGGGGCCCCGCGAAGAACTTCATGCCCACCTCGGCCCCCAGGTTGATGGGGTTGCGCCGTGAGCGCTCCGCATCCAGGTACGGGCCCACGAGCGCCCGGGCATAGGGCGCGAACCAGTTCGTCACGAAGTGCTGGTAGCCCACGGTGGCGTTCAGCGAAACCCGCTTCGCGTCCAGGCCCATGTTGGCGCCCAGCGTGAGCCGCCGCGCCTTGAGCCCCATGGGCTGCACGTTCACGTCCAGCGCCAGGCCCAATCCGCCGTCGAACGGGACGCGCCAGCCCAACGCGAACTCCGTCGTCGACTTGTCGATGGCCAGCGCCTCGTAGCGGAGGTGCGCCGCGCCGGCCACGTCCCCGCGCGCGTCCTGGAGGTCCGCGAGCGCCAGCGCGGCCTCTTCCGAATCCTCGTCATACACCTTGCGCAGCGGCGGCTCCGCGCCGTCCAGGTCCCCCCGCGCCAGCCGGTCCTTGCCCTGCGTCAGGCAGGCGGACGTGGAGCCCATCGCGCACGCGAGCCCGAAGGCCCGGTCCGCCTCCTCCATCCGGTGGTCCACCTGGAGCTGCTTCCCCCAGTTCTCGCAGGCGTAGGCGCTCCCGCCATTGCAGTTCTCTTCCAGCGTGGGGACGCGCGTCACCTCGCTCCTCGTCGTCGCGCACGCCACCGTCATCAGGCACGGCAAGAGCCACAGCCAACGGCCAGGGGACTGAAGAGGACCACGGTGGGCTGGGGCCGCAACCATGGTCCACATTCAAACACACCGCCGGGCAGCACGGGGTCTGGCCCGGTGCGTCTTTCAGTGTTCTTCCAGCGGCCCTTCCCCGTCGTGGATGACGCCCGGGTTGCGGCCGATGTCCGGTCCGTCACCGCTGCGCTCGTCGGCCTTCTGTTCCTCGGAGGCCGTGTCGCCCGAGCCGCCCACGCCTTCGCGGAAGCCGTCGGCGGCCTCGCGGCTGGACTCGCGGACGCTCTCCGCGGCGCGGCTGGCGCCGTGCTGGACGTCCTTGGCCGCCTCGCCTACCTCCTGCCCGACCTGCCGGGCGTTCTCGTTGACGGTCTGCTGCTGACGTTCATTGCAGCCCGCCGTGAAGCTCACCGTTCCAATCACACCCAGCACGACGAGCCCGTTGAAGTGGCGTGTCCACATGGTCGTCTCTCCCCGAGGGTCCCGGCCCTCTAGCGGGAAAAGTAGGCACGCCCGCTTCCGGACGGAGTCCTGCCTCCCTGCACGGAAGGCCGCGGAGCGACGCCTGCCTGTCAGCCCCCTGCCCGGGCCTTGCGGAAGGCCTCCGGGGACGTGCGCCACCAGCGCTTGAAGGCGCGGTGGAAGGCGACCGGCTCCGCGTACCCCAGCAGGAAGGACACCTCCGCGATGGACATGCGCCGCTGGAGGTAGCCCTGGGACAGCTCGCGGCGCAGCGTCTCCACGATGCCCGCGTAGGTCCGCCCTTCCGCAGCCAGCTGGCGCTGCAACGTGCGGGAGGGGACGCGCAGGGCGCGCGCCACGGCGGCGAAGGAGAAGTCGCCCCCCGCCAGCGTCCGGCGCACCTGTTCGCGCACGCGGTCCGACAGGATGTCCGTGACGGGCAACCGCTCCAGCGCGCGGCGGGCGGGGTATTCGAACACGGCGTTGAGCAGCGCGTCCGCGTGGACGAACGGGCGGTCCGCGTCCGCGTGGGAGAACTCCAGGTCGCTGACCGGGGTGTTGAACTCCAGCGGACAGCCGAAGAGGGCCTCGTGCTCGTGCAGGTCCGCCGGCGCTGCGTGGACGAAGCGCGCGCGCACGGGCCGCACGTCCGCGCCGGTGAAGACCCGCACGCCCATGGCGAGCTGCACCAGCGCGACCTCCGTGAGGTGCCGGTGCGCGGGCCGCCACGAAGGGCCCACCGGGGTGAAGCGCATGCGCACCCCGTGCGGTGTGGCCTCCACGAGGAAGCGCTCGCCGTCGCCCCACACGCGTTGGTAGAGGCAGCCGCGCACCATGGCCTCGCGCAGGTGGGCGCTGGTGAGGATGACGAGCGACGCGGGGTCGTCCGCGTCCATCACGTCCATGCCCGCCATGTGCAGCCCCAGGTTGTCATCCCCGGTCAGCGCCACGGCCCGCTCCAGGATGTCGTCCAGCACCGCGTAGGGGATGCGCGCTTCCGGGTCGCCCAGGTCGGACCACCGCAATCCCACGTCCTCGCAGAGGCGTTCCGCGGGCACGCCGCGCTTCGCCGCCGCGAGCAGCCCCTGCCGTGCCAGCCGGGCGGAGAGTGAGGGGGGAGCGGAGGACATCACGGGCAGGGACGCTAGCGACCGTCTGGCGCGAGCGGCAAGCCGTTCTGGCGCGGACGGTCAGTGCATCCCGCGCGTACGGGCGGCACCTTGTCCCGCATGGACTCCCCCTCACCGAGCGCCCCGCCCTGCTGCCCCGCCTGCACTTGTTCGAGCTGATTGATCAGCCCTGGTATCCACGCGCGGTGCGCAACCTGTCCACGGACTCCCTGCACACCGTGGCCACGCGGATGGGAATGTTCGACGCGGCGGTGGACGTGCTCGCGAACAGGTGTCCACGCTCCGGGCCCACCGGCCGGAGGAACTGAAGGCCCTGACGCAAAGCCTCCTGAGCCCCGGTTACGCCTGGGAGGTGGGCCAGGTGCGCGAGAAGGGCAAGGGCGCCGTCACCTACGCGCTCGGAATGCCCGTGCGCTAGACGGGAATGTCCTGCCACGGCTTCGTGGGGTGCTGGTTCCGGAAGACCTCGATGCGCGCGCCCACTTCCCAGCTCGTGTTCGTGTCCCGCAGCAGGTCCAGGTAGAGGCACCGCTTCGCGACCGCGTCCAGGTCGAACGCCCAGTACATGCTCATCAGCGGGTTGATCCACAGCTTGCTGCCCTGTGTCCGCGACGTGCGGTGCTGGTCGCCGTAGTCCCCGTCGATGGCGCCCACCACCGACAGCGACACGATGCTGGGCCGCCGGGCCATCTCCTCCGACGAGAACATCACCGCCTCCCGATAGCGGTCCACCTCCGGCATCCCCGGCAGCAGCGCGGTGACGCCCAGGTAGGCCCCGCGCCGGCTCAGGTCCGCGACGGCTTCCAGGAAGTGCGCGTGACAGATGCCGTGGAAGGCATCCACGCCAAAGCCCAGGCAGACGATCAACTTGTCCCGCAGCGTCAGCGAGTCCACCGCCGCCAGGCTCGAGATGTCCTCCTCCGGTGTGCCCAGCCCGGCCTCGTCCCCGCGCATGAGGATGTCCGTGCCGCCGTCCACCAGCACCACCGTGTCGAAGCCCAGCTCCGCTTGCAGTGCGGCCCAGGCCGCGCTCAGCGGCGCGACGCCGACCTTGTCGAAGCAGTAGATGGAGACGGCCTCGCCTCGCGCCTGGAACCAGCGGGCGAGCACGCCTTCCGGAAAGTAGTGCGCCGGCCCCTGCGTCTCCGCGCGGACCTCCATCACCCCCGGGGCCACGACGCGTCCGTCCACGCGCTCGAGCACCGTGAAGCTCAGGTTCGCCAGCGACACGCGCTTGCCCATCGCGCGCAGCCGGAAGTACAGCGGCAGGCCGCAGTAGATGTCGAAGCCGCCTCCCGCGCCCGCGAGGAGCACGTGGTCCGCGCGCTGGAGCCGCTCGAACAGCGGGGATGTGGCCAGGTCCATGGGAATGCCCTCTCAGTCCGCCGTCTCTTCATCCGGAGGCGTCCGCTGCTGCGGAAACTCCACTTCCGGGTCGTAGGCGTCGCTCGAATCCATCCCCGTCTCCTCCTCGTCGGGGCCAGCGTCGTGCACGTCCAGCTCCGCCGCGTCCTCATCGGAGTCGCCCTCGTCCACCTCCGTGTCCTCGCCGAGAACAGGAACGACCTCGGGCATGGCGAACCGCACGCGTGCTGCCGCCGCCACCGGCTTCGTCTTGCATCCCCGCTTGTCGAGGAACACGTCCAGCGCGACCACCTCGCCCCAGCGCTGCGCATCCACGAAAAGGACGCTGCTGGTGAAGGTCTGCGTCGCACCGGCCGCCAGGCTGAAGCCGCGCAAGGAGTCCGCCAACGCGGAGGCCCTGTCCTCGCTCACGTCCTCGTCCTCGCCATGCCCCTGGACGCAGGCTTCGGCAGTGATGCGCCGGGCGCTCACGTTCTTCACCGTGTACTGGAAGCGGTACTCGTTGTCTTCGCCTGACCTTCGCAGGCCGACGTTGGACAGCACGAGCTCTCCCGGCTGTGGCCTTCCCGGCCGACGGGGCGCCGGCGCGTCCGCGGAGGCGGGGCTTCCCGTGGGACGCAATCGCAACGGCTCGCTGGCCGCCTGGAATTCGTCTTGCGTGCAGTGAAAATCCCGGGCCGTGTACAGGAGCACCGTCCGGGCGTCCTGCCAGAGGTCCTCCATCACGTAGGCGCGGTCGACGAAGACGTCGTCGGTGCCGCCCTTCACGGTGATGTGTCCCAGTTCCCCTTCATGGATGACGAAGCCCTTCTCGTCCAACAGCGCCAGGCATGAGCTTCCACGCGCCTGCGCCGTCCCCGCGTTGGTGAGCGTGTACGTGACGTCCACGGTATACGGGGTGGTGCGCTCGAGGGTCACGCCGGAGAACTTCAGCGGCTTCACCGGCTTCGCGTCCGGCCCACCCGCCTGCACCCGGACCCCGCCGCCCGCGTCAGGCACGGCGCTCGCCTGGGGCTGTTCCTTCTTGCAGCCCGCCCCCCACAGCGCCGCGCTCCCCACGAGCCACGCGCACAGGGTCCGCGCCCTCCAGTCACTCCGCATCATGATGAGCCTCTTCACTGTCGGCCTTCGCCGGGAGGTCGACCGGCAGGCCCGGGTTGCCGGCTCCCCCGGACATCTCGCAGCCATAGGGGTCCACGAAGAAGCGCAGCACCGTCGCCTCCTCCCAGTGTCGGGCCTTGTGGAAGGCCACGGGGACCGTCTGGGTCGACGAAGCCGCCGGGGCCAGGTCGAACTCCCCGACGTCGACCTCTTCCAGGGCGTAGGAACCTTCCCGCGCATAGGCCCGCAGGCACCCTGTCCCCGAGGCCCGGCGGTCGCTCACGTTCTTCACCGTATACGTGAGGGTGGGGTCCGGCGGGGTCCCGCCCTGTCGGAGCTGGAGGCCGGACACCTCGATGTCCGCCGGCGTCGAATCCGGCGGCGGATCGGGCAGCGGCAGGTTCGCGGGCGCGGGTGTTCCCGTGGGGAGCATCCGGAAGGGTTCACTGGTCGGCGCGGGGGGGCTTTCGGAGCAGGAGACAGCGGACGCCGTCGTGAAGAGCATCAAGGAGCGGGCCTGGTTCCACCGCAGATCGTCCACGCTCGTCGCGTCCTCGAACGTGTCCTCCCATCCGCCCTTCACGGTGATGAAGCCAATCAACCGGGAGTCGATGGCGAGGCCGCGCTCATCCAGAAGCATCAGGCACGTCCTCCCACGCCCCTGCGCCGTGCCCGGATTGGTGAGCGTGTAGGTCACGGTCACGCCGCCGTCTTGCACGTGCTTCAGCCCCACGTTCGAGAAGCGAAGCGGCTTCGAAACCTTCGCCAGGGCCCCCGCGTCCGGCACGCCCGCATCCACCGTGGCGGCGGCCTCCCCACCCGCGTCCACGGGGGCGCTGGCCGCGGGCGCGTCCTTCTTGCACCCGGCGCCCCACACCACCGCGAGGCCCATCAGCACCCAGCCCAGGACCTTGCGCGCATCACTCCCCATGCGGGGCCTGCTGCTCATGATGGACCTCCTCTTCCGGGTCATAGGCATCGCTCGAGTCCATCCCCGTTTCGTCCTCGGGATCCCCGGAGGGCTCGCCCTCCACCCCTTCCTCCGGCGCATGGATGGACTCGGGCTTCATGAACTTGAAGCCCAGGTTGTCCGTGTCCGCGCCGTCCGCGCAGCCAAAGGGGCTGGTGAAGAGGCGCAGCTCCATCACCCGGTCCCAGTTCCGCTCGTTGTCGAAGACGACGGAGTCCTCGATCTTCTCCGAAGCCCCCGGGGCCAGGCTGAAGTCTCCCTCCGGCGACTCCTCCAGGTGGGGCGCGTCCTCCTGCCCCACGTAGGCCCGCAGGCACCCCGAGCCCGCCGCCCGGTGGTCGCTCACGTTCTTCACCGTGTACGTGAGGGTGTAGTCGTCACCGAACTGCCCGGACTGGGTCAGCTCGACGCCGGACACCTCGAAGTCGGTCGCCTGCGAGGCCTGAGGGGCATGGGGCGCGGGGGCGTCCGCCGGAGCAGGCTGCCCCGTGGGCAGCAGGCGCAGCAGCTCACTGGTCGCCGTGGGCGCTCCGTTCGAGCAGCGGAACTCGCCCGCCGTATAGAGCATCACGGTCCGGGTCTGCTTCCAGAATGTCTCGCCTACGGACACCGTGTCCTCGAACGAGTCCGTCGTCCCCCCCTTCACGGTGATGCCGCCCATCCGCTTCACCTCGATGACCATGCCCTGGTCGTCGTGCAGGGACAGACACGCATCCCCGCGCCCCTGCGCCGTCCCCGGGTTGGTCAGCGTGTAGGTCACCCTCACGTTGCGGCCCTCGGTCCTGAGCGTCACGTCCGAGAACCGCAGCGGCTTCACCACCTTCGCCACCGCCACCGCTCCCGCGTCCGGAACGCCCGCGTCCACGGCGGCCACGGCCACCACGCCCGCGTCCACCGGCGCGCTCGCCTGGGGCTGTTCCTTCTTGCACCCTGCCGCCCACACCGCCGCGCACGTCACCAGGAGCACGCCCCACGCGTGCCCCCGCCGCTGATCACTCCGACGCATGATGGACCCCTCGAGCTGTCTTCCGCGGCCGGTTTCATATGGGACACCGCCACGGCGCGGCAAGACGGCTCCCCTTCGCGCGTGCTTGACGCCGCAGGGCCGGAGCGCTCGGATGCGCGGCACCTATGCCCACTCCCAAGCTGCTCACCCGCGCGGAAGCCACCGACTACCAGGAAACGTCCCGCAGCGCCGACGTGGTCGCCTTCGTCGACGCCCTGTGTGCCCAGACCAAGCTCGCGAAGCGCGTGGACTTCGGCCAGAGCGGTGAAGGCCAGCCGCTCATGGCGCTCATCCTGAGCGACCGCAACTGCTTCACGCCGGAGCTGGCGCAGAAGCAGAAGAAGATCATCGTGATGGTGGAGGCCAACATCCACGCCGGCGAGGTGGAGGGCAAGGAGACCCTCCAGGCGCTCGCGCGCGACCTCACGCTCACGTCGCTGGGCAAGAAGCTGTTGGACCGGCTGTGCCTCGTGTTCGTCCCCAACTTCAACCCGGACGGCAATGACCGCATCAGCAAGGGCAACCGCGCGCTGGATTTGAAGAACCTGGAGGGACAGGTCAACCCGCCCGATGGCGTGGGCATGCGCTACACGGGCGAGGGCTGGAACCTCAACCGCGACAACATGAAGCAGGAGGCGCCGGAGACGCGCGCCATGGCGAAGCTGTACCAGACGTGGTGGCCGCACCTCTTCGTGGACTGCCACACCACGGACGGCAGCATCCACGGGTTCGACCTCACCTTCGACATCCCCCACGGCAACGCGGACCTCTTCCACATGTCGCGGGACTTCAACCGCGAGCTGGCGGAACGCGTGTCCGCCGCCGTGAAGAAGAAGCACGGCTTCGACAGCTTCTGGTACGGCAACTTCCTCAAGGAAGGCAACCCGAGCTCCGGCTGGCACACCTACCCCGCGCTGCCCCGCTTCGGCAGCCACTACCGCGGTCTGCTGGGCCGGCTGGACGTGCTGCTGGAGACCTACAGCTACATCGACTTCCCCCGCCGCTGCGCCGTCATCCGCGCGTGGGTGCTGGAGCTCATCCGCGACGCCGCCCGCTACGCGAAGGACTACCGCACCGCCACCTCCTTCGAGGAGTCCGCCATCATCGCGCGCGGCAAGTCCCCCGACGCGAAGGAGTGGGTGGGCATCAACTTCGGTGTCGCCCAGCGCGACGCGGAAGGGGCGCTGGTGTTCGACTACCCGGCCTACGTGCTGGGCAAGGACACCGCCGTCATCAACTCCTTCGACGAAGCCAGCATCGAGGCGCGCCGCTACCCGGGCAAGCGCCGCAAGGTCTACAAGACGCCGCACTACCGCACCTTCGTGCCCACGCAGTCGGTGAGCACGCCGTCCGCGTACCTGGTGCCCGCGTCGCTCGCGTCCCGGCTGGAAGGCCACGGCATCCGCTTCGAGAAGCTGGCCAAGGCGGAGCGCTTCCAGGTGGACAGCTACCGCATCGCCCGCCGCGAGCAGACCTTCAGCCCGGACGTCGCCGCCAACGTGCCGCCCCCCGGCCAGGACGAAGTCCCCTTGAGCCAGAAGCCCAAGCCGGTGCGCTTCGAGACCATCCTCACCGTGGCCCCCGAGCGCTCCGAGCGCGAGTTCCCCGCCGGCACCCTCAAGGTCCCCACCGACCAGCGCACGGGCACGCTCATCACCTACCTGCTGGAGCCGCACTCGGACGACGGCTTCTGCCGCTGGCAGTACCTGGACGACAGCCTCACGGTGGGCGAGCTGTACCCCATCCACCGCGTCGTGGAGTCCACGCGCGCCCCCCTGAAGGTGGAGTAGGCCTTCCGCTTCCGGACGCCGCCTTGCCCCCGGGTTTGTCATGCCCGGGGGCATTGGCCCTAGACTGGAGCCCGCAGGACCCGCGGAGATGGTGCGGGGGCACGCGGGAGGCCCCGGATGGCTGGCATGCAGCAGACGCCCCGGGGCAAGCGCCTTCCGGGGCGAACAGGCATGACGCGCGTGGGGGGCCTCGTGGCCCTGGCGCTCTGCATGGCCCTGGGCTTCGTCGCCGTACACGCGTGGAGGCAGCGGGACACCGGGCCGCAGACGCCGGCGCTGTGGCTTGCTGACGCGTCGCACCGTCCCCTGGAGGTGCGGCTGAGCCTCCCTTCCGCGGACGTGTACCGCCCCTATGCGCCGCCCCGAGGCCGGGACGCGCTGGCCCCGCCGGTGCCCCTGGGCGCGCTGTCCCGCCTGGAGGAGCGAGGCGATGCGCACGGCGTGGGCGTCAGCTACCTCCTGCACGGCGACACGGAGCAGGCGCTCGCGTACCTGAGGCGCACGTCGCCCTCGCTGGACCGGGACAGCGACCTGGCCGCCATCGCCATCCTGCGCGGCCACTCCGACGAAGCCCTGACGCTGCTGGACGCCACGCTCGAGGCCATGCCCGATCACCCCCAGGCGCGCTGGAACCGGGCCGTGGTGGCGCGCGAGCTGGGGCTGACGCTGCTCGCGGCCATGACGTTCGAAGCGGTGGCCGCGAAGGGCGAGCCCGGCTGGAGCGACGAGGCGCGCGAACAGGCGCGGACGTTGCGCGCCCGCTTCCAGGCGCGGGCGGATGCCTGGAAGGCCACGCGCGAGGCGTTCCTCGCCCGGCTGCGCTCGAGCAAGGCGCCGCTGCCCCTGGAGGGCGCGGCCCGCTTCCCGGGCCTGGCGCGCGAGTCCTTCTACGACCTGCTGGCGACCGCGGAAGACTCCGGGCAGGTGGAGGAGTTGCTGCCGCTCGCGCAGGTGCTGGACCACGCGGCCGGTGGGGACGCCGTGCTGGCGGACACCGTGCGGCGGGTGGCGGTGATGGACTTCACGCACCGGGCGCCGTTCGCGCGGGAGTACGCGAAGCTGGTGCAGGACGCGCATCCCAGCCCCGCGGCGCTCATCGAGCGGCTGCGCCAGGAGGCCACGGCGAAGGACCTGCTGCTGGGCGCGCTCCTGCGCACGCCGGGCGTGGCGCGCACATACGAGGAGCTTCGCGCCCTGACGTCGGGCGTGACGGATCCCTGGGTGCTGTCGCGCGTGGAGCAGGAGGGTGCGCGGCTGGATGACCTGGCGGGCCAGGGGACTCCGGCCGGGGACCGGCTGCGGGAGGCGCTGAAGGAATGCCGCGCGCGCAAGCTGCCCCTGCGCTGCGTGGACCTGCTCTTGCGGTTGAGCAGCCGCGCGACCGCGTCGAACCGGCTGGTGGAGGCGGAGGAGTCCGCGAGGGCCGCGTGGCAGGAGGCCGCCGCGCTGGGCGAATGGGAGCGCGAGGGACTGGCGCTGGTGATGATGGCCAACGCGACGCGCTTCCAGGTGCGGGTGGCGCTCTCGCGCGCCTACCTCACCGAGTCCCTGGCCCGCCAGCCCGATGACTGCAAGGCGCGCACGCAGGCACACCTCAACCTGGCCTCGCTGGCGCTGATGCGCTTCCGGCCGCAGGAAGCGCGGCAGGAGTTGGAGGAGTCGCTGGCGTGTGGCCTGACGCCGGGGCTGCAGGGCGCGTGGATCCTCGCGGACCTGGCGCGGTTGGCGCCGCGGCCGTCCGACGAGGCGCGCCTCACGGCGGAGCTGGCCCGGGTGACGCCGCTGCGGGAGAACGCGGGACGGCGCGTGCTGGCCACGCTCATCCGGGGACGGTACCTGGTGGACCGTGACTGGCAGGAGGGCCAGCGGGTGCTCCGGCAGACCATCGCGGAGGCGGAGCCGCTCCTGCGGGTGAACGCGGATGCGCGCGACGCCAGGGCGGTGGCCTTCCAGACGCTGGCGGTGAGCGCGGGCCACGCGGGGGCCTTCCGGGAAGCGATGGACGTGGTGGCGCAGAGCCTCCAGGTGCCCGTGCCGGAGGGCTGCGTGCTGGCGGCGGCGGTGGAGGCGGAGCGCACGGTGACGGTGGTGCGCGGTCCGCAGGGTCAGGTGCAGGGGCGCTATGACGCCTCGCGCACGCTGCCCCTGCACGATGACCTGACGGGGCTGGTGCCCGGCGACCTGGTGGAGCTGCTGCGCGACTGTCCGCGCGTCGCCGTGCTGGCCGCGCCGCCGCTGGACAGCCGCGCGGGCATCCTGCCGCCGGACCTGGCCTGGAGCTACCGGGTGGGCACGGGCGCGCACGCGGCCTCCCCCGCGAAGCCGCCCATGCACGTCGTGGTGTCGGACGTGGAGCCGCCCATGACGCTGAAGCTGGCGCGGCTGCCCTCCGCGGCGGACGTGGACCTGGCGGGCGCGCAGCGGCTCTTGCGGCTCAAGGGCGCGCAGGCCACGCCTGAACGGGTGCTGGAGGCGATGGAGCAGGCCACGGACATCGACATCCACGCGCACGGGGTGGTGGACCGCGCGCTGTCGGACGCCACCATCATCGCGCTGTCGCCGCAGCAGGACGGCCGCTACGCGCTCACCGCGGAGGAGCTGCGCCGCCGCCACCTGCATGGCGCGCCGCTGGTGGTGCTGGGCGCATGCAGCGCGGCCCGGCTCGTCCCCATCCTGCATGAGACGTCATCGCTGCCGCAGGCGTTCGTCGCCTCCGGAGCCAGGGCGGTGTTCGCCGCCACGGCGGAGATTCCCAACGACGCGGGCGCCTTCTTCCGCGCCGTGCGAGAGCGCATCCAATCCGGCGAAGAACCCTCCCAGGCCCTCCGCGCCGAGCGCCTGGACTGGCACCAGAAACAGCCCAGCATGCGCTGGGTGGACAAGGTCCTGCTGTACCAGTAGCGCCGGGCGCGGCTTCAGTCCCTGGGAGGCAGCGGCGATGGCTGGGGCTCCGCGTCGGCATCCCACGTCACGTTCGGCTCCGGCAGCGCGAAGGCCTCGAACGAAACGGCGACGCCGCCCCCTGGCGCGCTGAAGCCGTGCCACCACCCCACCGGCAGCAGCACCCACTCCCCGGGAGACAGGGTCACCTCCAGGCGCACCGGTGCGCCGTCGCCCTCCGACGCCGCCGTCACCCGCCGCAAGTCGAAGGCCGGAACGAGCTGGAGCCGCCGCTCCCCATGCACCTGCGCCAGCAGCACGTTGCGGCGCGCCGCGCGCAGGGGGACCTCCGCCCCTGGCGGCTCCCACCACAGGCGGGGCTCGCACGCGCGCGCCTCCTCCGCCGTGAATCCCCGCAGCGTCGTCAGGCCTTGAGTCAGGGACTCCAGCCGCGGGTCCTCGAACAGCGGCACGCAGCACGCGTGTCTCGCCTCGCGCTCGCCCAGCAGCGCGGCCACGTTCCCGGGGCTCCAGGCCGTCGGCTCCAGCGACGCACTCCAGCCGTCGCGCACCACCACGGGCAGGTTGTCGAAGTAGTAGCGCTCGAAGAACGCGGCGGGCGTCAGCGCTTCGTGCCGGTCCACGCGCGGCGGTCCTTCCGTCTGCTGGAACAGCTCCGCGTAGACGTCCAGCAGCCCCTCCAGCTTTCGCTGCATGCCCACCGCGCGCAGCGCGCCCGCGACGAAGGGCTCCTCCCGCTCCACCTCCACCGCCCGCCGCGCCTGCTCCGCCGACACGCCCGCCTTCTCCAGCGACGCCACCAGCTCCTTCGGCGACGCACCGCGCACCAGGTTCTCCACCAGCCACCGCCGCCACTCGGGCGTCAGCGGCGAGGTCCCCGACTCCACTTCACGCGAAGCTCTCATCGGTGCTCCTCCGGAGGCGTGGCGCCCAGCCAGCCCTCCCGCCAGCAGGTGTTCAACCCAGGTGTCTCTTCGAAGCTCACGAACGTCACCGACAGGCTCGGGTCCAACGCCCGCAGCGCATGCCACCACCCCACCGGGATGAAGAGCGTGTCCCCCGGCCCCACCTCCACCGAGTGCAACGCCACCCGGGCGAAGTCCGGGAAGCGCTCCAGGTCCGGCGCCAGCACGTCCACCGCGCTGTAGAAGCCGCGCACGTTGGACATCCACGGCGTCTCCCACGACGGCGCCAACCACACCTGCTTCCGCCCCCACACCTGGCAGAACAGGACGTTGAGATGATCATGGTGCAGGTTGGACAGCGTCCCCGCCGGCCCCAGCCACAGGTGCACGCGGTCGGGCCCGCGCAGATCCGGCTGGATGTACCCCTCCGGCGCACGCAGGTCCTCCAGCAGCGGCCGGAACGCATCCCGCAAGAGCAGGCTGTTTCGAGCCACCAGATACATGTCGTTCGCGGGCGCACCGTCGAACCGGGCCAGCAGCTCCCGCAGCGGCACCTCCCGGCGCAGGCGGTCCGCATGCAGGTCCGGCAGCTCCTGGGCATCGCGCCCCGCCATCACCTCCACCGTCTCGTCACCGAAGCGCTCGGCCATCCACGCGGGCGTCCACCGCGTCCGCGCGGGCCAGTCCTCCATCAGCCCTTCAATGACAACCGGCCGGTTGCGCCGGTAGTACTCCGTGAAAAACTCCGCTGGCGACAGCCGTGACCGCCGCTCCACGCGAGGCACCGGCAATGCCTGTCGGCGTAACACCGACCGCGTTTCGAGCAACGATTCAAGCAATCCCAGACGTCCCGTGAACTCACGGCTCCGCGTGACAGCGGGATGGGCTTCCGCGGCCCGAATCGTTTCCCAGACAACCTCTGGAGCCAGTCCCGCCGCCTCCAACCGGGCGGCGAGGCTCGTGGAGGGCACCCCACGCGCAAGGTTATTCGCGAGCCACGTTTTCCATTCGAGGGGGAAGGAAGACGTCATCGCCGGCTCCCTTGAATCGGGCTGAACCTTTTGGGTCGTCCACATCCACCACGAGCGGACTCCATGACGCCTCCCGAGAACTCATACAAAATCGTCCCCAACCCGAATCCCCCTTGTGACCCAGCGCAGGAGGACCTCAGCCGGAAGCGGGCCCCCGAGCCCCCCACGCCCACGCCACCGCCGTCCACGCCGCCCCTTCCTGAAACGCCGAAGGACGAAAACCTCAACGGCTGACGCAAGCCATTGAAGCGGTGGGCACACCTCAGCCGAAGGTGTGCCACCGCGCGTTGCCACCGGGCACATCCAGCGACTGGAACGTCAGCGACACGCTCACGTCCAGCGCGTACACCTGGTGCCACCAGCCCACGGGGATGAAGAGCATCTCCCCGGGGCCCACCACCACCTCGTGCACGTGCGCGGTGGCGAAATCCGGGAAGCGCTCCAGGTCCGGCGCCGCCGCGTCCACCGCGCTCCACACGTGCTCGCGGTTGTACATGCGAGGCGTCTCGAAGGACGGAACCAACCAGAAGCGCTTGCGCCCGTGGATCTGGCAGAACAACACCGAGTCCACATCATGGTGCAGCGCCGTGCGCGTGCCCGCCGGCCCCACCCACAGCTTGAGGCTCCCGGGCTGCCGCGTCGGGTACACGAAGCCCGGGGCCGGCCGCAGGTCCTCCAGGAGCCCCCGCAGCTCCGGCCGCTCCAGCGCGAAGTTGCGCGCGGTGAGGTACAGGTCGTTGCTGGGCCCGCCGTGCTCCAGCCGGTGGAGGAAGTCCGCCAGCCGCACCACCGTGCGGCACGCATCCGGTGACACGTCATGGTCCGCGCGGGTTTCGCGGCCCGCCATGACCTCCACCTCCACGTCGCCGTAGTCCCGCGCCAGCGCCTCCGGCCGCCAGCGCTCCAACAGGGGCCAGCCCTCCAGGAAGTCCTCCAGGACGACGGGGCGGTGCGCTCGGTAGTAGCGGGCCTGGAACTCCTCCGCGGACACGCCCCGCCGCCGCTCCACCCCACGGCGGGCCTGCGCATGCAGCGACGCGCGCACGTCCATCAGCGACACCACCTCCGCCGCCAGCGCCACATGCGGGCCCCCGGCCTCCACCGCCGGGTGCCGCCGCGCGCGAGCCACCTCCGAACGCGCCTCCTCCGGAGCCACCCCTCCTTCGACCAGCGTCCGGGCCAGTGCCTCCTCCGGCACGCCACGCAGCAGGTTCTCCGACAGCCACGCATCCCACGAGGGTGACAGGGCCATGGCCCCACTCTAATCCCCTGGCGAAGCGGCGCGGAAAGGGGGCCCTCTCCCCACATGACCTACAGGGTCAGCGCGCCCTTGAGGCCCAGCACGATGATGTTGCGCGCGGCCTCGTCACCGCCGGGGCGGATGTATTGGAAGTTGGGCCGCAGCACGAGCCACGGCGTCGCATGGAGGCTGTAGTACAGCTCGCCCAGGTACTCCGTGCGCGGCACCACGGTGCTGGGGTCCTGCGCCTGCTCCAGCCGCTGGGCGGTGACGTAGCGCCCGTTGGAGTGCGTGGCGCCCAGCGCGAAGCCCACGTCGTCATCCGCCCGGCCGAAGACGCCCGTGTACCCCAGGCCCAGCGTGTACTGGCCGTCCTGCGTGGAGGTGTCCCGGTCCGCGTACGTCAGGCGCGCGAACACGTTGAGCCCCTGTGCGGTGTTCTCCGCGCCCGCCACGTGCGTGAGCTGCTGGCGCGCGACGAAGTACAGGCCGTAGCGCCCCTCGCGCTCCACGCCGTCCAGCAGCACGTCCGGCGCGTTGGACGTGTCGTACCAGACGCCGACCTTGTAGAGCCCCTCCAGCCGGTCGCCCCGGAACTTCGGGTTCCACCCCAGCTCCAGGGGCAGCATCACGCCCGTCGCCCCGTTGAAGCGCCCCAGGTAGAAGGCCTCCTCCAGGTTGCGCGGGTTCACCTCGTACGCGGCCAGCTGCACGTACGCCACCTTCTTGAGGTCCACTCGCAGCCGCGTGCCCCACTGGCTCACCGGCCAGTTGAACCAGTAGTTGCCCACGATGTTGCCGGGCTGCGCGCCGCAGAAGCTCAGGTTCTGGAAGTCGCAGGGGAAGTCCGCCGTGTCCTCGCCCACCGTGACGCGGCCCAGCTTCAGGTGCACGCGCCCGTCGAAGAAGAGCTGGTCGTACCAGAGCTGCGTGAGCCGCCCGACGTTGCCGCGCCCGTACACCTCCTGCACCAGCTGGAGGTTCCCCAGCTCCATGTCCGCGTTGAGGTTGTTGCCGTTGCGGTGCGTGAACGAGAACTGGAAGGTGCCGCCCTTCAGCCCCACCAGCTTCTCCATGTCCAGGCCCAGCCCCACGTTGAGCTGGCCCGCCTGCCGCAGCGCATGGCCCTTGCCGCCGCGCGCGTTGAAGGCGAGCTCCGTCACGTAACGGACCTGGAGCGCGACCCCCAATTCGTAGAGCAGCCCGCGCGCCCCGCCCCAGCCACCGGTGAGGCCCGGGGGCATCTTCGTCTCGGCCGCGAAGGCCGGCCCCGCGCACAGCAGGGCCCACGCCATCACCCACGCCGCCCAGCCCCGTCCCCGCATCGCGCCCGCCTCCTCGCACGCCACGGGTCCTCAATGGCCACGGGCAGCGGGATGTCCAGCCGTGCCGGGGGGCCGTCCGTCACCTTCCAGCCACTCCCCCGGGCCTTTCGAAGGGCCCGGGGTGCGGCGAGGAACGAAAGCGGCACGCCGGGAGTGTCCTCCACCCGGCGTCATCACGAAGGCTACTTCTGCGGCAGCGGCACCGTGCGCACGTGCAGGTCGCGCAGCTGCTTCTCGTCCACGTCGCCGGGGGCGCCCGTCATCGTGTCCGTGCCCGTCTTCGTCTTGGGGAACGGGATCACGTCGCGCAGGGACTCCGCGCCCGTCAGCAGCATCACCAGGCGGTCCATGCCCAGCGCGATGCCGCCGTGCGGGGGCGCGCCGTACTTGAGCGCGTCCAGCAGGAAGCCGAACTTCACGCGCGCCTCCTCCTCCTGGATGCCCAGCGCCTTGAAGACCTCGCTCTGCACCTTCGGGTCATGCAGGCGGATGGAGCCGCCGCCAATCTCGAAGCCGTTGAGCACCACGTCGTAGCGGTGGCACTTCACGCGGCCGGGGTCGGTCCCCAGGTACTGCACGTCCTCGTCGTGCGGACGGGTGAAGGCGTGGTGCGCCGCCGCCCAGGTGTTCGTCTCCTCGTCGAACTCGAAGAGGGGCGGGTTCACCACCCAGAGGAACTTCCACTGGCCGCCGCTGCCGTACTCGGGGATGAGCCCCAGCTTCTTCGCCACGTGCACGCGCAGGTTCGCCATCACCGTGTGGACCAGCGACTCCTTGCCGAACTGGAACAGGATGAGGTCGCCCGTCTTCGCGTTCACGGCCTGGTTGATGGCCTGCCGCAGCGCCGGCGTAATCGTCTTGGACAGCGGGGACTGGGTCCACTCACCGCCCTCGCCCACCTTCGCGCGCGCCAGGCCCTTCGCGCCCGCCTGCTTCGCGAAGTCCTCCAGCTTGTCGCTCTCCGCGCGGGACAGCGCCTTCTCCGCCGGGACGACCATCGCCTTGACGATGCCCTTGTCCTGCACCGCGTCCCACATCATGGGCACGCCGCCCGCGGCGCCGTGCTCGCGGATGACGTCCGTGAGCACGGTGTGCTCCAGCCCGAAGCGCAGGTCCGGCTTGTCGTTGCCGTACTTCGCCATGGACTCGTAGAAGTCCATGCGCTGGAAGGGCGTCGGGATGTCGATGCCCAGCACCTCGCCCCACAGCTTCTTCAAGAGCCCTTCGATGATGGTGAAGATGTCGTCCTGGGTGACGAAGCTCATCTCCACGTCGATCTGCGTGAACTCCGGCTGCCGGTCCAGGCGCAGGTCCTCGTCGCGGAAGCACTTCACGATCTGGAAGTACCGGTCGAAGCCCGCGACCATGAACAGCTGCTTGTAGAGCTGCGGGCTCTCCGCCAGCGCGTAGAACTTGCCCGGGTTCAAGCGGCTGGGGACCAGGAAGTTACGCGCGCCACCCGGCGTGTACTTGCCCATGAAGGGCGTCTCCAGCTCCAGGAAGCCGTTGCCCGCCATGTACGAGCGCGCGAGCGTGTTCATCTTGGAGCGCGTCATCAGCGTCTTCTGGAGGGGCCCGCGGCGCAGGTCCAGATAGCGGTGCGCCAGGCGCTTCTCCTCGGACGTCTCCACGTTGTCCTCGATGAGGAACGGCGTGGGCTCCGAGCGGTTGAAGATGGTCAGGTCCGAGGCCTTCACCTCGATTTCGCCCGTCTTCATCTTCGGGTTCACGTTCTTGCCGCGCGACAGCACCTTGCCCTTGATGCCGACGCAGTACTCCAGGCGCAGGTGCCCGGCCGTCTCATGGGCGTCCTTGCTGTCCGGCTCGAACACCACCTGGGTGAGCCCGTCGCGGTCCCGCAGGTCGATGAACACCGCGCCGCCGTGGTCGCGGCGGTTGTGCACCCAGCCGAAGAGGACCACTTCTTCGCCAACGTTCGCGGCAGTGAGCTGACCGCAGGTGTGGGTACGCTTGACCTCGGAGATGAACGGGACCGCCATGGAGACCGCCTGCGTTTGGTTCGGGAAGGAAGGCCGGGCACCATAGCGGATCGTGGAAACGACGCGTCAAGGAATCCATGGCTCCGGCACCCCTGTGTTTTCACCGCCGTCTCACTCGGAAGATGGGCGCTTGAGCAGCCAGGCGCGCACGTCCCCGCAACCCGGAAAGGGTTCCCGGGTTGGAGCCTCCATGCAGGGGGACCTGGAAACCCGCCGCCGGCCCGGGAGCGTGCCCACGTCCGCGTCCGCGCGCGCGGGGCTGGTGCTGCTGGCGCTGTTGGGGGCGCGCACGGCCCGGGCGGAAGCAGCGGACAGCTCCGTCACGCTGGAGGCGAGCGGCGGCCACGGCTACGCCCTCTGGAGCCTGCTGGGTGACGTGGGCGTGGGGGAGGCGACCTTCCTCACGCTGGGCTACACCGGCGCGCGGCCGGAGTCCGGCACCGCGGCCACCCACCAGCTCTCCGTGGGCGTGGATCACCTGGCGGGCGGGCACTGGCTGTTGTCCGGCGCCGTCAGCCTGGGGCTGTCCAAGGCCTCCGACACGGAGCTCTCCCCGGAGCGCCCCCGCCTCAACGTCCCCGGCCTCACCGCCCGGACGGGCTACGGCAGCCAGGCGGTGCAGCTGGGGGCGGCCTGGGACTCGGCGGGCTTCGACACCTGGGAGTACGGCCTGGACGCGGGCGTGGGCGTCAGCCGCTACCCGCTGCGCCGCCAGCTCTTCACCGTCTCCGGAGGCACCCCCACGGAGCGCTACACACAGGAGGACCTCCTCTGGTCGGCCCGCCCCACCCTGGGCGCGCGGCTCATCTGGGACGGCCGCTGGGAGCTGGGGCTGCGCGGGGGCTACGCCTTCTACAGCGAGGACCCGCTCACCGCGGGCCAGTTCACGGACGCGGAGACGGAGACGCTGGAGGCCCAGCTCGAAAGCCGGGTGGCGGCCCGGAAGGCCCTGGCGGGCCTGCGCCGCCGCCAGCTGCGCGACCTGGGTGCGGCCGTGACGCGGCGCCTGGGGGACGTCAACGCCAGCACCGGCTTCCCCTCCGCCCCGGTCCGCTGGGACGTGAAGCCGTCCCTCTCCTGGCGCCTCACCCCGGCCGTCAGGGGCCAGCTATCCTACGCCTTCACCCGGTACGTGCCCGGCCAGGGGGTGGCCCACGTGGTGGCCACCCGGTGGACGGTGCGCCTGGGCGACGCGGTGCGGCTGTGGGCCTCCGTGGCCCTCCAGCGGGACGTGCCCCAGGACACCCCGGCGGAGGTGTCCGGCCTGCTCACACTCGGAGGGGAATACACGTTCTGAGCGGTCCGGAGTAAAACGGCGTCATGCTCCGAACAGTCATCACCGCCGCCGTCGGGCTGACCCTGGCCACGGGCTGCGCGCCGGACAGCACGGCCCCCGTGAAGGTCTCCGTCCTGTCGCGCTCCAGCAATGGCCAGTACGTCCCCACGCAGGTCGAACTCACCACCATCGAAGACGTCGTCGGCCTGAAGGGCACCGTCGGCGACCTCCAGGGTGGCGCACGCATCGTCATCGACGTGAACGACCCCGGGCTGCAGAACGCCACGGAAGACACCATCGCGGACGTGCTGATCAAGAAGTCCGGCCACGACGTGAAGGCCAGCTACATCTCCCAGAAGGATGAGAAGACGGGCGAGGACGTCCTCTGGCCCGCGGACTTCCACTCCTGGAACATGGTGACCTCGTATTACAACCTCGAGCGCGCCAACGAGTACTTCCGCACCGTCGCCAACGTGAAGACGGTGTCCTTCGAGCCCTCGCCGACGCTCTACTACTTCCCGGAGTTCGTCCAGGCGCAGGTGAGCAAGGAGCCGGCGCGGGACAACGCCCTCTTCTACCCGGTGCTCCAGTCGTTCCTGGTGCTGCCGTTCGAGAAGATCCAGCGCGCCCCGCTGCCCCTCAACGCGGCGGTGATGGCGCACGAGTATTCGCACCTCGTGTTCAACCGGCTGGCGTACGCCGGCCAGTCGCTGCCCCAGTCGCTGTCCACCTGGGGCTCGCAGTCGCCCAGCCAGGGCGCCAACGTGCTCAAGGCCTTCGACGAGGGCCTGGCGGACTACCACGCCTACGGCGCCACCTGCCGCAGCCCCAGCGGGTGTGACCCCCGCTTCATGGCGCCCTCCTTCGACGGCGGCGCCTACTCTGCCGTCACGGACGCGCGCGACCTGTCGCGTGGGGACCGGTGCATGAGCGCGCTGCTGTACGCCCGCGTGCAGCAGCAGGACCTGGGCACCTTCTCCGCCGACGGCGCCGAGTACCAGGTGGGTACGTTGCTCGCGACCGCGCTCTACCAGGCGGGCCGCTCCACCGGCCAGGAGGCCCAGCTGCAGCGCGACATCGTCTCCGCGTACTACGACACGACTCCCGGCAAGGAGGGCATCTTCCAGCTGACCCAGATTGTGCTGGGCGACCAGTCGCGGTTCTCGCTGGCGGTCCCCGCCGCCTCCATCATCGCGCACATCTCCGACCTGGAGCTGCGCAAGGCCGTCTGCAACGAGTTCATGGACCACCTGCAGATTCCGCGCGCAGACCTCATCGGCGACAACCTCTGCCCGGCCAGCGCGGCGGGCGGCACCACCTGCCCGAACATCCACCAGTGAGGCCCGCTCCCTTGAACACCTGGCTCAAGGCCTGCCTCGCTGGCAGCCTGCTCATCACCCCTGCCGCCTTCGCCCAGAGCGCGGACGACGACGACCCCTACGCCTACCCGGAGCAGGAAGCCGAACGCGCCCAGGAGAAGTCCCAGAAGGAAGACGACGACGCGTACGACCGCCGCCGCAAGCTGGTGGATGAGACGGACGAGTTCCGCGAAGCCGCGGAGACCGACAACAACGAAGGCTTCCAGCGCATGTCCCGCCTGGACGACCCCAACCTGGGCGTCGCGGTGGAGCTGGTCGCCGGCCTGTTGATGGTGGACAGCGCCCGCGGTGACTTCTCCGACAACAAGCCTGGCCTGGGCGTGCGCGCCACCTGGGAGTTCGGCCGCTCGCTCTTCACGGAGAACGACACCCTGCGCGAGGCCCTCTTCGCGGACCTGCGCTGGATCTACGGCAGCCTCAGTGACGGCACGGATTTCATCAAGGGGGACACGCGGCTTCACTACTTCACGCTCGCACCCGCCTGGTTGTTCCGCTTCGGCGACTCGCCCTTCGGTCTGTTCCTTCAGGCCGGTGGCGGACTCGCGTACCAGAACACCGGCATCACCATTGGCGAGGACGAGACCAAGGTGAACGGCCTCAAGCCCGTCATCCAGTACGGCCTGGGCATCCGCGGCCGGCCCGCCCTGTCGCGCACGCTGAACCTCACCTTCCGCCTGGAGGCCATGGGCTTCCGGCGCGGCTACGCCAACGACTTCTTCCTGGGTGGCAGCGCCGGCGTCGGCTTCTAACAGGCAGCCCCGGACGTCCCTTCGGCCCCCGCGCCCTTCCCCACTGGGAAGGGATGGCGGGGGCTGAACTTTTTCCCCCTTCAGGTACCGGACAGGGCCGCGCTGCTTGGCCTTCCAAGGAGATTGAACGCTGGCACGCCCCCTGCTTTCATTCGCGCCGGGTGGGGGAGTCAGGGGCGTTGGCTGGAGGTGGAAGATGAACGGCGGACAGGAACAGGAACAGGGCAACACCCGGCACTGGGATCCGGTGTGCGGCAGGCACCTGGAGGCCCCGGAGGGCCATCCCTCGTCGGAGTACAAGAAGCGCCGGTACTTCTTCTGTTCGGAGGGCTGCCGCACCGCCTTCGAGCGTCAGGCGGAGCGCTTCCGCCTCAACGAGCTGGCGCGGGCCGGCGCGCTGATGTCGCCGGGCCGGGTGCGCTGGGGGCTCGCGTAGGGCGGGAACCCCGGGGACGGCGTCAGGCGGCCTGACGCACGTCCTTGAGGCGCAGGGACAGCTTGCGCTGGCCCCGGAAGGTGTCGAAGCCGGCCTGGAAGGCCAGGTCCACCGGCCCCTCCACCAGCGACACGCGGTCCGCCATGCCGAAGCCGATGGCGTCCAGCTCCGGTGCGTCCACGAGCGCGAGCTTGAGGTGCCCCGCGCCGGGCACACCGGACTTCGCGGGCAGCACGCGCGGCCGGGCCTGCTGGCCGCGCAGCACCAGCACCGGCTCCGGGTTGCCCTGGCCGAAGGGCCCCAGCTTCTGCAGGGACTCCACCGCCGTCGCGTCCAGGTCGCGGGGGTTCACCACCGCGTCCACGCGGCAGCGCGGAATCAGGTCCTCGGGCGTCAGGCGCTGGAGGGCAATCCGGGCGAAGGCCTCGCGGAAGGCGGGCAGCTGCTTCGCGTCCACGGTGAGGCCGGCGGCGTGCTTGTGCCCGCCGTAGCGCATGAGCAGGTCCGAGCAGCCGGTGAGCGCGTCGTACAGGTGGAACGCCTCGATGCTGCGCGCCGAGCCCTTCCCCACCCCGTCCTTCACGCCCACCATCACCGTGGGCCGGTGGTAGCGCTCCACCACGCGCGACGCCACGATGCCGATGACGCCCGGGTGCCAGCCCTCGTCGTAGAGCACCAGCCCACGCGAGTCCTTGTGCTCCTCCGCCTGCGCCAGCGCCTGCGTGAGGATGCCGCTCTCGATGCCCTGCCGCTCCGCGTTCGCGCGGTCCAGCACCTGCGCCAGCGAGCGCGCCGTCTCCACGGAGTCCGCGCAGAGCAGCTGCAGGCCCAGCGAAGCGTCATGCAGGCGGCCCGCGGCGTTGATGCGGGGCCCCAGGCGGAAGCCCACCTGCCCCGCGGTGACGGACGCGTCCGGCTCCATGCCGGCCACCTCCTTCAGCGCGCGGATGCCGGGGCGGCGGCCCTGGGACAGCTCCTGGAGGCCGTGCGCCACGAGGATGCGGTTGGCGCCGGTGAGCGGCACCACATCCGCCACGGTGGCCAGCGCCACCAGGTCCATCAGCGCCTTGAGGTTGGGCTCCTTGCGCGTGGCGAAGAAGCCGTCGTCGCGCAGCCGCTTGCGCAGGCCCATGCACAGGTTGAAGGCCACGCCCGCGGCGCACAGCACCTTCGTGGGGTACTCGCAGCCGGGCTGGTGCGGGTTGAGCACCGCCGTGGCGGGCGGCAGCGTGGGCGGCACCGTGTGGTGGTCCACCACCACGACGTCCAGGCCCAGCTCCTTCGCGCGGGCAATCTCCGCCACGGAGGTGATGCCGCAATCCAGCGTCACCAGCAGGCGCGTGCCGTCCTGCGCGATGCGCTCCACCGCGGCCAGGTTGACGCCGTAGCCCTCGTCCAACCGGTGCGGGATGTACGTGGCGGGGGGAGCGCCCAGCTCCTTGAGGAACAGGTACATGAGCGACGTGGAGGACACGCCGTCCACGTCGTAGTCCCCGTAGAGCGTCACCTTCTCCTTGAGCCGCACCGCGCGCAGCACGCGCTCCACCGCGGGGCCCATGCCCTTCATGCGGAACGGGTCCGGCAGGTCCGCCAACCGGTCCGACAGGAAGGCCGAGGCCGCCTCCGGCGTGCGGTAGCCGCGATGCAGCAGCACCCTCGCCGCCAACGGGTGCAGCGACAGCTCACCCGCGAGTGAACCGACCTCCTGCTCGACGACGTCTGGAAGCAACCACCGCATGGTGAAGGACAGTACCTCAGACGTCCGACCAAGGCAGTCCAACCCGCCTGCTCACACCACCCTCCTGCACGCGTGTTCAGACGTACGCTCGGCTGCTTCCCTGCTGTGAACCTGCACGGCGGGTACGCGGTGCCCAGCTTGATTGCACACCCGTGGACAGGGAGGTCCGCATGCTTCGCAGGTATCTCCAGGGCGGTGCCCTGATGGCCGTCGTGTTGTGCGCCGGGCCCGCGCTCGCGCAGAAGAAGCAGGGCGACGTGAACGTGTTCCTGCGCGGCGGCATCGGTGACTTCACCGGCGACCTGGGCGACCTGTCCAGCACCGGCCCGCTGTGGGGCCTGACGCTCAACCTCCAGCCCACCACCTTCCTCGGCTTCGAGGTCGGCTACGAGGGCTCTCAGAACAAGGTGAGCGACACGCGCCTCTTCGACGCGCCCTCGCTGGTGCGCAACGGCGGCAGCGCGCTCGTGAAGGTGTCGCCGCCCTTCCTCACCGCGGTGCGTCCCTTCGCGGGCGTGGGCCTGGGCCTGTCCTACGTGGACGTGCGCGGCGCGGGCGCGGGGCTCTACGACAGCGACCTGATGGAGGAGATCCCGCTCGCGGTGGGCCTGGAGTTCAACACCGGCGGCCTCACCGCTGGCGTGAGAGGCACGTACCGCGTCCTCATCGACCAGGACTTCGCGGACGCCACCAGCACGGACGACGCGGGCGGTGGCCTCATGGACGCGTCACTCACGCTGGGCGCGCGCTTCTAAAGCGAAGGGCCCTCGCTCCCACGAATGGGAGGAGGGCCCTCGTTGCTTCAAATCACCTGACGGCCTGGGGCCGGCTCAGGCCGCCTTCGGCTCCTGCTTGGCGCCGCCGGAGTGGCCCTCGCGGGAGTGCGCGCGCTCCTCCAACCAGATGACCACCGGGCTGGCGATGTACACGGACGAGTACGTGCCCACGAGGATGCCCACCAGCATCGCCATGGCGAAGTCGAAGATTTCGCCCACGCCGAAGATGAGCAGACCGATGAGCGACAGCGCCGTCACGCCGGAGGTGAGGATGGTGCGGCCCAGCGTGTCGTTGACGGCGATGTTGATGACCTCCGCCAGCGGCTTGCCCTTGTACTTCACCATGTCCTCACGGATGCGGTCGTAGATGACGATGGTGTCGTTCACCGAGTAGCCCACGATGGTGAGCAGCGCGGCGATGGACGTGAGGTTGAACTCGCGCCGGCTCACCAGGTAGTAGCCAGCCACCATGATGACGTCGTGGACCATGGCGAGCAGCGCGCCCGGGCCGAACTTGAAGTCGAAGCGGAACGCCACGTAGATGAGGATGGCGATCATGGAATACACCAGCGCCATGATGCCGCGGTTGCGCAGCTGCTTGCCCACCTGCGGGCCCACGTAGTCCACGCGGCGCTGCTCGAAGTTGGGCTTGTCCAGGCCCGCGCTCAACGCGGTGAACACCTTGTCCGCCATGCCGCTCGCCACGACCTGGTAGTCGTAGCCGCTGCCGCCCTGGTTCGCGCCCAGGTCGCGCACTTCCTGCACGCCGATGCCCGCGCCCTCGACGGCCTTCTTCACCGCCTCCGCGGACATGGGCTGCGTGGAGCGGAAGTTCACGATGCCGTTCGCCATGTCGGCGTAGACGTTGCGCGTCTCGCCCAGGCCCTGGATGGCCGTCTTGGCGCGCTCGGCGTTCTCCTCCGTGAGCTGCGTGACGCCGCCCATGCGCAGGAGGAAGGAGTTCTCCTCGGCCGCGCCCACGCCCTGGACGCTGACGTCGTGCAGACCGCCCGCCTGGGCCTTCTCACGCACCTGCTCCGCGGTGGTGGGCGTGTTGTACTTCAGCTCCACCACCGTGCCGCCGGCGAAGTCCACGCCGAAGTTGAACCCCACCGCGGCGATGCCGACGATGATGGCCAGATTGATGATCGTGGAGATGAAGAGCGCCGGCTTGCGCTTTCCAATGAAGTCGATGTTCGTCTTGTGCTTGAGAATCTGCATGGCGGATTTCCCGTGGCGCCTGTGGGGGGCCGGTTAGACGGACACCGACTGCGCGTTACGGCCGTGGACGAAGTAGGTCGTGATGACGCGCGTCACGACGATGGACGTGAACAGCGACGCCAGGAGGCCCACGATGAGCGTGGTGGCGAAGCCGCGGACCGGACCCGTTCCCGTGAAGAACAGGATGAAGCCCGCGATGAGCGTCGTCACGTGCGCGTCGAAGATGGTCCAGAAGGCGCGGTCGTAGCCCTGGTCCACCGCGGCGCGCGCGGACTTGCCGTGGGACAGCTCCTCGCGGATGCGCTCGTTGATGAGCACGTTCGCATCCACCGCGATGCCCAGCGTGAGCACGAAGCCCGCGATGCCCGGCAGGGTCAGCGTGGCGTTGAAGAACGCCAGACCCGCCAGGATGAGCAGGCCGTTGAGCAGGAGCGCCACGTCCGCGATGAGGCCGGACTTGCGGTAGTAGATGGCCATGAAGACGACGACGAGCGCCAGGCCCACCAGCGCGGCCAGGCTGCCCTTCTTGATGAGCTCGTCGCCCAGCGTCGCGCCCACCTGACGGATTTCGCCCACCGTCACCGGCGCGGGCAGCGCACCGGCCTTGAGCACCAGCGCCAGCGTCTGCGCCTCGCCCAGCCACTCCTCGAAGCTGCGCCCGCTGGCGCGGCCCATGGTGATGCGCGCGCGGCCGCCGCCAATCTTCTCGTTGATGCGCGGGGCGGTGTGCACGTTGTCGTCCAGCACGATGGCCATCCGGCGGCCCACGGCGGCCTCGGTGAGCTTCTCGAACTCGCGAGAACCGGCCGGGTCGAACGCGATGTTCACCTCCGGCTCGTTCATCTGGCTGACGGACGCGTCCGCGCCCGCCAGGCTCTCACCCGTGAGCGGAACGTTCTTGTCCAAGAGGTAGCTGCGGTACGCGATGCAGTCGTTCTTCTTCACCGGGTTCGCCACGCACTCGGTGACGACGTCGCGGCCTTCCGGCGTCTTGTCCTTCGCGTACGCCAGCAGGGCCTCGCGGTTGGGCGAGGACAGCTGCGGGAAGCCCTCGTCCTCCACCAGGGTGATCTTACTCTCCGCCGGGGGCGGGTTCTGCTGGAACATCTGCGCGAACACCTGGGGGTTGGTGTCGTCCACCATCCGGAACTCCAGCTGCGCGGTGGTGCCCACCAGCTCCTTGGCCTGCTCCGGGTTGCTGCGGCCGGGCAGCGAGATCTGGATGGAGTCCGTGCCCAGCTTGCGCACGTCCACTTCCGCCACGCCCCACTTGTCGATGCGGCGGCGGATGACGAGCATCGCCTGGTCCACGGCCTCATCGCGGAAGCGGTTCACCTGGCCCTCGTCCGGCTTGAGCACCAGCGTGCCGCCGTTGCGGGACTCCAGGGAGAAGTCCGTGAAGGTGGCCAGGACCTCCTTCTGGATGGCGTCCATGGTCGCCGGGTCCTTCGCGGTCAGCGTCAGCTGCAGCCGCTCCGGATCCGTGTCCGCCGTCACCTCGCCCAGCTTCTTGTCGTTGACGTAGGTGGCGATCTGCGTCCCGCGGCGCTCGGTGCGCTTCTGCAGGGCCGTCTTGGTGTCCACCCGCATCACCATGTGGATGCCGCCCTGCAGGTCCAGCCCCAGGTTGAGGCGGTACCGGGCGGGGGGCGCCCACTTGGGCAGCCGCTGCTCCAGCACGGCGATGTTGTTGCGCTCGGCGCGGTCCAACACCACCAGCGAGTAGTACGTCGGGACGAGGAACCAGATCGTTCCCAGCGTCACCGCGACAATCATTCCGAACTTCCACCACCAGCCGCGGTCCATTACTTCTCCTCCTTCTTCTCAGCGGGGGCCGCCGCCGGGGCGCCCGCCACCGGAACGGTACCCTTCGCACTGACAGCCGTCTTGAGCACGCGCACGCGCACCCCGCTGGCGATTTCCAGCGTCACGGTGGAGTCGTCCACCTGGTGGATGCGCCCGAGGATGCCGCCGGACGTCACGACGTCATCGCCCTTCTTCAGCCCCGCGAGCAGGTTGCGGTGCTCCTTGAGCTGCTTCTGCTGGGGGCGGATCATCACGAAGTACATGATGGCCACCAGCACGGCGAGGAAGCCGAAGGTCCCCAGGGGGGAACCGGCCCCGGCCTGCGCGAGAATCAGGAAACTGTCAGCCACGAACTGCCTCGTCGTTCGAAAGGGAGGACTCGGGAAAGCGGCCCCGACCCGGCGTATGGGTGGGGGCAAAACATCCGAAAGGGTGGCCTCTTAGCAAGGGCGCCCCATGTGAGCAAGTGAACGCCGGAAGCGCGGCAATCCCTTTGCCCGCTCACCGACCGCCTTTGCGTTCGGCCTCCTGCGCCACGGCCTTGGCCCGGAACTCCCGGGCGAACGTGGCGAAGCGGTCCTCGGCGATGGCGCGGCGCACCTGGGCCATCAGGTCCAGGAAGTAGTGAAGGTTGTGCAGCGTGTTGAGCCGCATCGCCAGGATTTCCCCCGCGGCGAAGAGGTGCCGCAGGTAGGACCGGCTGAACGTGCGGCAGGTGTAGCAGGAGCACGCCGGGTCCACCGGGCGCGGGTCCTTGGCGTAGGCCGCGTTGCGGATGACCAGCTTGCCCTCCGAGGTGAAGAGCAGGCCATTGCGCGCGCACCGCGTGGGCAGCACGCAGTCGAACATGTCCACGCCCTGCTCCACGCACGTCACCAGGTCCAGCGGCGTGCCCACGCCCATCAGGTAGCGCGGCTTGTCCCGGGGCAGCAGCGGCGCCGAGAAGGCCACGCCCGCGTGCATCGCCTCGGGCGCCTCGCCCACGGAGTAGCCCCCCAGCGCGTAGCCGGGCAGGTCCACCGCGCAGATCTCCTCCGCGTGGCGCTTGCGCAGGTCCTCGTGGAGGCCGCCCTGCACGATGCCGAAGAGCGACGAGCGCTCGCGGCTCCACGCCTTCACGCACCGGTGCAGCCAGCGCGTGGTGCGCGCCAGGGACTTCTCCAGGTAGGCCCGGTCCTCGGTGGACGGGGGGCACTCGTCGAACGCCATGATGACGTCCGCGCCCAGCGTCTCCTGGATCTCGATGGAGCGCTCCGGCGACAGCGAGTGCCGCGACCCGTCCAGGTGCGACTGGAACGCGGCGCCCTCCTCCGTGATCTTGCGCTTCTCCGACAGGCTGAACACCTGGAAGCCGCCGCTGTCGGTGAGCATGGGCCGGTCCCAGGAGATGAAGCGGTGCAGGCCGCCCATCTCCCCGATGAGCGGCTCTCCGGGGCGGAGCATCAGGTGGTAGGTGTTGCCCAGGATGATCTGCGCGTCCAGGGTGGCGAGGTCGTCCGGGCCCACGCCCTTGACGCTGCCCACCGTGCCCACCGGCATGAAGATGGGCGTTTCAATGGGGCCATGCGGCGTGTGCAGCCGGCCGCGGCGCGCCTTGGTGCCGCTGGTGTCCTCGTGCAACAGCTCGAAGCGCACCAGCCCCGGGGGCACGCGGGTATCGCCCTTCTCCTTGCGCTGCTCGTCGACCACGGCACTCACTCCTTCACCAACATGGCATCGCCGTAACTGAAGAACCGGTAGCCCGCGCGCACGGCCTCCTGGTACGCGGCGAGCGTGCGCTCCCGGCCCAGGAGCGCGCTCACCAGCATCACCAGGGTGGAGCGCGGCAGGTGGAAGTTCGTGAGGAGCACGTCCACCTGGCGGAAGACATAGCCGGGCCGGATGAACATCGCCGTCTCGCCCGGGCCGCTCTTGAGCTTGCCCGTGTCCTTGTCCGTGGCGGACTCCAGCGTGCGCACCACGGTGGTGCCCACGGCGACCACGCGGCGCCCTTCCGCCTTCGCGGCGTTCACGGCGGCGGCGGTGGCCTCGGGCACGGTGAAGCGCTCCGGGTGCATGTGGTGCTTGTCCAGCACCTCCTCGCGCACGGGCAGGAAGGTGCCGGGCCCCACGTCGAGCGTCACCTCCGCTCGCCGCACGCCCTTCGCCGCGAGCTTCGCGAACACGTCTTGCGTGAAGTGCAGGCCCGCGGTGGGCGCGGCCACGGCGCCGGAAGCGCGGGCGTACACCGTCTGGTAGCGCTCGGCGTCCGCGGCGCCAGGCTCACGGGTGATGTACGGAGGCAGCGGCAGGCGGCCGGCCGCGTCCAGGAGGCTGGCGAGCGAGGCGCCCGGGGCCGCGTGGAAGCGCACCCGGTACTCCCCTCCCCCCAGGGCCTCCAGGATTTCGGCGGACAGGCCTCCGGCGAAGGTGACGGACTGGCCGGGCTTGAGCCCCTTGGACGCCTGGCCCAGGCACACCCACTCGAGTGATTCAGGCGCCCCACCGAGCGCGGCGGAGGTGAGCGTGGCCGTGGCGGCGGGCCGGACGACCAGCAGCTCCACGCGGCCACCGGTGCCGCTCTTCTGGCCCAGCAGGCGCGCGGGGATGACGCGCGCGTCGTTGAGGACGAGCAGGTCGCCTTCACGCAGCAGGTCCGAGAGGTCGGTGAAGTGCTGGTGGCTCCAGGCGCCGGTGGCGCGGCTGACGACCATCAGGCGCGACGCGTCCCGGTGGGCCAGGGGGGCCTGGGCGATCTGCGCCTCGGGGAGCTCGAAATCGTAGTCGGAGAGGAGGGACGACACGGGGTTGGCGCTTGTAGCAGCCCCCGCGCCCTCACGGAACCGGCGAGGGCGTCAGTAGAGCTGCTGGAACTCGGCGCCCGGGTAGTAGTGGGAAAGGATTTCCCGGTACGTCTTGCCCTGGTCGGCGAAGGCCTTGGCGCCCCACTGGCACAGCCCCGCCCCGTGGCCGAAGCCACGTCCGGTGAACACGTAGTTCTTGCCGGAGGCTTCCACGTCGAAGTCCAGGCTCTTGAGGCGCGTGTAGCCCAGCTTGCGGCGGAACTGCACGCCGTCCACCACGGTGCCATCCGCCAGCGTCACGCGGGTCACCCGGTGCGTGGGCGTGCGGCCGGTGACGCGCATGCCGTCCGGCGAGGACTTCAGCGCCTTGCGCAGCTCCGCTTCGGGGAGGGTCGCGGACCAGCGGCTGGCGGGCAGCTTGCCGCAGGGGCAGTCGACGGGCTGCAGGTATGGCAGGTTCCGCTGGAGGGCGTCCTGGCCGGACTCGGTGTGCCCGCCACAGGAGGCATGAAAATACGCCTCGATGGGGGCCAGGTCGTACGTGAGCACCTCGCCGCGCGTGGCCTCCACGGCGGCGCGCGTCTTGGCGTCCTCGCGGTTGACGCCGCCGTACACCTGATGGAGCACGCTGCTGCCCATGTGGAAGGCGGCCCCATACGCGTCCAGCTTCTTCTGCAGCGCGTACGTCCGGGCGGCCACTGCCTGGGCCTTGAGGGCCTCCAGGGGAAAGGACACGGGCATCTCGCTGCCGAGCACCGCCGCGAGGTAGTCCTCCAGGGGGATGACGTTGATGAGCTGGAGGCTGCTCTTGAAGAGGCGCACGACGACGTCGCCGCGCACCTGCGCGTTGCCCGCCTTGAGGGGCTCGTTGCCGGGACCGCCCGCGTCGGTGGCCTCCATGCCGCCGCGAAAGCGGATGGCGTCCCCGATGACAGGCGCCCCGTTGACCTCCAGCTTGCCGTTGCGGCGGCGCACGGTGGCCTGCCCGGCGTTGATGGCGACGAAGCTGCTGTCCTCGGCATCGGGTCCGAAGCCCAGGCCCCGGCCGCTCACGCGGACCTCTTCGCCGGGGTCGTCCATGGCAATGCGCATCGTCTCCACGGCGAACGCCCGCGACGACGCGAGCAGGAGCAGCAGCAGTGCCACACGTTGCAACATGGTCCAACAGTCTAGGGGCGGGGCGATCCGCCTCAAGAAATCGGCCAGGCGGCGGGGCACGCCAACGGCAGGAGCCCGCGAAAACCCCAGGCGGATGCCGCAGAATGGAGCCCCGTGACCGCCTCTGTCCCCGATGCCGCCCGCCTGTCCCCCGAGACCCTCGTCGCGGCCCTGCGCGAGCTGGAGCCCCGCACGGCGGCCGTGCTCATCCGCCGGCTCGTGGAGCGCCGCCCGCTGCCGGAGTGCACGGCCTGGTACGGGATCTCCAGCAACGCCTTCTCGGCGCTCCTGCTCCGTTCCGCGGTCGCCCTGGCCCGTCAGCTGGGGCTGTCCACAAGGCCTCCTGAAAGCCAGGAGGAAGCCACTGCCTGGGAGCGGATGCTGGCCGTGGCCGTGGAGAAGGACACCGCGCCCGTGCCGGTGCCGCTCGCGCCCGTGGCGTGGCTGTGCCGTCGGATGCATGAGCTGGGACCGGAGGTTGAGACCGCGCTGGCCCGGGCCGCGGAAGCCGACGCGGAATCCCCTGGAAGGGCGCGGGAGGAATGGCTGCGGAGGCTGGCGGTGGCCGCGCTCCTGGCGCTCACGGCCTGGCTCTACTGGAGCCGTCCGCCGGAACCCGAGCCCCGCCCCGAGCGCCGCATGCGCTCCCCCGAACGCCGCTGACTGGACGCGGCCACGAGCGGGCGCATATGGGTAGGACCATGCGAGCGACCCGGTCATGGCTGGCCCTCCTCACGGCAGGAATCGCGCTGGCGGGCTGCGCGAAGCACGTGGACACCCGGGTGGCCGGGGATGACGACGCGACCCTCGACGGCATCGAGGCCCGCCTCGACGAGCTCCGGGCCCGCGAGCAGGGTGACGACCTGACGTGCGCGCAGCAGTGCGACGTCTCCGCGAAGACGTGCGCCACGGCGGAAGAGCTCTGCGGCCTCGTGGAACAGCAAGCGGACCGGGATGACCTCCCGCCGCGCTGCGCCAGGGCCCGCGAGCAGTGCGCGGGCGCGGGCGACGGCTGCACGCGGTGTCAGGCGCCCTGAAGAACCGGCCATGCGTCGGCTCTGACTCCGTGCCTATGATGGGCCGGATTGAGGAGCCTCCCCATGAACCCCCGTCTCTCGTTGATGCTCGCGGTCTCGTCGCTCGTGCTGGCGACCCCTGCCCTCGCGGCGGAGGAGGAAGGCCTGACGCCGGAGAAGGTGGCGGCCATCCAGCGCGATGAGGCCGCGGCCCAGGCGAAGGTGAACGCCGATTTCGGCAACCGGAAACCTTCGGAGATGAGCAACGCGGAGCGAGGCCAGTCCATCCGCGACCAGCAGAAGGAATCCGCCAAGGTCATGGAGAAGCACGGCGTCTCCGCGAAGGACTACGCGACCTTCACGGCCCGGATGACGCCTGAAGACAACCAGCGCGTCGCCAACGAGGCCAAGCGGCTCGACGACAAGGCCAAGGCCGACAAGGAAGCCGAGGCGAAGAAGCGCAAGGGCGACGGCGAGGTCCACATCCAGCAGGGCTTCAGCGACGCGGACCCCGTGGAGCTGGAGTCCGAGGAGGGCGCGGAGCCCGTCGTCGACGTCGACAGCAGCCTGGAGACCGCGCCGACCGCGCCCAGCGCGCCGGTCGTGGAGATTGGCGAAGCCGCGGGTACGCCGACGAAGTCCGGCGGCCGGAAGTCGTCCAAGTCCTCGCGCCGCGGCAAGTAGTCCCGCGGTCAGCGGCTTCTGGAACCCAGCTCCCGCGACCGCGCCTGCCACACCTCGTCGTACGGGCAGGAGCAGTCGGTCTCCTCCGGCTCCGGGTAGGCGTAGGTCTGGCCCTTGTAGTTGCGGAACAGGGTCTCCCGCTCGCCCCGCTCGATGACGTAGTCAGGCTGGAGGGTGACCTTCCCTCCCCCACCCGGCAGGTCCACCGCGAGGTGCGGCACCGCGAGCCCGCTGGTGTGCCCGCGAAGCTGCTGGAGGATCTCCAGCCCCTTGGCGATGGGCGTGCGCAGGTGCTCGCACCCTTCCGCGACGTCCATCTGGTGCAGGTAGTACGGGCGTACGCGGCTGCGCAGGAGCACATGCGACAGCTCCTTGATGATGCGCGCATCCGAGTTGAGCTGCCGCATCAGCACGGCCTGGTTCTCCACCGGCACGCCATGATCCACCAGCCGCTCGCACGCCTCACGGGCCTCGGGCGTCACTTCCTTCGGGTGGTTGAAGTGGGTGATGACGTAGACGGGCGCGTACCGGCGCAGCAGGCGCGCCAGCGAATCGGTGACGCGCATGGGCAGCACCACCGGCACGCGCGTCCCGATGCGGATCATCTCCACGTGCGGAATCTCGCTCAGCGGCGCGAGCAGTGACTCCAGCCGCTCCTCGCTCAGGAGGAACGGATCGCCTCCGGAGATGAGCACATCGCGCACCTCCGGGTGGTTGCGCACGTAGTCGATGCCCCGGCGCATCTGATCCTTGGTGAGCTCCGCCTCGCCGCCCTTGGTGATGCGCCGCCGCGTGCAGTGGCGGCAGTAGACCGAGCACGTATCGAGGGCCAGGAACAGCACCCGGTCCGGATACTTGTGGACGATGCACTCCTCGGGGCGCGTCTTGTCCTCGCCGAGCGGATCCTCCAGCTCCCCGGGCCGCACCCGTGCCTCCGCGCGCACGGGAATCGACTGCATGCGCACCGGGCACGACGCGTGCTCCGGATCGATGAGGGACAGGTAGTACGGGCTGATGCCAATCCGGAACAGCGAGGACGTCTCCTGCACCCCGGCGCGCTCTTCCGCGGTCAGGCGCACGTAGCGCTCCAGCTGCTCCAGGTTGCGCACCGAGTGACGCTGCTGCCAGCGCCAGTCCGTCCACTCCGCGTCGGTCACGGAGGGGAACAACCGGGCCCGGCCCTCGGCACTGAGCGAGGGACGGGGAGACGACATGGGCGCCGTCGCGCCCGCGGAGGAATCCATCACGCGGCCTTGGGCTGCTCCCGCCACCACGCCTGGCCGGACTCCGGCAGCGTGTCGATGGGATCGTAGTACTCGTACTTCCGATCAAGTGCGCCGGGGTCGTTCGCTTCCACGCTCGTGCGGTAGTTCTTGGTCCAGTAGGAGATGCCGCGCTCGCGGTCGTACTCCGCCACCTGGTGGATCCACCGCTTCCCCACGAACGGCACGTCGCAGACGATGCGCGGCGTGGCGAAGCCTGGCATGTAGCCCATGATGTCGTGCTGGAGCTTCTGTGCCTGCGCCACCGACAGCCGCCAGTGCTCGCTGTTGGGGATCATGTCGCACATGTAGAAGTAGTACGGCAGGATCTTCGCGTGGTCGAGCAGCGTGAAGCACAGGTCCAGCAGCGCCTTGGGACTGTCGTTCACGCCCCGCAGCAGCACGCCCTGGTTGCGCACGTCGCGGAAGCCCATGTCGAGCAGCTTGCGCACGGCCTTGCCCACCAGCGGCGTGAGCTGCTGCGCGTGGTTGACGTGCGTGTGCAGCGCCAGGTCCACGCCGCGCTCCACGGCCTTCTTCGCCAGCCGGTCCAGGCCCGCCAGGACGCTGTCCTGGAGGAAGTGCTGCGGCAGCGCCATGAGCCCCTTGGACGCCAGGCGGATGTCGCGGATGTTCGGGATGTCCATCAGCGCGCTGACGAACGGCTCCAGCGCCTGGATGGGCAGGTTCGCGATGTCGCCGCCGGACACCACCACGTCGCGCACGGTGGGCGTGCGGCGCAGGTAGTCCAACATCTGCTCATAGCGCTCCTTCTGCCCCGTCGCGAACTTGTGCTTGGACACCTGCGGGACGTCGTTGCCCACCAGGTCCATGCGCGTGCAGTGGCCGCAGTACTGCGGGCACGTGGGCAGCATCTCCGCCAGCACCTTCGTCGGATAGCGGTGCGTCAGGCCTTCGACGACCCACATGTCCGCCTCGTGGAGGCTGTCACGGCTGGCGCGCGGGTGGTTGGCCCAGTCCGTGCGGCGGTCGGCGAGCGCCGGCAACATGTACCTGCGGACCGGGTCGCTCCACAGGTCCTCCAGGTTCATGGTGTTGAGCATCTGGGGCGGGACGAGGATGGACATCGTCGCCCGCTCCTTCTGGTCCAACTCCATGCTCACGGCCAGGTCGTCCGGCAGCAGCGCTCCGAGCGTCGCCCGCAGCTCGCGCAGGTTCTTGACGGTGTGCTTGCGCTGCCACACCGAACTCTCCCACTCGGCCTCGGTGACGTCCTTGTAGCCGGGGATGCGCCGCCAGTCGGGCTCCACGAACTCCTTGCGGAGGGGATAGGTGAAAGGCTGCTGCGCGGGGCCAGCGTCGGGCTTGCCTCGAGTGGACATCGTGCTCATGGACACATCACCTCAACGTAAGGAGCGTCGTGGGCGAGGCGTCATAGCCTGCCCCCCGACATCCCTGCTCAACAATCGCCAGGGGCACAAGATGCCCCATGGCGCAGTGCGTCCGTTCATTCCACTTTGACGTTGATGAGCTTGGCCACGCCTTCCGCCTCAACGGCCACCACCTGTGGCTTGGTCGACTTCCCGTTGAGCTTGAAGACGACCTTGCGCTTGCCCACCGGCAGCGTCAGCGGATTGCCCAGCGGCACAGGGGTCACGCGCCCCGTGTTCTTCCCATCCACCCAGATTTGAGCGCCCGCCGGCGACGTGCTGCAGGCGAACTTGCCCATCGCGGCAGCGGCGGTGGGCTTCGGGGTGGACGGAGGCTTCGGCGTGGGCGTCGTGGCCACGGGCGGAGGCTTGGGCTTCGGCTCCGGAGGCGGGGGCTTCGGCTTCGGCTCAGGCGGCGGAGCTTCGGCCACCATGTCCACGGAGACCCGCACTTCGGTGTCCCCGTTGGACGAGAAGTCGCCGGAGAACGGCTTGAAGCCGGTGCGCTTCGCCGTGAAGGTGTACTTCTTGCCCATCTCCAGGTCGCCGAGCTTCGCCCCGGGCAGCTTGCCCAGGGACTTGCCGTCGACGGTGATCTCCGCGCCCTCCTGCCCTTCGAACAGCGCGGTGAACGTCTTGGGCGCGGGCGGCTCGACGGGCTTCTCCGGAGGCGGCTCCGGCGTCGTGGGCGGCGGCGTGTTTTCCACCACTGGCGGCGGCGTGGGAGTCGGCTCCTTGGTCTCAGGAGGCTTGGGCTCCGGAGGCTTCGGAGGCGGAGCATCCGACTTCAGGCTGAGGAGGATGGGGGCCGCGGCCTGCCCGGCGGTGACCTCGATCTGCTGCGTCACGGGCTGGTAGCCCGGCGCCGAGGCGGTCACGTTGTGGAGCCCGGCGGAGAGCTCGATGACCTGGTTGGCGTTCACGGGCTCACCATCCACGAGGACGGTGGCGCCCACGGGCGCGACGAAGTTCACGGAGCCCGTGGACGCCCCACGGACCACGAAGACCACGCCCACGATGAGCAGCAGGGCCACGCCCGCGGCCATGCCGATGATGGCGGGCTTGGGCAGCGGCTTCTTCGGTCCGGCGGGGGGCTTCGCCTTGGCCTTGGCCTCGACCTTGGCGGCCGGGGCCGGCTTCGCCATCTTGGAAGCCTTCTGGGGGATGGTCGCCGGGCCGTCGGCCTCGTCGTCGTAGGGCGGCTCTTCGCCGTCATGCCCTTCGTCTCCGTAGTCCTCCTGACCGTCGCGATCGTACTCGTCGCCCTGGTCGTCGTAGGCGCCGTCCGGGTCGTCCGCCTCAGCCGCCTGGGGACGCAGGCCATTGTGACGGGAGCCCACCGGAACGGTGATGTTGCCAGTGGTCTCCTCTTCCTCGGGCTCCAGCACCGGTGCCGCCGAACCACCGCGCGAGCGCGAAGGCGGCGCCGTCGGCGCCGGGCCAATCATGGTCGCGCCGGCATAGGCCTCGCCGCCCTCGTCCCCGATGATGACCTGGGACTTGGGACCGCTCTTGCCCTTGCCGCGAGCGCCGTCCTCCTGGGCATAGGGAGAGGCGCTGGTGTGGTGCCCGGCCCGGTCGATGGGGTTCGCCGAACGGCCGGTGATGCTGTCATCCACGACGACGCTGCTGTCCGCGATCCGCGTCTCCGGAGCGCGGAACGTGTGCGTGGAGTCGACGATCTGCGTCTTGTCCGCGGCGCCATCCATCTCCGCCAGTTCTTCAGCGGACGGCGGCGGGATGTAGCCAGGCGCGGGCTGGGCGGGCGCCGTGGAGGCGCGGCCCACGGGAGAGCCGGAGGCCGAAGGCGCGGGAGACTTCTTCTGCGCGGTCGCACGGGGCGGCGCGGCCGGAGGAGGAGGAACCGTCACTCCCGAATGCTCGATCTGGTCCGGACGCTCGACGGAGGCGTAGCGCTCCATCTTCTCCGCCTCGCGGAGCATGTCCTCGGCGAAGGCCTCCTTCATGAAGCCGGACAGGTGCTTCGACGAGTAGATGGCGTCCCCAGCGAGGAGGAAGCGCATCAGGTCTTCCTGGAGGTCCGACGCCCACTGGTAGCGGTCCTCGGGCTCGCGCGCGAGCGCCTTGAGGACGACCTTCTCCAGGCCCGAAGAGATGTTCGGATTGAACTCGCGCGGCAGCGGGATGTCCGCGTTGCGCACCTTCTCCAGCGTGGAGAAGTCCGACTCGCCCACGAAGAGCTTCTCGCCCGTGAGCATCTCGTAGAGCAGCACGCCGACCGCGAAGATGTCGCTGCGCCGGTCGATGGGCATGCCCCGGACCTGCTCCGGGCTCATGTAGCCGAACTTCCCCTTGAGAATGCCGGCCTGCGTCTTCTGCGAACGGTTGGCGGCCTTGGCGATGCCAAAGTCGATGATCTTCACCTCGCCTTCGTACGAGACGAGGATGTTCTGCGGAGACACGTCGCGGTGGATGATGTGCAGGTCCTGGCCGCGCGCGTCCTTCTTGCGGTGGGCGTAGTCCAGGCCCTCACACATCTTGGAGACGATGAACACCGCCTGTGCGGTGGGCATGATCTCCTTGCGGCGACGGTAGCGCTCCAGGAGCGTGCGGACGTCACGGCCCGCCACGTACTCCATGGCGATGAAGTACGCGTCCTCGTGCTTCCCGAGCTCGTGGATGTGCACGATGTTGGCGTGGTTCAGCTGAACGCTGATCCGCGCCTCATCGATGAACATCGTGATGAACTCGTCGTCCTCCGCCATCGTCGGGAGGATCTTCTTGATGGCGAGGATGCGCTCGAAGCCTTCGACGCCAAAGGCCTTCGCAATGAAGACCTCGGCCATTCCGCCGACGTTGACGCGCTCGAGGAGCAGGTACTTCCCAAAGAAGGTCGGCTTCTTCATCTCGCGGGGCTGCCCGGCGCCGGCGAGTACGGACCGCGGCAGGCGGTGCGCAGACCGGGGGGAGCAGAGACTCTAGATCCAGTGAGAACGGCGGTCAAACATCCACGATGACGCGATTCCCCAAGGAATCCGAGAACTTGGCCCCTCCTTGCCCCAAAACTGACCCACCCGCCTTCACAAGACGGTCCCAGCGCCCGCCAAGCGAGCTCAGGGCCACCGTTCACCAGGCCAGATCAACCCACGAGCCTGGGGGCCATGAGCCCTCCGGCGAGCACGATTCAGCGCTCAAGCCAGGAGGCGGCAGGCGGGAAACAAGCCCGCAAAGACAAAGCCCCTGGCGCCTTGCGGCACCAGGGGCTTTCAAAAAAGAATCCGGCAGCGACCTACTCTCCCACGCGGTTTCCCGCGGAGTACCATCGGCTCTGGAGGGCTTAACTTCCGTGTTCGGGATGGGAACGGGTGTGACCCCTCCGACATTGCCACCGGAAAA
>NZ_RAWE01000319.1 GCF_003611695.1 Corallococcus carmarthensis | reverse complement strand
CAACGACCTCAAGCAGTCGCTCCCGGAGCACGCGTCCCCCACCCGACGGGACCCTCCTCCCTTCGGACGGTCCAGGGGGCGCCCTACCCCGCGCGGTGCTCCTGGCCCGCTTGCAGCAGCGCGTCGAGGGTGGACGCGTGCTCCGGGAGCGACTGCTTGAGGTCGTTGAGGATGCGGTCGAAGTCCTCCGGCGTCTGGGCCCAGCTCGCCTCGCGCGCCAGGTTCATCAGCACGACGAAGGTGCTGTTGGACGGGTCCTCGTTGCCCGCGCCCATGGTGGACAAGAGCGCGTAGGCTTCTTCGCCCTTGATGCCGTAGGCCTGGAGCATCTTCACCGTGGGGTCCAGGTACAGCCCGTTGTTCGTGCCCTCGGTCAAGAGCCACGGGAACTGCTGGGCCAGCTCCTGCACGTCCTCCGGCGGGATGCCCAGCTCCTGCGTGAGCTCCTGGATGCGCTCGGTGTCCGCGTCGCGCAGCGTCTGGCTGAGCGCGGGGTCGATGCCAATCGCCTCCAGGTACTTCTCGCGCGCGTCGTCCAGCTTGCCGGCCTCGATGAAGCCCGCCGTCAGCTCGCCGATGACGGTGATGGCCGCGCCAATGCCGTTGATGAGCAGGCCCGCGGGCGCGCCCGGAGTCAGCTCGATGGCGCTTCCCAACGCGCTCACCGCGTCGCCCAGCGCGGCGATGAGGTAGCCCGGGTTGTTGTCCTGGACGAACTGGTTGACGTGCAGCCCCAGCGACGCCGCGTTGGCCACCAGCCCCAGCGCCGGCGCGAGCTTCGCCGCGAAGGACGCGCCCTGCGCCACGTCCCCCGCGATGGACATGGACTGGAGGACGCTGGCGGTCAGCCGCGCGCCGCTCTCGCCCGCGCTCGCCAGGTTCTTCACCACGCCCAGGAAGTCGCCCTCCCGGCCCGCCTGGATGGCGCCCACCGCGCCGAAGGCGATGCCCGCCGCCGTCAGGCCCTTGAGGAGCGGGCTCGCCTTGTCCCACTTCCCCGCGAGCTGCTGGAGCCGGTCGAAGTTGCCCGCGCGCGCGAGCTTGATGGCCTCCAGGCCGTCCTTGATGTCGGAGAACGCGGAGGCCCCCGCCCCGCCCGCCTTCTTCAGCGGGTCCAGCAGCACCTCCAGCTGCGCGAGCGCCGAGTCCGGATCCTGCGTCGCCAGCAGCTGCGAGGCCGCGTTGGGGACGCCCGTCTCCAGGATCTTCTTGGAGAAGTCCTCGCCCCAGCCCGCGGCCACCTGGCCCATGGGGCTGGAGGGGTCCGCCAGGTACCTGGCGCCCAGCTCCACGGCCACGGCGGCGTGGGGCGAGGCCGCGAGCAGCTCCAGCCCCTTGCGCAGCACGGCCCCGTCCTGCTCGGGGTTCGCGTACGCGGCGGCCTCCAGGACCGCGGCGTTGTCCTTGACGGCCTGGGCGAGCTTCGCGCCCGCTGCCTCCAGCGTGTCGTAGACGCCCTTGTTCTCCGGGTCGTTGCGGAACGCTTCGATGTACGCCTGCTTCTGCTCGGGGGTGAGCGTGTCCCCCAGGCCCGCGAGCTGCTGGCCCAGCCATTCGTCCTTCTCGCGGGCCGCCTCCAGCGCGTCCTCGTACCCGGAGGTGGCGCCCTCCACCTCGGCGAGGGCCGCGTCCGCGCCCTCCGGCCGCTGGGCGGGCGTCACGTCCAGCGCCGCCAGCACGGGCTCCCAGACGTACGGCGAGGCCTGGCTCATGGCCTGGAGGTCGGCCTGGGTGAGCGTGCCCGCGTCCAGCGCCGCCTGGAGGCCCTTCGTGAGCGCCTGGCGCTGTTCCTCGGTGCCGCGGAACTCGCCATTGGTGTTGATGAAGAGCCCCTCCATGCCCGTGACCACGTTCTGCAGCACGCTGTCCGAACCGCCCTCGGCCATCAGGCCGATGAAGGCCGCCTGGAAGTCCGGATCGTTCGAGTGCTGCTGGAGCATCTCCGCCGCGAGGTAGGGCTGGCCCAGGTAATGCGCCTGCTGGAGCTGCGCGTAGCAGGCCTCCGCCTGTGCCACGGACTCGGGGTTCAGCTCGCGCGATTCGGTGGCCGCCGTGGCGGACACGTTGGCGCCCTCCACGGGCGCGTCCGCCACCAGCATCCGTTGCAGCGAGGGCGACACCTTCGCCTGGGCGAGCGCGGCCTGCCGCTCCGGGGAGCCCGGGGGCGTGGAGAAGATGCGCGCCGCCTGCGTCGCGGGCAGCGAGCCCACCTGCTGGTACTGCGGCTGCGCGCGCTGGTAGTCCGCCAGCGAGTCGTAGCTCTTCTGGCTGGCCGGGTCGAAGACGCGCTCACCCTGGCGCACCACCACGTGCCCCGTCTGTCCCTCCGCGCCGGGACGCGCGTCCTTCAGGAACACCAGCTCACTGCGCGCACGCAGCTGCGGGCTGGCCGTCTCCACCCAGTCCGCCGCGCGGTCCAGGCAGTTGACGCTGCCGTCCTGCGTGTCCTCGTTCAGCAGCGACGTCGCGGGCGCCGTGCCCGCGTCCAGCCGGGGCTTGCGCGCATCCACCTTCGGCGCGTCGAAGCCCGAGGCGCCCGGGGTGGCGTGCTTCACGGTGTTGGCGGCAGCCTTCGCCGCGGTCTCCGCCGCCTTGCGCGCTGCCTCCGCGGCCGCCTTCGCCGCGGCCTCCGCCGCCCTGCGCGCCGCTTCCGCCGCGTTGGAAGCCGTGGAGTTGCCCGAGCCGTTGACCGCCATGTGCCGCTCCCGCTGTCGAAGTGCGCCTCGAAGAGGAGGTATCGGAGGGACGGGCCCGGAAGTTCCGTCGCTTTCTCACTTCCTGGAAGAAAAGGAGAACCCGCTGGAAACCGCCGTCAGTGTTGGAACACGCGGCCGAAGGCGAGGACGATCTCCAGGATGATCAACGCGACGATCATCACCTCCAGGACGTGCGAGCGGTCGATGTCCACCTCGCCCTTGAGCAGGCCATAGGTCTGCGCGAGCAGCTGTTGCTTGCGGGTGACGGAGGCCTGCCACGCGGGGATGCGCAGGCGGCGCACCGCGCCCTCGTAGACCTTGGCCAGGTAGAAGTCGCCGATGATCTTCAGGCTGTTCTCCACCCGCTCCACGAACTCGTTGAGGTCCACGAGCGTGCCCAGCGTCTCGCGCGCGAGGTTGCGGTACGGGCTGCGGAACAGCGTGAGCCAGCCGGGCTTGCGCGCCTGCACCTCGTCGTGGATGCGCGCGATGTGCTTGTCCAACCGCTCGTCGTAGTAGCGGAACTCCAGCAGCTGCGCGTTGGCGATCTCCAACAGGTCCGGGATGTCGCGCGAGCCGGACGGCTCGTAGACGAACGCGCTGTTCCAGTCCACGACGACCAGGTCATGGGCGGTGTAGCTGAAGCGCACCTGGGTGACGGCCTCGCGCTCGCGCGGCGCGAGCGGCGCGGTGGTGCTCTCCCCCAACAACAGCCGCGCGATGTCCGCGCGCTGGAACAGCTCCTCCGCGGAGGGGTTGCCCTGGATGCGCTCGGCGAGGATGACGGTGTAGCTCTCGCTCTGGTCCCACAGGTGCGGCCCCTGCACGGCGGCGGAGATGGTGCGGCGCACGCCCTCCACCAGCTCCAGCGCCAGGTCCTCCAGCGCCTGGCTGTCATAGAGCTCGTCGGCGACGTGGGTGAGGGTCTCCCAGGTGGTGCCGGGCGTGACGGGGACGCGCAGGATGATGGACGCGGCGCCGTGGTCGAACAGGCGCGCGGTGGCGTCCACGGTGACGGGACCGCCGCGCAGGGCCAGCGGCCGGCGGCCCAGCTCATAGGCCACGGGCGGGTTGGGCAGTTGGATGTACTGGCTGTTCTCGCGCGACAGCTTCAACCGGCGCGAGTCCTCCGACAGCGCCTTGCGTGCGCGCTCCAGGTCGATCTCCTCCGCGATGTCGAACGTGCGGTAGCAGAGGATATGGGCCTGTTCGAAGAGCAGCGTCATTCCGGCGGGCGCGGACATGGTGCGCAGCAGCCTACTCCGCGATGTCCTCCCACAAGACGCGAAGTTCCAGCGCGAGCGCCTCGAATGGCTCCGCGTAGACGGTCTCCGCGTCCTGATGGGTCCCTACGAGGAGGTAGTGGGAGCCTTCCAGACGGAAGACCTCCAGGGTGTACTGGAGCGGGTCCACCAACCAGACGTGTTTGACTCCTTCGCGGGCGTAGACGGGCAGCTTCCGGAAGCGGTCCAACCGGGACGTGGACGGGGACAGCACCTCGCACAGCCAATCCGGCGCCAGGGTGATGCCCACGACGTTGGGCATCTTGGGCACTCGCTCCCGGCGCCAACCCGCGAGGTCCGGCACCAGGACGTCCTTGCCCAGGTGCAGCTCCGGCTCGAAGAGGAAGAGCCACCCTCCAGGCCCTCCACGCCCCCGTCCGAAAGGGTTGTTCAGCTCAGTGGCCAGCTGCAAGGACGCGGAGGCATGCGGCGACGCCGGCCGGGGGCTCGCGTACAGCTCCCCGTTCACGATCTCCCCCACCTGGTTCGAGGGGAGCGCTTCCAGGTCGGCGTAGGTGGCGGGCTTTCGGGTCATCTCTGGAACGAGCAACCTAGCAGGTAGGGACATGCCCGGACACTCTCATGCCCGTCTGACACGTGTACCCCGGCGGACGGGAGCCCCGGAAGGGCCCTCCGGCCTGAAACATTTCCGGATGTTTCACTCAGTCGCCGCCGCCCTCGGGCAGCTTGATGCCTATGCCACCCGGGCCCGGGCCATTATCTGGCAGATTGCCAATATGGCCAGGCGTGGGAATGGGGCGGTCTCCCGCCTGACGCTTGTTCTGCTGTTCGTCTTCCGGAAGCTGCGGTTCCTTCCGGGGGCTTTCGTGCTCACCCATGGGGGCTCCTTCGCGCGTTGAGAGGTTTTGACCTCTCCCAAGCTAGGGAGCCCGCGCACCGGCTGGCACCCCGCCCCTGCCGGTCCGCGGAGCATGCGGGGACACGAGCGGCGCGGCGCGACTCAGGTGCCCCGGGGCTTCGCGGGCGGCGCCAGCACCGTGCGCACGTCCCACAGCTCCGGGAAGAAGCGCAGGTCCAGCGCCTTGCGCAGGAAGCCCACGCCCGACGAGCCGCCCGTGCCCTGCTTGAAGCCGATGATGCGCATCACCGTCATCATGTGCCGGTAGCGCCAGAGCTGGAACCGCTCCTCGGTGTCCACCAGCTTCTCGCACATCTCATACGCATCCCAGTGCTTCTCGGTGTCCGAGTAGATGCGGCGGAACACCTCCATCACCTGAGGACTCTTCTCATACGGCTGACGCCAGTCGCGCTCCACGTGGCTTCTGGGAATGTCGTGGCCCATGCGCGACAGGTGGCGCAGGAATTCGTCGTAGATGCCCGGCGACTCCAGCAGGCGCTCCAGCTCCGCGTGCACGCCTGGCACGTGCTTGAAGGGCCCCAGCGCCGCGTCGTCCTTGTTGCCCAGCAGGAACTCCAGCGCCCGGTACTGGAAGCTCTGGAAGCCGGACGCGTGGCCCAGCGTGTCGCGGAACTCCAGGTACTCGTTGGGCGTGAGCGTCTCCAGCACGCTCCACTGCTCGAAGAGCATCCGCTGGATGTGCGCGACGCGCGCGAAGATCTTGAACGACGGCTCCAGCCGGTCCGCCTGGATGTAGCGGATGCAGGCGGACAGCTCGTGGATGAGCAGCTTCATCCACAGCTCGCTCGTCTGATGCTGGACGATGAACAGCAGCTCGTCGTGGTGAGGAGGCTGGGAGCGGGGCACCTGCGCGGACAGCAGCCGGTCCAGTTGCAGGTAATCGCCATACGTCGTCCGGCCCGCGAGGTCCGTGACGATTCCAGGCTCCAGGTCGCGTTTGTTCATGGCCCGGGCACTCATGCACACCATCCCCCTCGCGGCGCAAGCACATCCTCCGCGCGGTCAATCCAGCCACGTGCTTCCAGACGGAAGTACGGGGTCCACCACCTCTGCCCGGGCCGGGGCAACTGTACTGCTTAAGCGTTCTTCTGAGCGGCTTCCGCGAGCGCCTTGGAGGCAGCGCGGCCACGGGGCAGCTTGATGTCCTCCACGCTGTTGGGGTTGGCGTAGTCGGACCACTCGGAGGGACGGCGGTTGGTCTTCTCCAGCATGCGCAGCTTCTGGTAGTGCGCCGCGCAGTAGCCCTTGGTGCGGCTGGGCTTGCCGCAGCCCTTGATGGCGCACTCACGGGCGCCGCCTTCCGCCGCCGCCGGCTTGCGGCCCCGGCGCTTGCCACCCACCGCCGCCACCGGCGCGCTCACCGCGGCGCGGCCCGCCGGACGACCCACGGGACGACGGCCCGGCTTGCCCGCCGCGGGCGCGTTCGCGCCGAAGAGGGGGCCCACCACCTGCGCCAGGGGCGCCAGCCGCTCGGCCACGCTGCGCAGCGCATCCAGGTCCGCCGTGCCCGACTCCAGACGAGACACCACGTCACGCAGGGGCTTGAGCTGGACTTCAATCTCGTTGCGAATCATCTCGCGGAACGCCTTGTCAACTGACATTTCGAACAATCCTCGATTTAAGGGGGGAGCATTGCCTTGGCGTGAAGCTGCACGCCGGACTACCAATACCTTCCAGAAAGGCAATTGTCGAAGGAAGCGATAAAAAGTTGTGACGCCACTGCGTATCAGCAGGTGGGAAAGGCCCGGGAAATGGGGCTCGGCGGCGCTTTCGGGCGCTGCTCACGCATCCCAATGCAGGGGTTCCAACAACGCTCCGCGACTGGAGGCAGGGGGGTGTTGCGAGCGCTCCAGCAGTTCCTCGTACGTAAGTGCGAGGTCGTGTCCCAGTTCTTCCAATTCGTCCGCGTCCAGGGACGCGGACAGTCGTGGGAGCACCAGATGTTCCGTGGCTTGCACATGCGCCACGACCAGGTCTTCGAGGGTGAAGAGGCGCGCCTGCCACTCGACGCCGCGTGGCGTCAGCTCCTGCAATTCCTCCATCAGCTCGCGCAGGGTGAGGTGATCCTCCGCCTCCTCGCGGGCGCGGTTACGGCCCTCCACGCGCGTCAGCAGCGGCTGGACGCAGCGCTCCTCCAGGCGGGAGTGCAGCCGCAGGAGGCGGGAGAGGGCCTCCTGACCGTGCGCCAGCTCCTCCGCGTCTGTCTCCGAAGCCAGCCGCTCCAGCAGCTCCTCCAGCTCACGGTGTTGTTGCAGGAGGATGTCGAACGGGCCGGCCATGCACCCAAGCATCAGCACGGCCTCGGGGGCGGACAACCGCGCCGGGTCCACCGCCGTGAAAGGCAGCCTGCTGGCGTGCATGCCCTTTTCCGGTGACGGCGGCGGTGGAGCCCCTGCCCGGCTGCCTGGTCCCAGGGTGCCGGCCCGCGAGGGCGGCTGCATCTTGGCTCCACCGTGGAAAACCCATTCGCCCACGTCCGGCAGGCCGTCTTCCGTTTCGCGGAGCACGGCGCCGCCCTGTCCGCGCGCTATCACCGCGCGCGGCTGATGGGTGCTGAACACCTGCCCAGGCACGGGCCGCTGCTGCTCGTGGGCAACCACGGTGTCTGGGGATACGAGACCCCCGCCTTCTTCCACCTGCTACACCGGGCCACGGGGCGTTATCCGCTGGGGCTCGCGGAGCGGGGGTTCTTCAAGATTCCCCTCGTACGCACGGTGTTGCCCTGGCTGGGCGGCGTGGAGGGGACGCGGGAGAACGCGCTCCGGTCGCTCCAGGAGGGACAGCTCGTCGTCTGTTATCCGGGCGGCGCGCGGGAGACCTTCAAACGCAGCCAGGGCCGCTACCGCCTCCGGTGGGAGCGCACCCTGGGCTTCGTGCGGCTGGCCATGCAGGCCGGGGTGCCGGTGGTACCCTTCGCCGGTTTTGGGGTGGATGACACCTTCTTCTGGCCTCCGGACGAGGACCGCTGGTGTGTGCGCCTGGCCGCGGAGGATAAATACCGCATGCCCCTGGTGATGGGATTGGGGCCGCTTCCGCTGCCAGTCCAACTCACCTTCGCCGTGGGTGAACCCCATGAACCGCCACCGTCGGGTGCGTCGGAGTCGCGCGTGCGGGCCTTCCGCGACCGCGTGGCCGCCAGCGTCCGGCGCCTGCTGCTGAGGGCCTGCCATGCTTGACGCCGCCGCCCCCCC
>NZ_RAWE01000318.1 GCF_003611695.1 Corallococcus carmarthensis | reverse complement strand
GAACGGGGCGGGAGTGACGCGTGGCACCCGGTTGGGGCATCCCTTAGATTCCAGGGGATGAAGTTGCCCCTGCCGTTCCGTCGCGACCGTCCCATCATTCCGTCCGCCAACGCGCAGGATCACGCGGAGCGGTTGATCGCCGAGTCCCTGCGCATGCTCGGCCAGGTGTGCTCGAAGGTCGCGGACGCCATCGAGGCGCAGCGGCTGGAGCGCCAGGGCTACGCGCACAACAGCTACCTGCGGCGCCTGGACAACGAGGAGGACGCGAAGAAGTCCTCCGGGCCGGGCTCGGCGGGCTCGGCAGGCTCGGGAGGATGACGGTTCCCCGGGAGCCGCTCCCCGCGCAGCACGTGCATCCTGACGACGACGCCCCCGTGCCGTGCCTGGCGTCCTCGCCGGCCGCGTCCTGGAGGGATCAGGGCATCCACATGCCCATGCCCGCGCTGGCGGACGAGGAAGGGCCCCGCGTGGACCCCGGCCTGCCGCCCGTCGTGGACGCGCACGTGCACCTGTTCCCCGACCGCGTCTTCGAGGCGGTGTGGCGCTGGTTCGACCGGTACGGCTGGCCCATCCGCTACAAGCTGCACACGCCCCGCGTGCTGTCCTTCCTGTTGTCCCGGGGCGTCGAGCGCGTGGTCGCCCTGCACTACGCCCACAAGCCGGGCATGTCGCGCGCCCTCAACGCCTTCGTCGCGGAGGTGGCGAAGGCCGAGCCCCGCGTCATCGGGCTTGGCACCGTGTACCCGGGCGAACCGGACGCTGTCGCCATCCTGGAGGAGGCATTCGCCCTGGGCCTGAAGGGCGTGAAGCTGCACTGCCACGTCCAGGCCTTCTCCCCGGACGCGCCGCAATTGCATGCGCTCTACGAGGCGTGCGCCCGGGCGGGAAAGCCGCTCGTGATGCACTCAGGGCGGGAGCCGTCCAGTCCCCAGTACCCGGTGGATCCGCACCAGCTCTGCGCCGCGGAGCGGGTGGAACGCGTGCTGAAGGATCATCCCACGCTGAAGCTGTGCGTGCCGCACCTGGGAGCGGACGAGTTCGACGCGTACGCGCGCCTGCTGGAGCGCTACGACACGCTCTGGCTGGACACCACCATGGCGGTGGGCGGCTACTTCCCCGTGCCCCTGCCCAGGAAGGCGCTGGAGGCGCGGCCCGAGCGCATCCTCTACGGGACGGACTTCCCCAACATCCCCTATGCGTGGGACCGGGAGCTCCGGGCGCTGGCCGGGCTGGGGCTGGACGAGGCCGTGCTCGCGGGCGTGCTGGGCGGCAACACGCTGTCGCTCTACGGAGAGTGTTGAAAAGAAACGAAGCCCCTTCCGCAATGAAGGGGGCATTCCCATCTTCGACCCCATAGAATCGCGGTCCCCAGCAGACGCCGCCACTCCAGAGGCTCAAGCCCATGTCGAATTTCATCCTGGTCGTCGACGACGACGCGAGTCACCGCACGCTCATCTGCGATGCCCTCCAGGAGATGGGCTATGCGACCATCGAGGCCAAGAACGGCCGCGAGGCGCTGGATCTTCTGGAGGACGACATCCCGGGCGCCGTGCTGCTGGACCTGCGCATGCCCGTCATGAGCGGCTGGGGCCTGCTGGACGCGCTCAAGAAGATGCCTCGGGCGCGCAACCTGCCCATCATCATCATCTCCGGCTACGGCTTCGAGTGGGAGGCCGAGCTGGTCGGCGCCGCCGGCTACATCTCCAAGCCGGTGGACCTGGACAAGGTGCGCACCACGGTGCAGCAGATCGTCGGGCCGCCGGAGGTGGCCATGGTGCACTGAGTCGCAAGCGCCCGGCGGGCCGCACCATCCGTCAACCCGAGGATTGTGGGCAGCCCCTGGGGGCATGGTGTGATGGCGTCCTTCATGACGCCCCCTCCTGTTGAACCCGGCCCCGAGCTGGCCATCGACGCCCGCGGCCTCGTCAAGCGCTTCGGCACCTTCACCGCGCTGGACGGCCTGGAGCTCCAGATTCCCCGGGGCGCCTTCTACGCGTTCCTCGGCCCCAACGGCGCCGGCAAGTCCACCTCCATCGCGTTGCTCACCGGCGTGTACGGGCCCGACCAGGGCTCCATCCGCATGCTCGGCGTGGACGCCGTGGCGAAGCCCCTGGAGGTGAAGCAGCGCGTGGGCGTGGTGCCGGAGGAGCTGAGCCTCTTCGAGCGTCTCACCGGCCGCCAGTACCTCACCTTCTGCGCGCGCATGTACGGGCTGGACGGCGCCCAGGCCGCGTCGCGCGCGGTGGAGCTGCTGGAGCTGACGGAGCTCACGTACAAGGCCGGCGCGCTGGTGTCGGAGTACTCCAAGGGCATGCGCCGCAGGCTGGCCATCGCCGCGGCGCTCATCCACGCACCGGAGCTGGTGCTGCTGGATGAGCCCTTCGAGGGCATCGACGTGCTCGCCGCGGGCGTCATCCGCGAGCTCTTGCGCGAGCTGTCCCGCCGGGGCGTCACGCTGCTGCTCACCACGCACGTGCTGGAGATCGCCGAGCGGCTGGCCACGCACGCGGGCGTCATCCGGGGCGGGCGCATGCTGGATCAGGGCCCGGTGGAACAGCTCCGCCAGCGCCACGGCGTGGCCACGCTGGAGGCGGTGTTCGAGAAGCTGATCTCCGTGCCCGCCGCGCGCAACGCGAAGCTGTCGTTCTACGGGGAGCCCCCGGCGAACGTGGTGCCGCTGCGCCGGGAGTCCGCGTGAACCGCCCGCGTCCGCCGGTCCCCAGCTTCTTCCAGCACCTGCTGCTCCTCTGGGGCCTGCGCCTGCACCTGGGCCTCAACCAGGGCCCGGGCAAGAGCCGCCTGCTCGCGGTGGCGGCATTCCTGGGCTCCAGCGCGCCGGGTGTCCTGCTGGGCTTGAGCTTCTTCAAGCTGATGCGGCTGCCCCTCATCGTGCACAGCAACGTGTGGCCGTACTTCATCCTCAACCTGCTGTGCTTCGTCACCGCCGCCACCTGGGTGACGTGGCCGCTGTTGTCCGCGGGCGTGGATGACCACTCGGAGCTGTCGCGCTACGCCGCGTTCCCCATCTCGCCGTTCCGGCTCCTGATGGGCTCCACGGTGGCGAGCCTCTTCGAGCCGCGCGCGCTGGTGTTCTACGCGCCCCTCACCGGCGCGGCGGTGGGCTATGCGTCGCGCCACCGGCTGGCGTCCCCGTGGCTGGCGGCGGTGCTCTACGTGCTGTTCGCGCTCTTCTGCGCGGCGTGGAGCCGGGTGGGCCTCTACACGGTCATCAACGTGCTGAGGGCGAAGCACAGCGCGCGCATCATGGGCGGCGGCATGGTGGCGTTCCTGGTGGCCGCGTCGTTCATCCCGCCCATCGACACGTCGTGGCTCACCAGCGTGGGCGAAGCGGGCGTGGGCGCGCTGGACATGAGCCTCATCATCAACGCGGCGGTGGCGCTCAGCCAGGTGCCGCCGGGCTTCTTCGGCGACGGGCTGGGACAGCTGGCGCACGGGCGCGTGGGCATCGCGATGCTGGAGGCCTTCGGGCTCCTGTTCTTCACCGCCATGGGCATGGCGGTGGCGTACGCGCTGCTGATGCGCTTCCACCGGCAGGCGGGAGGCCGCTCCGGTGGAGACCGGGGCGATGGCAAGGACAGTGACCCCTTCGCCACCACGGGCTCACGCTTCGACACGATCCTGCGGCGCGAGGTGCTGGACCTGTGGCGCAACCCGCGCGCGCGGCTTTTGGCGGCGGTGCCCTTCATCCTGGCCATCCTGCTGAAGCTGCTCTCCGGCCGGGACCTCTTCGTGTACCTCTTGGGTGGCAGCGCGGATGCGTGGGTGATGGGCGGCCTGAGCATCTACGGCGCGGTGGTCATCGCGTCCACGTTCTCGCAGAACACCTTCGCGTACGACGGGCACGGCTTCGCGGTGTTCCTGGCGGCGCCCATGAACCTGGCGGACGTGCTGCGCGCGAAGAACCGGGTGCAGGGCGTGGCGGCGCTGGGGATGGCGGTGCTGGTGGGCGCCTTCTACCGGGTGTACTTCGGCGCGGGCACGCTCGTGGACTTCCTGTGCGCCATGGCGTCGGTGGCGGCGGTGGTGCCCATGCTGCTGGCCGCGGGCAACTTCCTGTCGCTGTACTTCCCGGTGAAGTTCCACGCGAGCCTCAAGCGGCGCGACCGCATCCCCCTCACCGCGTCCATGCTGGGCATCCTCGCGGCCAGCGTGGGCTGCATGCCGTTTGGCCATGCGCTGCGGGCGGCGGGGAAGGACGGACCGGGCTGGCAGTCCGTGGCCTTCATCGCCGCCTTCGCCGTGCTCCACTTCGGCGTCTACCTGGCGACGCGGCCGTGGGCGATGCGGCTGTTGGATCAACGCAGGGAGATCGTCCTCCGGGCGGTGACGCGCGAGTAGCCCGCCCGGAAGGTGGAGACCTCAGTACGCGACGCCGAACTTCGCGGCCTGGGTCTTCACGCTCTTCATCACGTTGGCGTCGAAGGCGTCCTCCTTGGCGGGGGCGTTCTTCGTGAGCCACTGGTCGCGCTCGGTGGCCAGCTTCGCGACCTTCTCCTCCAGCGCCTTGCGCTCGGCGGACAACTGCTTCACCTTCGCGGCCTGCTCCTCCTTCTTGAGGCCCTTGAGCTCCTGGGGCAGCTCGTCGTCCTTGAGGGTGTCGAGCGCGGCCGGCTTCTCCAGCAGGTCCACCGCGCCACCGACCGCCACGGGCGCGCTGCTCACCGCCGCCGCGCTGGGGGCGCTCATGCCCGCGCCCCGGCTCTTCTTCATGTAGCTGATGCGATCCGCGACAGCCTCCGCCGCCATGCCCTTGGTCGCCTCCGAACGGGCGAGGTTCATCTCGCGGGCCTCCTTCCGTCCGCCGTAGAGCGTCTTGCCCGCCAGCTCCGCGTTCACCCGCGACAGCTCCGCGTCAAAGGGCGTGGCCACCGCCACCATGCCGCCCGCCGAGTCGATGGAGTCGAAGGTGCCGTCCGTCAGCTTCGCCACGTAGCGCCAGGACTCCTCGGTGGAGCTGTCCGCGCCGCAGCGCACCGTGTTCACCACGATGTGGCGCTCCTTCGCGCGCTTGGACCATAGCTTGAAGTCCCAGGCAGCCTCGCGCTCGGCGGGAGGCGCGTCACCCACCAGGAAGATGACCTTCATCACCTCCCGGTTCTGGCTCCACTTGAGCAGCGACACCGCTTCGCCCAGGCCGCGGCCCACGTGCTCGGGGAAGTCCCCGCCGCCGTCCGCCTGGAGCTTGCGCAGCTCCGCGAACATGGAGTCCATGTCATCGCTCAGGTCGAAGCGCTTCGTCACGTAGGCGTCCCCCTGGTCCCGGTACGCCACCAGCGCCACCTTCAGGCGCGGCGTGGGCTTGCCCTTCGCGATGCGCGACGCGATGGAGAAGATCTTCTGCTTCGCGCCTTCCAGCAGGCCGCCCATCGACCCCGTCGTATCCAGCACGAACGCCACTTCGATTTCCGGCTGGGCGCCCTGCGGCTGGGCCTGCGCCCCCTGCCCCGCGGGCGTGCCGGTGGGCTTCGTGGGCCCGCCCTGCACGGAGGGCTTCGCTTCGGCGGTGGGCGGGGGCTTCACGGGCTCGTGGACGGGCGTGACGGCCCAGGCGGAGGTGGCGGACAGACCGGTGGCGAGCGCGGCCGTCAGGACGGCCCGCGAGAGGGGCTTCAGGTTCATGGGTGTGGGCTCCTGGAAACGGCGGGGGCGGCACATGCGCGCCGCCTGCTCCTGTAACGGACAGGCCCGCCGGAAGTTCTACGCCCCCGGTTGCGGCCCTCGAAAACGGGCGTTACGCCCCGGATCCGTGCGCGTCTTCCACATCGACCGGTACTCCGTCCCCCTCCCTGACGGGCACCGCTTCCCCATGGAGAAGTACCGCCTGCTGCGCGAAATCCTGCTCGCGCGCGGCATCCTGCCCCCCGCCGTCTTCCACGAGGCCCCCCGCGCGGAGCGCGACGAACTGGAGCGCGTGCACACCGCGCGCTACCTGGACGCCTTCTTCGGCGGAACCCTCACCGACGCGGAGCTGCGCCGGCTGGGCTTCCCCTGGTCCCTCTTGCTCGTGGACAACGCGCGCGCGTCCGTGGGCGGCACCCTGGCCGCGGCCCGCGCCGCCCTGGTGGAGGGGTTTGGCGCGAACCTGGCCGGCGGCACGCACCACGCCTTCCCGGACCACGGGGAGGGCTTCTGTGTCTTCAACGACATCGCCGTGGCCATCCGCGTCCTCCAGGCCGAGGGGGCCATCCGCCGCGCGGTGGTGGTGGACCTGGACGTGCACCAGGGCAACGGCACCGCGGCCACCTTCGCGGGCGACCCGTCCGTCTTCACCTTCTCCATGCACGGCGAGCACAACTTCCCCTTCCGCAAGCAACCCTCGCACCTGGACCTGGGCCTGGAGGACGGCGTGGGTGACGCGGAGTACCTGGCCGCGCTCGACGCCCACCTGCCCCACGTCCTGGAGTCCGCGCACGCCGACCTGCTCTTCTTCCAGGCCGGGGTGGATCCGCTGGAGGAGGACACCCTGGGCCGGCTGTCGCTCACCCACGCGGGCCTGCGCGAGCGCGACCTGCGCGTCATGCGCGCCGCGAAGGAGCGCGGACTCCCCGTGGTGCTCACGCTGGGCGGCGGCTACGCGAGGCCGCTGACGCCGTCGCTGGAGGCCCACGTCGGGACTTATCTCGCGGCCTGTTCGTTGTTCCGCTGACGCCCGCCTTCCCCGGGGCCGCTTGCGGGTTCGCGCGCCCCGGCCCCATGCTCGTCCCTGCTTCGCCACCCCTGGAGCCCTCCCATGCCGCGTTCCTTCCCCCGTCTCGCCATCCTCGCCTGCGCGCTGGCCCTGGGCTGCGACAGTGGCGGGCCCTACTACCGTCTGGACTGGGGAGGCGTGGACACCGTCACCGTCGCGCCCGGCGACTCCGTCCCCTATGACATCGCCCTCCAGCGCATCGCGGACAACCTGGGCGAGGTGCGCGTGCGCGCGGTGGTCGCCCCCGAGGGCGTCACCTTCGGCCCGGACTTCTCCCTCCCGGAGGGAGAGACCCTCGTCAGCACCACCGCCACCATCACGGTGTCCCCCAACGTCACGACCTACGGCGTGAACGCGTTGCAGCTCGTCGCGGAGGATCCGGCCAACAACGTCACCGCCACGAGCGGCATCTCCCTGATCATCCTGGAGCCGCCCCAGCCCCAGCCGGACTTCGCCATCGCCGTGGCGCCCCGACAGGTGGACGTGACGCCCGGCCAGTCCGGCCAGGTGACGGTGACGGTGACGCGCGCGGAGGGCTTCACCGGCCCGCTCACCATCACGCTCGAGACCCCCAGCAAGCGGCTCGCCGCCGACCCCGTCACCCTGCCCGCGGGCGAGACGACCGTGCAGGTGCGCGTCACCACGGACCGTTCGCTCACCGTCCTGCCCTACGCGGTGAAGTTCGTGGCCACCTCCGAGGACGGCCGCAGCGCCAAGACGGGCTTCACGTTCAACCTGAACCTCACCTGAGCGCGTCCACCCGGGGGGCCCACGCCGTTCGGGCCCGCGGGTGTCAGGAGCGAGGTACCGGTGGCGTCCTCGCGGCGCTACCTTGAGGACCGACATGACGCCGACCCAGCCCATTGCTCCCCCCGCACGACGCCAGGCCGCCCGGGAGGCCCTCGCCCTGGATGACGAGGCCCTGCTGAAGGTCTGCGACGTGGAGTTCTTCATCGCCTCCGGACCCGGCGGCCAGCACCGCAACACCACCGCCAGCGGCGTGCGCCTCTCACACCCGCCCACGGAGCTGTCCGTCACCGCCACCGAGCGCCGCAGCCAGTCGCAGAACAAGGACGCCGCCGTGCGCCGCCTGCGCGCCGGCCTGCAGGCCCTCACCTTCGTCCCCAAGGTCCGCAAGGCCACCCGCCCCACCCTGGGCTCCAAGCGCAGGCGCCTGGAGGAGAAGAAGCGCACCTCCGAGAAGAAGGCCGGCCGCGGCGGCAAGCTGGGCGACTAGGGCCTCCGCCGCTATGCAGGACGTGCGGGCCTCGCAAGCTTTGCGTAGCCGCTGACGTCGCCTGCCCACAGCCCCACGGTTTCTTTCCAGGGTCTCCCGAGCAGCGGAACCCTCCGACTCCGGGGCACACCGTGTGCAGCACCGAGGGTGACCCCTGACCCCGAGGGGTCTGTTG
>NZ_RAWE01000317.1 GCF_003611695.1 Corallococcus carmarthensis | reverse complement strand
GTGACGGGTGTGCTGGCGCTGGTGCTGAAGCGGCGAGCGTCGATGCAGGCGGACCTGAAGGCGGCGTTGAAGGTGGTCGGTGTGGTGTTCGCCCTTCGGGGCGTGGGTGTGGGGCTGGGGTTGGCGTGGGTGGTGTCCCGGGGTTTGAGCGCGATCGCGTTCGTGGGCGGCTTCTTCGGCGTCTACTTCGCGCTGCAGTGGATCGAAGTCAGCTACGTGATGGCCGCGTCGAAAGACACGGCGGGCGGAGACGAGTGATGCGCAAGGCAATGGTGCTGTTCGCCTGTCTGTTCGCGGGCACCGTGTGGGCCTCCGAGCAGCATGGCGAGGAGCACGCGGCGACCCCTCAGGGCGTGCACGGCGTGGCGAACGAGGACCAGGACGCCGAGGGCGAGGACGTCGCCGGCTACATCCTCCACCACGTGGCGGACTCGAACGAGTACGAGTTCGAGGTCCCCCTCAGCCGCAACCACATCCCCATCCACCTGCCGCGCATCCTCATCCCGTTCCACGAGGGTGCCTGCACGCCCGTGGCGGATGCGCACGGCGGCGGCCACGGTGAGGTGTACCCGGGCCTGGGCGCCGGCTGCCTGGACCTCTCCATCACCAAGCACACGGTGATGATGTGGCTGGCGGCGCTGCTGCTCATCGGCGCGCTGCTCATCTGGAGCAACCGCGACAAGACGAAGCTCGTGCCGCGCGGCGCCGGGGCGAACCTCTTCGAGATGCTGGTCCTCTTCGTGCGCGACGAGCTGGCCATCAAGAACATCGGCAAGGAGGAGGGCCCCCGCTACGTGCCCTACCTGCTCACCGCGTTCTTCTTCATCCTCTTCATGAACCTGCTGGGCCTGTTCCCCTGGATGGCGACCGCCACGGGCAACATCGCCGTCACGTGCGGCCTGGCGCTGTGCACCTTCTTCGTCACGCAGGCGGCGGGCATCCGCGCGGCGGGCGTGGGCGGCTACCTCAAGCACCTGACGGGCGGCGTGGCCCCCTGGCTGTGGCCCATCATGATTCCGGTGGAGTTCCTGGGCCTGTTCACCAAGCCCTTCGCGCTCACCATCCGTCTGTTCGCCAACATGCTGGCGGGCCACATCGTCATCTTCTTCCTGCTGGGCCTCATCTTCATGCTCCGCAACCCCGCGGTGGCGCTGGTGAGCGTGCCGTTCGCCTTCGGCATCTACCTGCTGGAGCTGTTCGTGGCCTTCGTGCAGGCGTACGTGTTCACCATGCTGTCGGCGCTGTTCATCGGGATGAGCGTGGCCATGGGCCACCACGATGACCACCACCACGAGGGTGGCGAGAGCCACGACCACGGCAAGGCCCACCACCTGGGCTGAGCTGTCGTCCACCAGGTTGACGGGGCGCCTGTCGGTGTGACGGCGCGCCCCGGTTGAAGACCCGGCGGTTCGAAAGGCCGCCGGAGGTTGTCCAAAAGGGCCCCCACGACCCCCCCACAAGCGGGTCCCGCATCACGAAAGAAGACGTGCTCCCATGACCAACCTCGCTCTTGCCTTCCTCGCCGCCGGTATCGGCGCCGGCCTCTCCATCATCGGTGCCGCGCTCGGCATCGGTAAGCTGGCCGCCGCCGCCATGGACGCCACGGGCCGTCAGCCGGCCGCTGGTGGCGACATCCGCACCACGATGATCATCGCCGCGGCCCTCATCGAAGGCGCCACGCTGTTCGCGCTGGTCGTCTGCATCCTGCTCGCCATCAAGGCTTAAGGCCGGCAGGTCTCAACGGGAGCCGGCGTCCTCTTCGGGAAGAAGGGGCGCCGGCGTTCCGCACCGCAGTCCGCCGCACCCTGTCTCACCTGTAGTCTCCCGCATCCTCCCTCTGCCTTTTCGCTTCACCGGGACCCGCCATGTTCCTGCCCTCAGTCCTCGCCGCCAGCAGCTTCGTGGAGGTCCGTCCGGGCCTCATCTTCTGGACCATCGTCACCTTCGTCATCGTCCTGCTGGTGCTGCGGGCGAAGGCGTGGGGGCCCATCCTGTCGCTCGTGGAAGAGCGCGAGAAGCAGATCTCCAACGCCATCGAGAGCGCGAAGCGTGAGCGCGCCGAGGCGGAGAAGCTGCTCGCCGACCAGAAGACGGCCATCGCCGAGGCGCGCCGCGAGGCCGCGGAGTCCACCCGCCGCGTGCAGGCGGACATGGAGAAGTTCCGCGACGAGCTGATGGCCAAGAGCCGCAAGGAGGCGGAGGAGCTGAAGCTGTCCGCCCGCCGTGAGATTGAAGACCAGAAGGCCAAGGCCATCGCGGAGGTCCGCTCCATGGCCGTGGACCTGGCCATGGAAGTGGCCGGCAAGCTCATGAGCGAGCGCATGGACGACGCCAAGCACCGCGCGCTGGCCGAGCAGTTCGTGCAGGGTCTGCCCGGCGCCACCAGCGCCTCGGCGACCCGCCGCTCGGCCTAACGGCCGGGAGTCTTCCGCCGCGCCCGCCTGTTCCAGGAATCCATCATGGCTCTCTCCATCGGCATCGTCGGTCTGCCCAACGTGGGCAAGTCCACCCTGTTCAACGCCCTGTCCGCCGCGGGCGCTCAGGCCGCGAACTATCCGTTCTGCACCATCGAGCCGAACGTGGGCGTGGTGCCGGTGCCAGACGACCGCCTGGACCAGCTGTCGGCGCTCATCAAGCCGCTGAAGAAGATCCCCACGTCGCTGGAGTTCGTGGACATCGCCGGCCTGGTGCGCGGCGCGTCCAAGGGCGAGGGCCTGGGCAACCAGTTCCTGGGGAACATCCGGCAGGTGAACGCGGTGCTCCACGTGCTGCGCTGCTTCGAGGACGACAACGTCACCCACGTCGAGGGAGGCGTGAATCCGGTGCGGGACCGGGACGTGGTCGACACGGAGCTGTGCCTCAAGGACCTGGAGACCGTGGAGAAGCGCCGCGAGCGCTCGCTGAAGAACACCAAGATGGGGGGCAAGGCGGGCGACGAGGCGAAGGCCGAGGTCGCGCTGCTGGACCGCATCAAGGCGAAGCTGGATGAAGGCGTCACGGTGCGCGCGCAGAAGCTCACCGACGATGACAAGGCGGCCATCCAGGACCTGTTCCTGCTGACGGACAAGCCCGTGCTGTACGTGGCGAACATCAGCGAAGGGCAGATTGGCAAGGAGGACTCCGACCCGCGCGTGCAGCAGGTGCGCGAGATGGCCGCCAAGGAGGGCGCGGGCGTGGTGGTGCTGGCGGCGGCGCTGGAGTCTGAAATCCAGCAGCTCGCCGAGTCAGACAGGCCGGGCTTCCTGGCGGACTCCGGCCTGACGGAGCCGGGCCTGAACAAGGTCGTGCGCGAGGGCTACAAGCTGCTGGGCCTGTGGACGTACTTCACGGTGGGCGAGCAGGAGTGCCGCGCGTGGACCATCCACAAGGGCTTCAAGGCGCCGCAGGCGGCGGGCGTCATCCACTCGGACTTCGAGCGCGGCTTCATCAAGGCGGAAGTCTTCGGGTGGACGGACCTGGTGAAGCTGGGCAGTGAGTCGGCCGTGAAGGAGAAGGGCCTGCTGCGCGTGGAAGGCAAGGAGTACGTCGTTCAGGACGGCGACTGCATGCACTTCCGCTTCAACGTCTGACGCGGGGCCTTCCCCGCTGTTGGAAGTGACGACGGGCGCTGCCTTCCACTCACGGAAGGGGCGCCCGTTTCGTTTCTAGCGGGAGCCGCTCAGCCACGTGTAGCCCCAGAGGCCCACGGCGAGCACGGCCAGCACGGTGGAGAAGATGGCGGAGCGCTTCAGCCGGCCCGCGGGGTCCGGGGTGGCCAGGGCGTACTTCCACACGCCGCCCACGCGTAAGCCCAGGAAGAGGGCCAGGAGGACGGGGCCCACGACCTGCCAGCCTTCAGGGCGCTTGAGGATGACGATCCACGAGGCGATGAAGGCCACGTTGCCGAGCAACATCAGGGCGGGATAGGGCAGGGTCGGACGGGAGGCGCTCACGGGGCTGGGAGTGTGCTCACCGGGGCCCGGGTCGCCAAACGGAAACCCGCGCGGCGTGCACGCCATGTAACAACCGCGCGGGATGTTTCAGGGGGCTTGCCGGGGTGGGGGCTCCACGTAGCGGGCGCGGGGGCGGAGCAGGTGGCCCTGTTCGCGCTGCTCCAGGACGTGCGCGACCCAGCCCGCGGTGCGGCCCAGGCTGAACAGCACGGTGGCGGCGCCGGAGGGCAGGCCCAGCGCGTCCGCGAGCATCACCAGTCCCCAGTCCAGTGACGGAGGCGGATGGCCGGCGTCCCGCATGGTGTCCATGACGGCGCGGGCCACGCGGACCTTCAGGGATTCGGGCTTCACGCTCAACGCGACCTCGATGAGGGGCGGCGTGCGCGGGTCGCCCTTCAGGTAGAGGCGGTGACCGAAGCCCGTCACGGCTTCACCCCGGCGCAGGCGGCCATGCACGACCTGCGCGGCGCGTTCAGGACGGCCCACCTCCGCGATGAGGGCTTCCACCCGGTCGCAGGCGCCACCGTGACGGTGGCCGGAGATGGCCGCGAGCGCCGCGCTGATGCACGCGTACAGGTCCGCGCCGGACGAGGCCGTCACGCGGGCCGCGAAGGTGGAGGTGTTCAGCTCATGGTCCGCGCAGAGCACGAGCGCCAGGTTGATCAGCTCCGCGGTCTGTCTCGGCTTCGCGTCCCAGGCCGTGGCGAGTGACGCGGCCACGGAAGACTCCTTCGACGCGCGCGCGACGCGGCCGGGCGCCTGGGCCACGCAGACCCATGCGCCCAGGTGGCGGATGAGCCTGCGCGCGCGAACCTGGTCCTGTTCCACGGGCGCGGCGAAGCGGCCCGCGTCGCTCGCCGCGAGCAGGGGAACCAGCGCGGCGAGCGCGGAGAGGGGCGGGGTGTCACGCGGCAGCAGGGCCGCCAGCGAGGTGGGCGACACGAGCAGCGCGCTTCTTGAAGCGACGTGCTCGGAGGCCAACGACCTCTTGCCTCGCACCGGTGGCTCCACGCGTCCGGCGGTGTCCCAGGGTGTCTCCGGTGCGGGCCACGGTTGGGACTCCGGCGGCAGGTGGCCGGTCCACAGCAGCTCCGCCACGTCCTCGAAGCGGTGTCCCCGCGCGGCCAGCTCCACCGCGTCGTGGCCCCGGTATGAGAGCCCTTCTTCGCTGATGCGCGACACCGACGAGTCGATGACGGGCTCGCCCCAGCGCAGCGCTCCGGACGCCACCGCCGCGTGGCCCGCGCGGGCGTCGTGGCGCGTCTTCAGGCGCTCCACGTCCGCGCGCAGGTAGCGGTTCTCCTTCGTGCCCTTCTCCGGCACGCAGCGCACGAGCCCCCGGCTCACGTACGTGTAGAGCGTCGCCCGCTTCACCCCCAGCAGGGCCGCCGCCTCCTCCGCGCGCAGCAGCTCCTCCTCAACTGGATGGTCGAATCGAGATTGAGAACGTCCCCCTGCACGACGCACCATGTTTCACGTGCCTCCCGGGAGCGGAGTCTCGACTCGACTGGACCTTCCTGTCGAGCTGAGCCGTCCATGGACGAGGCCATACCCAGCGAAGGAGAGCGACCATGACCGTGGACTTCGGACGCACGTCGTCGGACTACGCGAAACACCGGGCGGGATTCCCGGACGCCTTCTACACACGGCTCGAACAGGACGGCGTGCTTGCGTCCGGTCTGCGCGTGCTGGACCTGGGCACCGGCACCGGCACCATCGCGCGCAACCTGGCCCGGCGCGGCTGCGACGTCACCGCCATGGACGTGTCCGCGCCGCAGCTGGAGGCCGCGGCGCGGCTCGCTCGCGATGAAGGCCTCACCATCGACTTCCGCGAGGCACCCGCGGAGAGCACCGGCCTGCCGTCCGGTTCCTTCGACCGCGTGTTCGCGGGCCAGTGCTGGCACTGGTTCGACCGCGCCGCCTCCGGGCGCGAGGCCTTCCGCCTGCTCAAGCCCGGCGGGAAGCTGATCCTCTGCCACTTCGACTGGACGGCCCTGCCCGGCAACCTGCTGGAGGCCACCGAGGCCCTGGTGGAGGAGTTCAGCCCCCGCGTCGACCTGGCCGTGGACCGCTTCGGTCAGGGCGTGGGCATCTACCCGCAGTGGTTCCGCGACGTGGGCGTGGCCGGCTTCCAGTCCCTGACGTCCTTCACCTTCGACACGCTCACGCCCTACACCCACGAGGCGTGGCGCGGACGGATGCGCGCCAACGCGCGCATCGGCGCCATGCTCCCGCCCGAGCAGGTCGCCCGCTTCGACGCCGCGCTGGCCGCGCTCCTCGCCGCGCGCTTCCCCCAGCAGCCGATGTCCGTTCCCCACCGCGTGTTCGCGCTCGTCGCGGTGCGCCCGTGAAACAGGAGCCCGCCATGTCCTCGCCCCACCTCATCCACTCGGAAGACGTTCCCTGGACGGAGCTTGCCCACGGCAGCCGCGTGGCCCTCAAGCGCAAGCAGCTGGGCGCCGCCGCGCACGGGCGCAAGCTGGGGTGCAGCCTGGTGGAGCTTCCGCCGGGCCGCCGCTCGTGGCCGCTGCACTACCACCTGGGCAATGAAGAAGCCGTCTACGTCCTGTCCGGCACGGGCTCGCTGCGTCTGGGGACGGAGACGCTGCCCGTGCGCGCGGGGGACTACGTCGCGCTGCCGCCGGGCGCGGAGTGCGCGCACCAATTGATCAACGACGGCCCGGAGCCGCTGCGCTACCTGTGCTTCTCCACCATGGAGGCGCCGGACGTGCTCGTGTACCCGGACTCGAAGAAGGTGGGCGTCTTCGCGGGCGCGGCACCGGGGGGCGACAAGGCGGCGCGCACGCTGATGGCGTATCTGCCTTTGGACGCGCAGGTGGATTACTGGGAGGGCGAGGAGCCCTGATAGGGTGCGCGGGCCATGGCCTCCCTGCTGGATGCGCTCGACCGCGAGCGGCTGCTCAAGGATTCCGCCGCCGCTTCCGGGCTGCTGCCGGAGGGCGAGCCTCCCCACGTGTCGCTGTTGCGGCTGTGCGAAGCGGGCCTGCTCGTGGGTGGGCTCACCGTGGGGTACGGCGTCCGGCCGGATGAGCTGGTGGGCTCGCTGACCGCGGCCATGGGTGGCGCGGCCCGGAAGCTCAAGGTCGTGGACGTGCGCGAGCGCCCCGTGCTGGAGCTGCACGTCGCGGCGGGCGACGTCACGGAGCGCTGGGAGGTGGAGGACGTGTCCGCGCTCGTGCACAACCTCAACGACCTGTACCGCGACGCGGCCGACGTGCGCGCGGTGGCCGTGCTGGGGGAATGGGAGGACTCGCTCCAACTGCTCTGCGTGGAGCGCCGCGCCCTGGGACGGCTCTTGCGTCAGCCCTTCTTCGCGCCCGTCAACGCGCGGGGGCTTCAGGACCTGATTCCGTCCCGCTGAAGCGGGTGGGCCTCTCTCGACCCCGGACGCCCGGTGGGGCACCATGGGGGCATGCGCATCACGCTGGCTCTCATCGTTGGATTGCTCCTGGCGCAGGTCGCTCGCGCGGAGCCGGATTCCTTTGAACTGGGCACCGGACGCGACGGGGTGCTGACCGTCGCCTCGGGGCTGAGCATGATCGTCACCTCGAACGCCGCCCTGGGGAAGAGCGCCGCGGCGGGGGCGCAGGAGCTGGTGGTGTCCGGCCTCAAGGTCTCCTCCGGCGATCTGCTGATGATCCACGAGACCACCGGGCTGTCGGCCGTGCCGGATGTGGGCAACACGAAGCCCGTGTCGCTGGCGGGGACGGTCGCGCCGGGGCGCTGGGAGCTGGCGCGGGTGGAGGGGGTGCTGTCCTCCACGCCCCCCACCTACGTGCTGACCGCGCCGCTGCGCTACGCCTACGCCGCGGGACGCGCGCAGGTGGTGCGCGTGGCCGAGTACTCCGACGTCGTCGTCGAGGCCGGGGCGCGGCTCACCGTGTCGCCATGGAACGGCAAGTCCGGCGGCATCCTCGCGATGCTGGTGACCGGGAAGGTGGTCAACGAGGGCCGCATCGACGCGGATGGCGTGGGCTCCCAGGCAGGCATCTTCCAGGCCGGCGCCGCGGGCCTGACGGGCTGCACGGGGCTGGAGCTGGAGCTCGACAAGGGCGGCTCCGCGCGCGGCGAAGGCGTGGCGGGCATGTCCTCCAAGAACGGCCTCTTCACCGGGCGCGGCAACCTGGCCTCCGGCGGTGGCGGCGGCAACTGCGCGGCCTCCGGCGGCGGCGGTGGCGGTCACGCGGGGCCTGGCGGCAACGGTGGGCGCACATCGCCGGGGGACGGGACGCGTGACGAGGGCGGGCTGGGCGGCGCGGCGCTGAGCTACTCCGTGTTCGACCGCTTCATGTT
>NZ_RAWE01000316.1 GCF_003611695.1 Corallococcus carmarthensis | reverse complement strand
ATCAGGCACTTGCCTGCCCTTCCTCCCCGTGGCCACCGTCCCATGCCTGACAGTGATGTCAGGCACACTCTGCCAGCCCGCCACATCCCCCCTGACACGCCTGTCAGGGAGCCCCGGCGGGGCTCCACGAAAAGCCGCTACTCGCCGATGACGGAGCGGATGGTGTCGCGCATGGAGTGCTGGGACTTCCAGCCCACGTCCTGGATCCAGCGCTGACCGTCCACGGCGCAGAGGAACTGGATGTGGTCCAGCTCCGGCGGCGGGAAGTTGGCCAGCCGGTAGCGGAACATCAGGCCCAAGAGCGGCCGGGCCACCGGGTGCGGCACGGGGATGGCGGTGTGGCCCAGTTCGCGCAGCACCGCGGACAGGGGCACCTGGCCGGGGCCGACGACGTTGTAGACGCCCTTGGGCTCCGGGCGCAGGGCCTCCACCATGGCGCGGGCGACGTCCTCCACGTGGATGAGCTGCACCATCGGGTCGAAGCCCGCCATGGTCCACGGGTGGCGCAGCCGCAGGTAGTTGGACGGCGCGTTCTTGATGGTGGGCCCCACGATGTGGACGGGCCGCAGGATGACCGTCTCGATGTCGGGGTGCTTCCAGAAGAAGCTGTGCGCCAGCATGTCCACTTCGATGAGGTCGCGCACGCCGGAGAAGCGGCTCGCGGCCATCAGCGGCGCATCCTCCGTGAGGAAGTTGGAGTTGTCCGGGCTGGGTCCGTAGACGTTCGCCGAGGACAGCACCACGACCTTCTTCACGCCGTACTTCGCGCAGTACTCCAGCAGGCGCGTGGTCCCCACGACGTTGAACGAGTGGTGCTCCTCCTCGCTCATGCGCGGGTCATGCATGATGCCCATGTGGATGACGGCGCGGACCTCGTTCTTGCGGAAGACGTCCTCCGCCTTCTTCTTGCGCAGGTCCAGCTGGTGCATCTCGACGTCCTTCGGCTTGCCCAGGAAGGGGCGCCGGTCGATGCCGATGATGCGCTCGCGCTTGTGCAGCTGCTTCGCCAGCGTGCGGCCCAGGTTGCCACTGATGCCGGTGACGACGACGGCCGGGCGCTTGTCCGCGGGCGCGTCCTTCTCTTCGTTGGAGGCGCTCACCAGAACACGCCCCGGCGTTCCTTGAGACCCTGGTGGAGCATCGCCTGGATGGAGGCCTTCACGGTGCGCACCTTCTTGTCCAGCTCGCTGTCCTCGTCGTCCGCGCGGCCGGTGAAGTGGAGCGCGTCGCCGAAGTAGATCCGGTACTTCGTGGGCAGCGGGAAGGGCGTGCCCGTGGGGGTGATGGGGAAGGACGGGAAGCCCAGCAGCTTCGCCACGGGCTTCAGGTTCATCAGCGCCGGGGCCTGCTCCTCCGCGCCCACCACCGCGATGGGCACGATGGGCGTGTTCGTCTCCAGCGCCAGCCGCATGAAGCCCAGGCCGAACTCCTGGAGCTGGTAGCGCTGGGGCCACAGCTTGTTGAGCCCGCGCGTCCCTTCCGGGAACACGAGGATGGCCTCCTCCGCATCCAGGAGCCGCCGGCAGTTCTCCGGCGTGCCGACAATCTGGCCCACGCGCGCCATGAACGTGGAGACGTACGGCAGGGACGGCACCCACTTCTCCACCATGCTGCGGATGGCGCGCGGCGGGTTGCCCTCCACCATCAGGGCGATGCCAATCATCGCGCCGTCCAGGGGCAGCTGGCCGGAGTGGTTGGACACCAGCAGCACCCGGCCCGGAGGAATCCGGTCCGCGCCGTAGGCCTCCACGCGGAAGTAGTGGCGGTAGAGCCACATGAACGGGGCGATGGCGGCCAGGCTGTAGTCCAGGTTGAACCCGAACGGGTCCACCCCGTACTCGTTCTCCGTCCGGGCCAGGGCCTGGAGTTGGTCGGACTGCTGCTCGCCGGCCATGCGCTCGGTCCAGCCGCGCAGGCCCTTCTTCACCTTGTCGCTGAAACGCTCCAGCATGGGCTCGCTCCTTAGCACCCCGGCACGCACACCGGGAGTGCGCCGACAACAAGCGAACCCCTTCTGACGATAATCCGCCGGAAGGTCCCCCATGCGCATCCCCTCCAAGCCCTCTTCGCCCTCCCGGACGTCCGGTTCCACCGTCGCCGCCACGGTGCTGACGCTCGCCTCCTCCGGGGCCACGGCGGGGCGGCTGTCCTCCAACGTCAGCGACTTCCAGCCCCAGGCCACCACGTCACGGACGGGCAACACCGTGGCGGTGAACGCGCTTGCGCCCAAGCGGGCCCAGACGTCCGGCCTGGAGCGCGAGCCGTCCCAGGCCGTGGCCTTCGTGCGCGACTTCAACGCGCGCCTGGACCTGCCGCCCGCGCGCCTGAAGGAGAAGCTGGCGCAGATGCGCGAGAGCCCCTCCGCGATGTTCCGCGCCATGCCCGCCCTGTTCCAGGCGGACCTGCGGGGCCCGTATGCGCAGGAGGCGCGCCTGACGGACCGGCCCGCGCCGGACATCCGGGTGGTGGGCGACGCGCACGTGGGCAACCTGGGCACGTTCCGGGGCCCGGACGGCAAGGCGGTGTGGGGGCTCAACGACTTCGACCAGACGGGCACCGCGTCGCCGGAAGCGGACCTCACGCGCCTGGCCACCAGCGCCGTCCTCACCGCGCGCGAGGCGGGACTGTCGTCCAGCGAGCAGGCCAAGGCGGTGGAGGCGCTCGCGAAGAACTACTTCGAGACGCTGGAGCTGCTGGCGGACGGCGACGCGAACCCCGGGGCGTTCCTGGACAAGAAGGAGTCCTCCGGCGCGGTGAAGGACCTCATCGGCAAGGCGCGCGACACGTCCGCCAGGGACCTGCTGTCCAAGTACGTGAAGCTGGACGGAGCGAAGGGCCCTCGCTTCCTCACGTCGGACACGCTCAAGCCGCTGGACGCGGAGAAGCAGGCGGCGGTGCGGACCGCGCTGGCGTCGTACGAGAAGACCCTGGACGGCACGGAGGGCGTGGCGGTGCCCCTCAAGGTGCTGGACCTGGCGGCCCGGCTGGACGCGGGTGGCAGCAGCTACGGCCTGGAGCGCGACTACGTGCTCCTGGGCGCGGCGGATCCAAAGGCGCCGCCCGTGCTGCTGGAGCTGAAGGAGCTGCTCGCCTCCGGGGTGACGTCTCCGCCGGTGCCCGCGAACGGCGCGGACGTGGTGAAGGCGCAAGAGGAGCTGGGCGGCGCCGTGAATCCGCTCACGGGCGCGGTGAACATGGGCGGCCGGGCGTTCCTCGCGCGCGAGGTGGAGCCGGAGAAGGACAAGCTGGACGACGCCGTGCTCGGGAAGAAGAAGGCCCTGCGCTCCACCTTCGAGCAGGCCGGCGTCGTGCTGGCCCGGGCCCACGGCAACACGCAGGCGCAGGCCGCGCGCCTGGAGGACTGGGTGGGCGGAGACACGAAGGGGGCCACGAAGCGGCTGGTCGCCTTCGCGCAGGCCTACGCGGATCAGGCGGAAGCGGACTGGAAGGCGCTGAAGGCCGCCCGCTGATCAGAGCGACGCGGACAGCCGCCCCGCCGCGTCGCGCAGGGTGACGACGTCGAAGTCGTCCTTGAGCCACTGGAAGATGCTGCGCAGCCGCTCCACCTTCTTCGCGGCGCTCACGCGCAGGTCGCGCTGCTGGCGCACCAGCTCCTGCGGGATGCCATCCGTGGCGTCCAGCACGTCCACACCGTGCAGCTCGAAATTGAAGAAGGCATCCGCCCGGCACGTGCGGTACGCGGCGCGCATCGTGCCGCGAGGCAGCGTCGTCGCGAACGTGCCGATGAACGGGAAGCGCACCACCGGCGTCACCGTCATGGGCAGCTCCACCACCGCCCCCGAGCCGCGCCGGTAGGGCTGCGCGGGGTCCGGCCGGTACGGCACGCGCGGCGCCAGCAGCACGCGGGGCGTGTCCAGCACGGAGCGCGAGGGCCGCCCCAGCGCCGCGAGCGCCCCCATCACCGCCGCCTTCGCCGCGTAGTACGGAGCCGCCGGGAACGCGGACGACCCATACCGGTAGCCCTGCGCCACGGTGGCCGCGTACAGGTCCGCGTTCAGCGTGTAGCCCGGGGCGCGGAACCCGGAGGGGCGCACGCCCACGGCCTTCAGGATGGCCGCGTCCGCGCGTGACAGGTCTTCCGCGATGGCGTCCGGCCCGCGCCGGGTGAGCGCGTAGTCATGGGCGTGGCTGTGGCTCGCCACCTCCACGCCCGCCGCGTGGGAGCGCCGCATGCCATCCGCCGCGCCGGGGTCCGTCTCCAGGTCCTCGCCGATGACGAAGAACGTCCCGGGCACCCCGACCTCCGCCAGCAGCTCCAGGAAGCGCGGCACCGCCACGCGGTGCACCAGCGTCCGGGCGCGCTCGTCGAGCAGCGACTCCGGCAGCCCGTGGATCAGGCAGTAGTGCGGCAGGGAATCCAGGTCGACGGAGATGGACGCCAGGCGCGCTGCCGTCATGAGGCAATCCCCCCGCTCAGGTCCCGCGGACGCGGATGACGTAGAACAGCTTGCCCACGTTCTTGAGCACGTTGGGCACGCGCTTGAACAGGTGGATGGACGGCTGGCGCTTCTCATGGAGCTGGATGGGGATCTCCATGACGTTCAGTCCCTCGCGCCACGCGCGGATGACGAACTCGCTGGCGAACACGTCCATGTCCACCACGCACTTCTGGATGACGGGCAGCAGCGCTTCCCGGCGGAACGCCTTCAGGCCGTGCGTGTCCGTGCCCTGGAAGCCCAGCGCCACGCGCAACAGCTTGTTGTGCACCCGCGTGGCCGCGCGGCGGATCAGGGGGCGCTGGTCGCTCGCGCCCTTGGCCGCCTTGGAGCCCACGACCATGTCCGCCTCGCCGCGCTCCAGACGGGGCAACGCCGCGTCGTAGAAGGTCAGGTCGCAGAGGTCGATCTCATCGCACACCACGTAGGTGCCCCGGGCCTTGAGGATGCCGGCCTTGAGCGCCACGCCGTAGTTCGGCGTCTCCGAGTGGAACCAGCGCAGGCGCGGGTTCTTGGAGCAGAGCTCTTCCAGGATTTGGGGCGTCGCGTCGCGCGAGCCGTTCTCCGCGAAGATGATTTCGTAGTCGAGCCCGCGAGCATCCAGCCCCTGACGCAGCTCTTCGGCTGCCTGGGCGATGATGGACTCCTCGTTGTAGACGGGGATGACGACGGAGAGGTGCAGGGCCATGGGTCCGGAGATGCGAAGGGAAGGCGTTGGGGCCTAGCACGCCCCCGGACCACCGTCGACAGGAGACGACTCCATGCGTCAGCCGTTCAGCGTCCGGGCGCAGGCCCGCCCGCCCAGGATGGCGTCCTCCATGGAGGAGTATTCCCACTTTCCATAGCGTCCCGCCGTGAGGATGCCGGCGTGCTCCAGGAAGCGGTTCACCTCCGCCATCGCGGGGCCGTAGGCGTCGTCGTAGAGGACGTATGCGTTGGGAATCTCCCGGCCCTTCGTGAAGAGGATGTCGTCCGCCGAGTGGATCATCCGCGAGCGCACCAGGTCCTCCACCGCGAACTTCTCCGCGTCCGCCACGGACAGGTCGCCGTGGTGGCTGAACTCCACGGAGAAGCTGGCCGTGTCCGGCGGGGCCAGGGGCGCGTACACCGCCGACGGCGCCCCGATGCGGTACGAGTGGAACTCCGGCTCCGGCAGGTAGATCCAGTGCCACGGCTGGCGGTTCGCGCCCCTGGCCCCCACGCACACGTACGTGACGATGAAGGCGCGCAGGCGCTTCGCCGCGGCCCGCACCTCGTCCGGCACGCCGGAGGCGCCCTTCCCGATGAGCTCCACCAGCCCGGGCAGCGCGATGGAGGACACCAGGTTCGAATACGGCAGGGTGCGTCCGTCCGACAGCGCGACCTGCTTCGCCTTCCAGTCGATGGAGACGGGCTCGGTGCGCACGCTCAGCTCGCCGCCCGTCAGGTGCTGCTTCATCGCGCGCGCCAGGCTCTCGATGCCGCCCTCGCGCGGGTAGAGGAACGACGCGTTGTAGCCCAGCTGATCACTGCCCGCGCCGAGCGCCCCGTCCACGACCTCCTTGAGGGAGGGGCGCGGCACGAACCGGCCGACCCACGCGGCGGACATCTCGCGCGGGTGCACGGTCCAGAGCTTCTGGTTGTAGGGCAGCATGAAGTTCTTCGCGAAGCCTTCACCCATGTAGCGGAGGATGAACTCCTCGAAATTCACGGGTTCGCGCTCGCGCAGGGCCCGGCCCTTCTCCCCGTAGATGGCCTCCACGTAGCCGACGAGGTTCTCCGCGACGACCTCCGGCGGCAGCCCGTGGGTGTTCACCTGGTAGGGGAAGCGGGTGAAGGTGTCGCGAGAGAACACCGCGGCGCGGCGCTGGATGCGGACCAGCTGGTCCGGGAGCCAGAGCGTGTTGACCAGCTCCTGGATCTCCGGGTCGCGCAGGTGGAGCCAGTGGCCGGTGGGGTCGAAGTAACACCCGTCGATGACCTCGGTCTTGATGAGGCCTCCGACCCGGTCGGACTTCTCGATGAGGCGCCAGGGGCGCTTGAGGAAGTGCGCGGTGGACAGGCCCGCCAGGCCCGCTCCGAGGATGACGATGGGATCCATGACCCGCCGGGTCTACCACCACGGGCGGGGACCTGGAAAAGGGACGTACACTGTTGGTGTTGGCGGGCGCCCGCCCTCCTGCCCGCCTGGGTGACGGCGGTGCGCCCCGAGGGCGCGTTCTTTCCGGGCTTGAAACGGCTCTGCTAGCCTGCACGCGCCGCGCGGACCATCGCACCGCCCCCGTCATTCATGCGCGTGCGCGCGCCAGCCGGTCTCGTCGAAGGAAAACAATGAAAGTCTCCTGCCCGTCGTGCCAGACGAATTACAACATCGATGACAGGCGGATCCCGCCCGGGGGCGCGAAGCTGAAGTGCGCCCGGTGCCAGACCACGTTCCCCATCAAGGCCGATGGCGCGGGCGCTGAAGCTCCCGAGGCCGCGCCCCCCGCGGCGCCGCAGCCCGCCGCCATCCCGCTGCCGGGCAATGCCGCCCCGCAGTCCGGCGCCATTCCATTGCCCGGGAGCGCCGCGCCGCAGTCCGCCGCCATTCCGCTCCCTGGCAGCGCCGCGCCGCAGTCCGCCGCCATTCCGCTCCCCGGCACCGCCGCGCCCCGCGCCGCCGCCATCCCGCTGCCGGGCAGTGCCGCGCCCCCGTCCGCCGCGATTCCGCTTCCCGGCAGCGCCGCCCCGCAGTCCGCCGCCATTCCGCTCCCCGGAAGCGCGGCGCCCCAGTCCGCCGCGATTCCGCTCCCGGGCAATGCCGCACCGCAGTCGGCCGCCATCCCGCTGCCGGGCAGTGCCGCACCGCGCGCCGCCGCTCCGGCCCCCCAGTCGGCGGCGATTCCGCTTCCTGGCAGCGCCGCCCCGCAGTCCGCCGCCATTCCGCTCCCTGGCAGCGCCGCGCCCAAGCCCGCCGCCATCCCCATGGGTGCGGGTCCAGCCATCCCGCTGCCGGGCACGGCCGCACCGCGTTCCGCCGCCATCCCGCTCCCCGGGAGCGCCGCGCCCCCGTCCGCCGCGATTCCGCTGCCAGGCAGCGCCGCGCCGCAGTCCGCGGCCATCCCCATGGGCGCGGGTCCGTCCGCTGGCGCCATTCCGCTGCCCGGCGCGGCCGCCCCTCGCGCCGCCGCCATCCCGCTGCCCGGTAACGCCGCGCCGCAGTCCGCCGCGATTCCGCTGCCCGGCGCGGCCGCTCCTCGCGCCGCCGCCATCCCGCTGCCCGGCAACGCCGCACCGCCCGTCCCCGAGGATCCGTTCTCCTTCGACGACGAGCTCCCGCCCGCCGCCTTCGCGTCGCCGGGCGTGGCCGCGCCCCGGGCCATCTCGCTCGACGCGGGACCCGCCGCGCCGGTGGCCCTGCCGGACGACTCGTTCGGCTTCGACATGGACGCCGCGCCGCCGGCCCCCGCGCCCGCGGAGGATGACTTCTCGGAGGTGAGCAGCGGCGAGTTCTCCTCGCTCGACACCAGCGACTTCTCCGAGCCGCGCGAGGACGTGACCCGCGTCGTCGCCATCCCCGTCCCCACCGCCGCCTTCCGCGAGCCCGCCGCGCCCGCCGCCTACGGCTCGAGCGAACCCGCCAGCACCGCGCGCGACTTCGACTTCTCCGAAGACCCCGTCGCCGCCGCGCCGCCCGCCCCCGAAGCCGACTTCGGCACGCCGGACTTCGACTTCGCGGACGACGGCAACCTGCCCGTCCCCGCGCAGGCCGCGCCCGAGGACGCGTTCACCTTCGACATCAACGACCCGTCCAACGCCCACGGCCCCGCGTCGTCGCGCGCCCATCCGCAGACCTACGGCTACGGCGACCCCGTGCCCCAGGAG
>NZ_RAWE01000315.1 GCF_003611695.1 Corallococcus carmarthensis | reverse complement strand
CGCCGCGGCCCGCCCCGCCGCCGTCGCCGCACCGGTGACGCCGGTGGCTTCCGGCACGTCCGCCGCGGATCTGGCGGAGCTGCGCAACCTGCGCGCGAAGGTGGCGGAGCTGCAGAGCGCGCTGGAGGACTCGCGAGGCCAGGCGACCCAGGCCGAGGAGCGCGTGCAGTCGCTGGAGTCCGAGCTCCAGGCGAAGGCCACGGAGCTGGAGGCCTCGCGCTCCACCGCCGGCAAGAGCGACAAGGACACCTTCGCGCTGCGTGATACCGTCAACAAGCGCGACAAGGAGATCCTCCGCCTCAAGTCGGAGCTGAACCAGAAGGACCAGGAGATCATCGAGCTGAAGGATCAGCACCTGGAGCTGGAGCAGAAGGCCTCCACCTCCGATGAGGAGCTGAACCGCCGCGACGCGCAGATCAAGACGCTCACCACGCGCACGGAGCAGCTCACCTCGGAGCGCAAGCGCGTGGATCAGCAGCTGGCCACCGCGAAGGAGGAGGCGCGCGGCGCCACCGCGAAGCTGGGCGCGCTGCAGGCGGAGCTGGATCAGCACCAGGCCCAGGCCCAGGAGCTCCAGGGCGAAGTGGAAGGTCTGCGCGCCCAGGTGGCCCAGCAGGACGCGGACCTCCAGGCGACGCGCGAGGAGGCCGAAGGGCTGCGCTCGCAGGTGGAGTCCGCGCAGGGCGAACTGGAAGGCCTCCGTGGCCAGCTGGAGCAGGCGCAGGCGGACCTCTCCAACCAGAGCGCCCAGGCCGCCGCGGACGCGGACAGCCTGCGTGCCCGCATCACCGAGCTGGAGCAGGCGGCGGTGCGCAACGAGGAGCGCGTGACGAAGCTCTACGCGCGCATCAAGGGCGACGAGAAGCTGCGCGAGAAGACGAAGAAGGCGCTCGCCATCGCGCAGCAGCTGCTGGACGAGCCGGGCACCTCCGTGGGCGACGACGCCGACGAGGAAGCCGCGGCCTGAAGCACCGCCGCACCGCCAGACGGGCTCGGTGACGGGCCCGGGGGAAGGCGCGGCTGACCGCCCTCCCCCGCGTTGGCCCCGGACTACTTGCCGCCTTCCTTCTTGGGGGCGGTCTTCTTCTCATGCAGCTTCTTGGCGAAGGACTGCACGGCCGCAGGCACGTTCTTGTCGCGGGCCAGGTCCTTCAGCTCCGCGTCGCGCAGCGTGTTGAGGAACTTCATGGTGACGGTGAGCGGCACCTTGGGGTTCTTCACCAGCGCGAGCTTCACCTTCTGCATCTTCGTCCACTCGCGGTTGTTGTAGATGACGCGCAGCACGTCGTCGTTGATGGCGCGGTTCGCGGCGCACGCGAGCACCTCGCCGTCGGTGATGCGCGGGCTGCGGATGACGGCCACGCAGACCAGCTTGTTGGTGTCGCGGATGAGCGCGGAGCGGGCTTCCTTGTTGCCCAGCGTGCCCAGCTTGATCTTCTCCGCGATGGACATCTTCATGATGCGCTGGGCGAGCGTCATGCGCTTGCCCTCTTCCATGGGCGCGGCGTCCTCGGCCTGCGCCTCCGTGCCCAGCTCCTGGAGGACCTCCTCCGCGGTGGGGCCCGGATCCGGCGGCGCGGCGGCGGCCTGCGGGCCGTAGATGCGCACGCGGGCGGCCTGCATCGCGGGCACGTCCGCCAGCACCAGGCCGCTGCGCACCGCGAAGTCGCAGACGCTGTCCACGAGCGACGCCGGGGCGCCGGGGTTGGTGCACAGGCCGCGGATGATGCCCTCGTTGCGCAGCAGGCGCAGCTGGTTCTGGGAGATGATCTCCGCCACCTTCGGGCTGCACGAGGACGCCACGCTGGCCACGGCGTCGTCCGGCGTCTCCGAGTTGAGGACGAGCATCTCCGCGTAGGCTTCCTTGTCCTTGAGCAGGCCCAGGAAGTAGCCCAGCACGGGCGGCTGCACGCCCTCGTCACGGAGCGCGGAGCCGAGGATGCGCTCCGGCAGCGCCGCGCTCGTCTTGGCGGCCGTCTCGCGCACGTTCGCTTCAGGGTCGAACGTGAGCATGTAGAGCGCGCCCAGCATGTCCGCCGGGTTGAGCGGCACCAGCGACTTGGCCGCCATCATGCGCAGGGGCACGGGGGCGTTGGGGTCCACGTGCTTGCGCAGGTTGGGCGGCAGGAATTCGGCGTTGAAGGGGCAGCCCGGGGGCGGGGCCGGAATGCTGGGGTCAGCGGCGGTGCTCATGACGCGTGATTCCTTCCGTAGATGATGCGCAGCCCCTCCAGGGTGAGGAACTCATCCACCTCCTGGATGGCCTTCGATTCACTGGCCACCAGCGGGGCCAGGCCCCCGGTGGCCACCACTTTCGCGGAGAAGCCCATCTCCGCCTCCATGCGCGCGCACAGGCCGTCCACCATGCTCACGTAGCCGTGGACGAGCCCGGACTGCATGGAGTGCACGGTGTTGCGGCCCACCACGTGGGGCGGACGCGCGAACTCCACGCGAGGCAGCTTGGAGGCGTTCTGGAACAGGGCCTCCATGGAGATGTTGACGCCGGGGCAGATGGCGCCGCCCAGGTACTCGCCCTTGGGCGTCACCGCGTCCAGCGTCGTCGCGGTGCCGAAGTCCACCACGATGAGGCCGCGGTGGTGCTTCTCATAGGCGGCCACCGCGTTGACGATGCGGTCCGCGCCCACCTCGCGCGGGTTGTCGTAGAGGATGGGCATGCCCGTCTTCACGCCCGGGCCCACGAACATGGGGCGCGTCTTGAAGTAGCGCTCGCTCATCTTCTCCAGGCTGAACTGGAGCGGCGGCACCACGCTGGACACGGCCACGGCCTTCACCTGGTTCGCGTCGATACCGCTCCAGGAGAAGAGCTGGCGCACGAGGATGCCGTACTCGTCCGCGCTCCTTCGCGCGCTCGTCTCCAGGCGCCAGTGGTCCAGGAGCCGCCGGCCCTCGTACACGCCCAGGACGGTGTTGGTGTTGCCGACGTCGATGGCCAGGAGCATCGCTTGCGCACTCTAGCGCTGGGGACGCAGCTGCTCCACGTCCCCCGCCAGCACGCGCTCCACGTGGCCGTCCGCCATGCGCACCATGAGCGCGCCCGTGGGGTCGATGTCCTCCGCGAACCCCTCCCAGTCCCCCCGGTCCGTCCGCACCCGGACCTGCACTCCCAGGGTGCTGGAGAGCGCCTTCCAGCGGGTGCGCACCGCGTCGAAGCCGGTGGCCAGGTACGTGTCCAGCCAGGTCTCCAGCCGGGTCCACAGGGCGGCGGCGAAGGGCGCGCGGGCCACCGGCCGCCCCAGCGCCAGGGCGAGCGACGTGGCCGTGGCGCGCAGCTCCTCGGGGAAGTGCTCCTCGCCCGAGTTGAGGTTCACGCCCACGCCCACGATGACGAAGTGCACGCGCTCGGGTTCGGCGGACAGCTCCGTGAGGATGCCGGCCACCTTCCGTCCGGAGATCTGGACGTCGTTGGGCCACTTGATGGCGGCGTCGGCGCCCGCCTCGCGCAGCGTCTCCGCCAGGGCCACGGCGGCCACCAGCGTGAGCTCCGGCGCGCGCTGCGGCGGCAGCTCCGGGCGCAGGATGGCGGAGAAGTACAGGTTGAGGTTCGGCGGAGACACCCAGGCGCGGCCCCGGCGCCCCTTGCCCGCCGTCTGCTGTTCGGCCACCACCACCGTGCCGTGGCCCGCGCCGTCCTGGGCCAGCCGGAAGGCCGCCGCGTTGGTGGAGCCGATGGTGTCGTGGTGGTGAAGCACGCGGCCCACCGCGCGCGTGGCGAGCAGCGGATGGACCTCCAGCGCGGAGAGCCGGTCTGGCCGGCCCACCAGCCGGTAGCCCTTCGCGGGCACCGCATCGATGCGGTAGCCCTTCACGCGCAGGGCCTCCACGTGCTTCCACACCGCCGTGCGCGACAGGCCCAGCCGGGTGGACAGCGCCTCGCCGGAGATGAAGCCCTCCCCGCCTTCCGCGAGGAAGTTCAGGATGCGCGCGTCCTGCGTGAGCTCGGGAGTCTCCACGAGGCGGGCCGCTTCAGTTCTGGGCGGGCGCGGCGGGGGCGGCCGGGGTGCTGGCGCCATCCGCCTTGTAGGAGATGAGCTCCAGCTCCGTCTGCGGCACGCGCTTGCCCTCGTGCTCCGTGGCCACGTCCACGCGGACCAGGCCCACGCCCGCGGCGAAGGTGATCGTGTTGATGAGCGTCGTCTGCGCGTCGACCTTGTTGCGGCCCTCCACGCTCACGCAGTTGGGGAACGAGCCCGCGGGCACCTTGCAGGCGAAGCCCACCTGCACCAGCTGGTAGCGCTCCGTGGACGACACGGACACGACGTTGTTCCAACCGCGTCCGGCCTCCAGCGGGCCGCGCAGCAGGTAGCGCTTGGGGTCGCGCAGGCCGAAGGCGTCCACCGTGAGCTGGCCGCCCTGGTTGTCCAGGAAGTACCCGTCCTGCTCCTTGACGATCTCCACCGTGACGGGCTTGTCGTCGCGGCCGTCGATCCGGTACGTCCACGCGTTGCCCACGGCCAGCGGGTAGTACTGGGCAATGGACTCGGGCGAGGGGCGCGCGTCCGGTTCGACGCGCTTCGCGCATCCGGAGCCCACCAGCGTGGAGGCCAGGAGGGCTAGGCCCCCCACCATCGACAGCGACTGCTTCAGGGACGACTGCTTCATGCGCTAGGGGTCCGCGTGGCTCTGGCCACGCGCCTCCGCGGTTGCGTGGTTGCGTGATGCGTAGAGCGTGTCCAGCGCCTGCTGCGCGGCGGCCTGCACCGACGGCGTGTCGTGGCCCTGGGCCACCGTGTACAGGTACGCCTCCGCCTCCGGGCCGCCAATCTCGCCCACGGCGAAGACGATCTCCTGCAGGAAGCCCGAGTCGCGGCCGCGCGCCAGGTCGATGAGCGCCGGCACCGCGCTCCTGGCCTTCATCTCCGCCAGCGCGCCAATGGTGCGGCGCACCTGCTCCGCGTCGCTGGTGTCCTTGAGCCGTTCAATCAGCAGCGGCGCGGCGGCCGGGTGCTTGCGCTCCGCCAGCGTCCGCAGGGCGAACTCGCGGATGCGCGAGTCGGAGGCCTGCAGGTCCGCCACCAGCGCCTCGTCCGAGCGATCCAACGCGGCCAGTTGCAGCACCGCGGACTCCGTCACCTGCCGCAGCACGCTTTCCAGCGCGGCGCGCATGGCCGTCCGCCGTCCCTCCGCCGAGTCCTCCTCCACCGCCGCCTCGCCCAGGCCCACGACCTCGTAGCGCTGGGGCGTGTTTCCGCCGAAGCGCTCCAGGGAGAGGTTGGCGCCCACTTCCGCGAAGCTGTGCGGGTTGCCGTCCTTCAGCACCTCGCGGGTGAAGGGCACCTCCAGCGACAGGCGCCAGGGGCGGGACTTCTTGGGGACTTCATCGCTCAAGAGCTCGAAGCGGCCCGAGGACGCCAGCGCGTCATCGAAGAGGTCCCGCACGCCTTCCGGGCCGAAACCCAGGAGGGCGTTGTCCTGCAAGGTGGCCCCGGCCATTTCCACCGGCGCCACCGGATAGCGCGGGGCCTGCGAGCGGCAGGCCCCGAGGAACAGCACGCAGGAGGTAAGCAGCAGGGCCGGCTTCATGGCCTCGACAGGCTAACACTCCCGCGTCCACCGCACCCGATTCCGTGCGGAGGATCAGCCCTCCTTGTTGCCCTCGGACGAACCTTCCGTTCCAGGGGACACCGGCGCTTCGTGCACCTCGCGGGCCTCGCGGACTTCCGCGGGCTGCAAGGGCGCTTCGGCGGTGGCTTCTTCCGGAGGCAGCGCCTGCGCGGAGACCGGGGTCACCGCATCGGACGCGGCGTGGGCGGCGTCGGCCCGTACCCGCGCGGCTTCGTCGGACTCCGGCGGAGCCTGCACCGCTTCGCCCGCCTGCCAGGCGTTGCCCGCCGCGGGCGGCGTGGCGGCGGCCTCCTCAGTCGTCGGGCTGGCGGACGCCTCCGTGCTCACCGGCAGGGCCTCACCCGCGAGCGCGACCTGCTCACCGGTGACGCTTCCGCCCGGCGACGGCGCGGCGATGCCACCCGAAGAGTCCACGCCTTCACCGGACGCGACCGCCGCCACCGTGGTGGCACCAGCCTCACCCGTGGTGGCGCCGGCTTCACCCGCGGGCGTGCCCTCCGCTCCGCGCGTGCCACGGCCGCGACGGCCCCGGCGACGGCGGCGGCGGCGCTTGCGCTCGGAGGCGCTGCCTTCGGCGGAGCCGGCTTCGGCGCCCTCCTTGGCTCCACCCACGAAGGCGCTGGCGGCCTCCAGGTCCTCGTCGTCACCCTCGTCGTCGCCCTCCTCGGACTCGTCCTCCTCCGACGTGGGCGTGAACCCGGCGGCGGCCGGCGGCGCGGGGGCCACCGGCGAAGCCTTGGCCTCGGAGCCCTCGGCGGCGGGCTGGGCCGCGTCGCGCGCTTCGGCCCGTTCACGCTGACGGTCACGGCGGCGCTCGGAGCGCTCCTGACGGTCACCGCGCTCGGGACGCTCCACGCGCTCCGGCTTTTCAGCGGTGGTGGTGGAGACCTCCACCTCGCCGCCGCCCTCCTCCTCGCGGGCCTGCTTCTCGCTCTTGCGCTCCTCGCGGCGGCGCTGGGCCTCCTCGGCGTCCAGCTTCGCGGCCTCGAAGAAGCGCTCGTCGATGTCGTACAGCTCCACCTGGGTGACGGTGACGGCGGTCTTCGCCTCCAGGAACTTCTCGCCCAGGGCGTCACCGCACCACAGCATCACCAGCGAGCCGGTGGCCTGCGCCTCGGAGCGCGCGTCGCCACGCACCTCGCCCGCGCTCACCAGCAGACCCACCTGCGCCGAGTAGTGGCCCAGGTCGCGCCGCAGCTCCTGCACCGTCTTGCGGTCGATGCCCGGCATGCCCTTGAGCATGCGCACCGCGTAGCGCAGCTCCACGCTGCCCTCGCGCTTGCGCGCGGTGAGCAGGGGGCCTTCCTTGGAGCGCTTCGCGACCTTCAGCTCGCGGAAGCCCAGCCCGTGCATCATCTTCACCACGGACTTCTCGAAGGTGCCCACGTCCGCGTCGCCCAGGCGCTTGCACAGCCCGCGAGCGACCGCCCGGCGCGCGTCCTTGATGGCCGTGCGCGCGGTGGTGATGAGGGCCTCGTCCACCAGCGGCTCTCCCGCGGCGGCGGGCTTGCCCAGCACCGGGCGGCCCCCCTCCAGCGGGATGCCCAGGGCCTGCGCGAAGGCGGCCTGGAGCTCCAGGGGCGGCGCCTCGCTCGGCGCGCCCGCGCGCTCCAGGGACACTTCCCCGGTCTCCTGGTTGAAGGCGTACTGCGGCCGGCGGCCCGCGTCGATGCGGCGCTGGTTGTCCTCCAGCAGGGCGGTGAGCACCGCCTCCACCGTCGTCTCCTCCGCGCACAGCTCCTTGGCCTTGGCGCGTTCGATGAGCTGATCCGTGCGCAGCCCAGCTTCGGCCTCGCTGAGGATCTCGAACACGACCTCCGGCAGCGGCGGGAAGCGCTTGCGGCGTGCACCCCGCTCTTCATCGCCCTCGTCACGGCGGCGCTTGCGCTCCGTGCCTCGGCCCGACGCGCGGACGTTGTCCGTGCGAGGCTCCGGGTGGCGCTCCACGGGCCGCAGCGGAGGAAGCTCTTCCTCCGGATGCGGCTCCATCACGCCCGTTTGTGCAAGTGCCTCGACGTCCTCGGAGAGCGACCAGTCCGTCAATGCGAAGGTATCCTTCGCCGTGACAATCACCTTGCGATCCCGCGTCCTCCGCGCCATGGCAGCCAGCCGCGACAGCATCGTCACTTCGGGCGTCTTGCCAATGTGGGACAGCAGGCTCAGCTGGATGGACTTCTCCGTGATCTCAAGGAAATGCAGGGGGCGACCTTCGCTCTCCAGTACCCTGAGCGCGGCCTCGTAAAATGTCATCGAGTATTCCCCAAGAATTCCGAACGGTTACAAAAATGTAGGTCCGTATGGGCGGCGGATGCTAGCCACCGCTAAACTGGCTTGTCAACGAACGTCAATGACCCGTCTTCGCATCGGACACCATTGGAAGCGCGAACCGTCAGCTTCCCCGCTCGATTCCATCGCGCTGGAACTGGACGGCGTGAACCTGCTGTCCGGGGCGGTGGAGGAGCCCCTGGCGGAGGTCGTTCCCGCTCTGGTGGAGGCGGTGGCGGCCCTGCACGCGGGGAAGCGGCGGCTGGCGCAGGTGTCCCTCACGGAGGCGCACCTGGAGCTGGTGTTGAGGCGCGTCGGCCCGGACATCGAAATATCCGTGGCCAGCCTCGCCCGGCCCGCCCATCTGCTGCGTCCGCCCATCCGGGTGGACGCCGAGGAGCTGACGAAGGCCACCCGCCAGAGCGGCCAGCGCTTCCTCCAGGACGTCGCGAAGCTCGCGCCCAAGGCCCTGACCGCCGCGGCCGCCCGGAAGCTGGGTGAGGCCCTCAAGGGCCTGGGCAAGGCCGCCCCGCATTCGGAGGCCCCGCC
>NZ_RAWE01000314.1 GCF_003611695.1 Corallococcus carmarthensis | reverse complement strand
GGGGGGCACGGGCGGCGGAACTCCTGGCGCGGGAGGCGTGACGGTGGGGCACACCCAACCTAACCGATGCGGCCAGGAGGGACGTCCGGAATGAAAACAACGTTCCCTGGTCATCGTGTTTCGGCGGCCCCCACGCGGACGCTGGTTCGCGTGGCGACGTTGAATCGCCGCACCGCCCCATCGTCCTTTCCCGGGAGCACCGGGAGACGGATGCACCCTGCCTGCCTTGACACTCCCGGGGGCCGACAGTAAGCCAGCCGGGACCCCCAGATGCTCTCGCGCGCCCACACCCTTGCCCGCCTCACCGCGATGCTGCTCGTCGCGCTCTGGGGTGCCCAGCCGCTGGGTCTGGCGCTGCACGTGGAGCAGCACGCGCACCGGTTCTGTCCGCAGCATCAGACGTTCGAAGAGGACGCGCGGAGAGCGAACCCGGCGCTGTCCCGCTTCAGTGAGCGTGCCCCCGTCGTCGCGTCCGTCCCGCCCGCGGTGGCGGATGCGACGGGCCTCAACCACGAGACGTGCCCGCTGCTCACGGCCGCCCCGCAGGTGGAGGCCCTCCAGGGCGCACGCATCGACTCCGCCTCCGCGTGCGTGGAGAGCAACCACCCGGCCACCGCGCCGCCCCGCTCCTTCGCGCCGCTCGCCGTTCTCGACACCGCACCCAAGGCCTCGCCTCCGACGCACGCGTAGTTCCGTTGCGTGTCGTGTCCGTGAAGCAGGTCATCAGGTCGACGGTCGTCGAGGGGTGTGCATGCGCATGCGCCTCGACCGGCCGGTTCCGAGGAGCAAACATCCGTGTCATCTCTTCCGCGCAGGAATCCTCGCGCCCTCGCCGTCGTGCTCGCCGCCCAGCTGTCCGCGAGCGCCGCATGGGCCCAGCAGTCATCCCCTCCGTCCACCGCGTCTCCCCCTCCTTCCGAGTCCCCTGCCCCGGCCCAGGCCGCGCCCCCCGATGCGGCTTCCACCGGAGACGCTCCGGCGCTGAGTCCGGAGGAGATGGAGGAGATTGAGAAGGCGCTGGGCACGGACACGAGCACGCGCGCGCGTCCGTCCGGCGACACGTCCCCGGCGTCGCCCACCGCGACGAACGACTCCGGCGTGACGCCGCTCAAGCTGCCCAACGCCATCAGCAGCGGCACCAACTTCCTCAACCTGAGCTTCATCCTGGACATGGCCCTGGCGGCCTTCTCCAGCAAGGTGCCGTTGCAGGGCGGCGCGCACGACCCGACGAAGAACGGCTTCAACCTCCAGCAGTTGGAGCTGTCCATCGGCTCCGTGGTGGATCCGTACTTCCGCTTCGACAGCAACCTCGTCTTCAGCCAGTTCGGCGTGGAGATTGAAGAGGCGTACGTCACCACCTTGGACCTGCCCGCCAACCTCCAGGTGCGCGCGGGGCAGTTCCTCACCCGCTTCGGCCGGATCAACTCCACGCACCCGCACGCGTGGGACTTCGTGGATCAGCCCTTCGTCATGAGCCGCTTCTTCGGCGCGGAGGGCAACCGCGGCCTGGGCGTGGAGGGTTCATGGCTCACGCCGCTGCCCTGGTACGTGGAGGTGGTGGGCAGCGCCACCGACGCGACGGGCGAGGCCACCGCGCGCAGCTTCTTCGGCGCGTCCGACGAGCGCGTGCTGTCACCGCTGGACTTCCAGCTCACCGGCGCGGTGAAGCAGTTCTTCGCGCTGTCGGACGACCTGTCGCTCCTGTGGGGGCTGTCCGCCGCCACGGGCCCCAACGCCACGGGCTACCGCAACCACAGCAGCATCTACGGCACGGACGTCTACCTGAAGTTCCGGCCCATCACGTCGCAGAGCTCGCAGCAGCTGGTGTTCCAGGCGGAGGTGCTCTACCGCCGCCGCCAGGCCCCGGAGGACGTGCTGTCGGACTGGGGCGGCTACGCGCAGACGGTGTGGCGCTTCTCCAACCGCTGGGCCACGGGCGTGCGCTACGAGTTCGGCACGGCCGCGAAGACGCAGGAGGGCCGCGTCGCGAATGATCCGCTCGACCCCGAGTGGATCTCCGACCGCCAGCGCATCACCGCGGAGCTGACGTTCTGGCCCACGGAGTTCTCCCGCCTGCGCCTGCAGGCCGCCACGGACCGCGTGGGCTGGCGCGGGTCGCCGGACTACTCGGCCTTCCTCGCCCTTGAAGTCGTGACCGGCGCCCACGGTGCCCATGCGTTCTGACCTCTTCTTCCGGAGCCCTTCCATGCGTTCCCTTCGCCTCTTCGCGGCCCTGTGCGCCGCCGTCGTCAGCCTCACCGCCGTTCCCGCCCGCGCGGACCTGAAGGTCGTCGCCACCCTCCCGGACCTGGCCACGCTGGCCAAGGCCGTGGGCGGGGACAAGGCGGACGTCATCGCCCTGGCGCTGCCCACGCAGGACCCGCACTTCGTGGACGCCAAGCCGAACCTGGCGCTCGCGATCAACCGCGCGGACCTGCTCATCGCCGCGGGCCTGGACCTGGAGATCGGCTGGCTGCCCACGCTCCAGCTGGGCGCGCGCAACAACCGCATCCAGACGGGCAACCCGGGCTACCTGGACGCGTCGCGCGCCGTGAACCTCCAGGAGGTGCCCGCCGGACAGGTGGACCGCAGCCAGGGCGACGTGCACCCCGGCGGCAACCCGCACTACCTTTATGATCCGCGGCAGGCGCTGCTGGTGGCCCGCGCCATCGAAGCGCGCATGTCGCAGCTGGATGCGAAGAACGCCGCCACCTACAAGGCCAACCTCGAGAAGTTCACGAAGGAGCTGACGGCGGCGCAGGCGGGCTGGGAGAAGCGGCTCGCGGGCCTCAAGGGCGTGCCCGTCATCGCGTACCACCGCACGACGGCGTACCTGCAGAACTGGCTGGGCTTCACCACCGTCGCGTTCCTGGAGCCCAAGCCGGGCATCCCGCCGAACCCGTCCCACGTCGCGCAGGTGCTGGCGCAGGGCAAGGCGAACAAGGTGAAGCTGGTCCTCAAGGAGGACTACTACCCGGACAACATCGCGAAGCTCGTGGCGTCGAAGATTCCCGCCGCGCTCGTCACGCTGCCCGGCGGCACCGACTTCCGCTCCGGCCAGACGTACGTGCAGCGCATGGAGCTGATGGTGGGCCGGCTGGAGCAGGGCCTCGCCGGGAAGGGGGAATGACGCCATGAAGCGACTCCATTCCAGGGCGTGGTTGCTTCCTCTCGCGCTCCTGTCCGGCTGTGCGTTCGACGCGGGCGAGAGCTTCGCGGTGCTGGAGCCCTCCGTCGAGGCCGCGTACACGACGCTGTCCGACCGGAACGCGGGCGACGGCTACCAGGCGCTCGCCTCCGACTTCCAGCTGCGCATGGACACCGGCGCGGTGAGCCTGGGCAGCATCGACCTGCTGGCCAGCTCCGGCGGGGGCGGCACCACGACGTTCGACCCTTCCTCGCCGCCGCCGGGCTACACGCTGTGCCACAACGGGCACTGCCACAGCGATTCCGGGGCGCTCGTGGACTACGCGGACATCGAGGCGGAGCTGGGCGGTGGCGGCAGCAGCACGGTCACCGTGGCCAACCTCCCGGTGGACGCGGAGCTGGACCTGCTGTCGCCCACGACACGCGACCTCGCCTGCGAGCCCGGCTGCGAGCTGGGCAAGACGACACTGTCCAGCGGGCGCTGGTCCATCACCGGCCTGCGGATGACAGGCAGCGTGCGTGATGGCCGGGTCCCGGCGCGCTTCGCGGGGGCCCTGCCCTTCCGCTTCACCGCGACGGTGGCGGGAGCGGAGGCCACGCCGGTGGCGGTGCTCAAGGGCGACCTGGATGTGCCGTCCGACCGTGAGAACGCGCCGCGCGTGACGCTGGGATTGAAGCTGGCGCTGACGCCGGCCCTCTTCGACGCGGTGGACTGGTCCGCCGCGAAGCCGGGCGCCGATGGTGTCGCGGACCTGGACGCGCCCGAGAACGCGGCGGTGCGTGCCGCGCTCCTGGAGAAGGTGGCCCAACTGAGCCCTATCGCGGAGGTGAACCGTGGCTCACGGTGATCATGAGACGGAGTTGGACCGGGGGCACCGCGCCGCTCCGCACCCGGAGCCGGGCGAACCGCTCTTGAAGTGCGAGCAGCTCGTCATCGGCTACGGGGGCAAGGACATCCTGCCTCCCATGGACCTGGTGGTGCGCCGCCGCCAGTTCGTGGCGGTGGTGGGCCGCAACGGCTCCGGCAAGAGCACCTGGTTCAAGACGCTGCTGGGACTCATCCCACCGGTGTCCGGCCGCATCACCCTGGGCGCGCCGCACATCCGCAGCGCGTACGTGCCGCAGATGTCCGCCATCGACTCGCTGCTGCCCGTGCACGCGCGGGAGCTGACCAGCTGGGGGCGGCTGTCCGGATGGAACTTCCTGCGGCCCTTCCCCAGCAAGGCGGACCGGCAGAAGGTGGAGGCGGCGCTCGACACGGCGGGAGCGCGCGGCATCGCGAAGCGGCCCTTCCGCGACCTGTCCGGCGGCGAGAAGCAACGCGCGCTGCTGGCGCGGGTCATCGCCACCGAGGCCGACGTCGTGCTGCTGGATGAGCCCACCGCCGCGATGGACGCGGTGGCGGAGAAGCAAACGATGTTGCGGCTGTGCGCGCTCGCGCACGACCGGGGCCTGGGCGTGGTGGTGGTGAGCCACGACATGTCCGTCGCCGCCGAGCACGCCGACGTCATCCTCTTCGTGGACCGCGAGCACCGCTGCTTCGTCATGGGCGATGCCCGCACCGTGTTCTGTCACCCCGCCTTCCGCCGCCAGTACGGCGACGATTACTGCCACAGCGCGCCCCAGGGACCCCACCGTGGAAACAACCCTGCTTGAGCCCTCGAAGTGGGAACAGTTCCAAGCGGGCTGGGAGCTGTTCCGCGATCCCATCCTCTGCGCGCTCATCGCCGGGTGCGTGCTGGGCTTCCTCAGCGTCTACGTGGTGCTGCGGCGCATGGTGTTCGTCAGCGCGGCGGTGACGAACACCGCGGGCCTGGGCGTGGCGCTGGCCTTCTTCGCCGAAATCCACCTGGGCGTGCACGTGGATCCGCTGGTGGGCGCGGTGGTGCTGTCGGTGGCGGCCACGCTGCTGCTGATGGTGGAGCCCGCGCGGCTGCGGTTGTCGCGGGAGAGCCTGCTGGGGTGCGCGTTCGCCTTCGCGGGCGGCGCGGCCATCCTGGTGGGTGACCGCATCGCGCAGGAGGCGCACGACATCCAGGGCATCCTCTTCGGCACCGCGGTGCTGGTGACGCCGGATCAACTCCAGGCGGTGGCGGTGGCGGGCGCGGTGATGATGGTGCTGCACCTGTGGTGGTTCCGGGGCATCGCCTTCGTGAGCTTCGACCGCATCGGCGCCACGGTGCAGGGGCTGCCGGTGAAGATGCTGGACACGGTGTTGATGGTGTCCATCGGCATCATGGTGGGCGTGTGCGCGCGGGCCCTGGGCGCCCTGCCCGTCTTCGCGTTCTCCACGCTGTCGGCCATCGCCGCGCTGGTGCTGGACCTGCGGCTGCCGTGGACCTTCTTCACGGCGACCGTGCTGGGCGGCATCGCGGGCGCGGGCGGGTACCTGTTCGCGTACTTCTACGACTTCCCGGTGGGCGGTTCGCAGACCGTCCTGTCCGGGGTCCTGGTGCTGCTGATGATGCTCGTGCGCCTGGTTCAGGCGCCCTTCACGCGCAGGGCGTGAGCGGCGGATCCGCCGTCGTCCCGGGGTTCAGCGGACGGCGGCGGAAACCTTCTTGAACTCGGGCGTGCCCGCGCGGCCCAGCATGTCGAACAGGGCCGACTCCACGGTGAGGATGCGCGCGCCCGCGTCGCGGCACAGCTCCAGCCCCACGCGGCGGTCCTCCTCCGACCGGGACAGCACGGCGTCCGCGAGGAGGCACGGCTCCCGGCCGCTGTCCGCCAGGTCGCGCGCCGTTTGAAAGACGCAGATGTGCGTCTCCATGCCGGTGATGAGCACCTGCTTGCGGTCCCCCAGCACGGACAGCACGTCCGGCGTGGCGGCGGAGAAATCCAACTTCTCCAGCGGCTTGAACTCCCCCAGGCGCAGCTTGAGGAGCGAGTGCGTGCGGCCCAGCCCCTGCGGGTACTGCTCCGTGACGATGACGGGCAGGCCCAGGGCCCGCGCGCCCTCCACGGCGGCGCCGGTGCGCGCGAGCATGCGGTCCAGGGCGTCGCGTTCCATCGCGGCGCACAGGCGCTCCTGGATGTCGACGACGAGCAGCGCGGCCTGCTCGGGCTTCAGGCGGAACGACGGCATGGGGCGGCTCCTTGGAGAATGGCTCCTAGTGACGCGAAGGCCGCGCCTGCGTCAAGCGCGGCGGCGTGCGCGCTCAGCCTCCGTGAACGGTCCAGGTCGCTGCCTCACCCCTGGGTCCGTGCGCGGTGTCCACCGGTGCCGCGTCGGGCACCCTCCGAAGGGCGGCGCGGCCCCGATTGCCCCTGGCCGCGAAGCCTCGCGCGCGTTGCAGACCCGGCAGGTGCGGATCCGCGTCGCGCCACAGGTCCAGCACCACGGCGAAGTCGTGCGCCGCCTCGGACATGCACTCGCAGGCGACGTGGGCCTCCGCGACCAGCAGCATGCAGTGGCCACACCCGGGCCGCTCCCCTGCCCGCTCCAGTGCCAGCTCCAGGGCCTTCTCCTCGCGGCCGGAGCGCAGGCGCACGCGGGCCAGCGTCTCACGGGGCGGCCGGCAGAAGAGCGCGGGCCCCACCGGGCGCAGGCGGCGCTCCAGGCGAAGGGCTCGCGTGAGCGCGGCCTCCGCCCGGCCGGAGTCTCCCCGGCGCGAATCCAACGTGCCCCGCAGCTCCTGCGCGGCGACCTCCACCGTGCGCGCCACGTCGCGAGCGCACAGCGCGCGGCCCTCTGAGCGCGGCGCCTCCGACAAGGTGAGCACCAGCGCATCCAGGGCTCCACACGCGCGGTCCACGTCGCCCAGGCGTCCGGTCTCCAGGGCACAGACGCCTCGCGCGTACAGGCGCACGGCGTCGCGCAGTCCGACTTCCGCGACGGTGGCCGCGTCTCCCAGCTCCATGGGGACCTCCGCCGCGGCCCGGCTGAACCCGAAGCGCAGGTGCGCGGCGACGAGCGTGGTGGCGGCGAAGAGCACCGCCTGCGGTTGGCCACCCGAGGCCTCCACGCGCTGCCGCAGCTTTCGCGCCCAGGCCTGCGCGCCCCGGTACTGCCCCACCTCCGCGCAGCCTTCACTGAGCAGACGCAGGGCGGTGTCCGCGCTCGGCGCCACGTCCAAGGGCAGCGCTTCCCGCGCGAGGTACGCGTCGTCCACCGTCACCGCGGCCTCCAGGATGCGGTTCGCCTCCACCGCGCGGCCCACGCGCAGCAACAGGCGTCCGGCGGCGAGCAGCGCGGGGCTTCCCGCGGGCACGAGCGACGGGAGCAGCTCCGCGCTTTCGAGCGCCGTCTCCGGCCGGGCGCTGGGCAGCCACGCCTGCACCCAGGCCACGTGCACGCCCGCGTGGTTCGGGTGCGTGCGCAACAGGTCGCGCAGGAGGAGCTGCGCATACGGTTGTCCCTGCCCGGGACGCCCGTCGGATTCGTACCCGTCCAGCAGGAAGCCCGCGAGCAGCAGGCGCGGCTCGGGCTCCTGGGGGAAGCGGTCGATGAGGCACTCCATCTCGCGCACGAAGGCGTGTCTGCCGTTGGCGGGGCCCTTGTCCGCGAGGAGGCTGGCGGCGACGACCAGCCGCTGCTCCATGTCGGTGGTGCCCTCCGCCAACGTCAGCGCCTTGCGGATGGCCTCCGCGCGGTCCGCGGTGAATCGCTGCCCCACGCCCCTTGCGAGCGCGAGCCCCCACCACGCCATGGCGAGGGACGGATCCTGACGCGCGGCCTCCGCGAAGGCGCGCCGGGCCTCCAGCGCCCAGCCCAGGTGCAGCAGGCGCAGGCCCTGATCAAAGTACGCCTGCGCCAGGGGAACCCGCGTCGTCACCCGCAGGTGGGCGTCCCCCAGCCCGTCCTGGAGCGGCGGCGTGGGAAGGGCTTCGTCCGGCAGGTCCTCCCACGCGACGTGGGAATGGACGGACGGTGCATCGGCTCGGAACAGACGTGCCAGCATGGTGTCCTCCTCACGCTCCGGTCATCGGAGCGACATGGTGTTGCACCGAGGCATCGGTCGCGCGCACGCGCACGGCCAGCCGCCTCCAGGCGGTGGACAACTCTTCCGCGGGGATGGGAGACGCCTTGCGCCGCGCCGCCAGGCACTCGCGCCGCCAGGCGAGGCCCACGTCGCGGGCCACCCACGCCTCGTACTCCGCCAGCCAGTCCGCCAGCAGCGCGAGCCCCGCCCGCGCCGCCCTGCGCTCCGGCCCCGTGGCCGCGTCCCGGCGGACGCCCACGTCCTCCACGCGGAAGGCCGTGCCGCACGCGCCCTCCACCCACCGGGGCACGAAGCCGTCACGCGGCACGAAGATGGCGGCGCCGCACGCGTCACACAGCGCGCCGAAACCCCACAGCGTGAGGC
>NZ_RAWE01000313.1 GCF_003611695.1 Corallococcus carmarthensis | reverse complement strand
GAGGAAAAGGGGTGGCGGCGGGGACTGCTCGTCGCGGTCCTCCTGGGCCTGCCGGCGGTCGCTGGCGCGGCGCCGGAACCGGACGAGGACGCGGCGGCGGGAGCGGATCAGCCGCTGGAGGTCTCCGGAGACGACGACACGGCGAAGCCGGATGACGCCGCGGGCGACGCGTTGGACGGCGCGGTGGCGCAGGCGATGCCGGGCGGTTCGCAGGGGCCCGTCATGGGCGCGCCGGAACAGGTGAGCGAACCGGGCGCGCCGGTGCCGGACGCGGCGGTGCCGGGCAAGAAGAAGAAGAAGGACACCGGCCCCAAGGCGGACACGCTGGGCGAGGCGCCGGACGAAGCGGACAAGGTGGACGACAAGGGCGGTCCCTCGCAGCGCATCCGCGTGTTCGGCCGCGTGTTCGCGCGTGCCGCCGCCGACGAGCGCCAGAAGTACGAGCGCGACCTGGGCATCGAGTCGGCGCGCGTGGGCGTGGCCGCGTCGCTGTCCAACCTGGAGGCGGAGGTCAGCGCGGATCTCGCATCCAAGGCGATCTTGAAGGACGCCTTCGTGCGGCTGGCGGACGACGGCAAGCGGCTGCGGCTGTACGCGGGCCGCTTCAAGTCGCCCTTCCTCCAGCGCTCGCAGGAGTCGGCGTGGCGGCTGCCCATCCAGGAGCGCGGGCTCGTGGAGGACTACCTCACGGAGACGAACGCACTGGGCGGCCGGCGCCTGGGCCTGATGGGCGAGATGCGGCTCAAGGAAGCCTGGGGCCTGAAGCTGTCCGCGGGCCTCTTCGAGGGCGGCGAGGACGCGACCGGGAAGCGACTGAGCGAGGACGGCTCCGCGCGCCTGAGCATCCGCCCGTTCAAGTTCCTCACGCTGGGCACGAGCACGTACCTGACGCAGGTGATTGACGGGACGAAGCAGTACGCGACGGCGGCGGACGCGGAGCTGACGCTCGGGGGGCTGTCGTTGACGGGCGAGGCCGCGGCGGGCCGGCTGGCGTTGGGGCCGTTCCGCTCGCAGTCGGTGCTGGCCTCCTGGACGGTGCCGGTGGGCCGCCAGGGCTGGGCGGTGCAGCCGGTGGTGGGCGCGGAGGCGTTGCAATTGCAAGGCGGCATCCAGGCGCAGGGACATTCACTGACGGGGGGCTTCAACGTGTTGTTGGCGGATTCCTTCAAGGCGCAGGTCCAGGCGGAGCGTGCGCTCCGGCCGGGGGACGTGGCGCCCGCACTCGAGCTGTCGTTGCAGCTCGCCACCCGCTTCCGGTGAGGAGACCTGGACATGATCTCCTTCGCTGAAGGTGAAGTGACGAAGCTGCGCCGTGAGTTCAAGCGCGTGCTGGAGGCCTCCGAGGCCAAGGCGGTGTGCGCGCGGCTGTCCCAGGAGCTGGGCGGGATCCTGCCGCCTCCCACGCGCATCGTGTCGGTGTACTTCGACAAGCCGGGGTTTCCGTTGACGGAGCGCGCGCTGCGCACGCCGGACGACTGCCTCAAGGTGAGGACGAAGGAGTACTCGCCGGACGTGGGCGGCGCGGGCCGCGAGCGGGTGGTGCTGGAGGTGAAGCGCGAGCGCAACGGGCTCACGCAGAAGCGGCGCGTGTGGGTGCCGCGCGCGGAGCTGGGCCGGGCCATCAAGGGCGGCGTGAGCCTGCTGCCGCTCATCGCGGGGGGCAGCCTGTCGCCGGTGCTGGCGGTGACGTACCGGCGGCACGTGTACCAGGTGTCGCAGGAGTGGCGCGTGACGGTGGACCGGGACATCGGCTTCCACGCCGTGTCGCCGGAGCTGGCCCTGTCGCCCATGGCGCTGACGGTGGAGCGGTTGGGGATGCCCGCGTGGGAGGACTCGCGGGTGGTGGTGGAGGTGAAGCACCTCGGGGCGGAGTTGCCCGAGTGGCTGTCGGCCCTCAATCCGGGGGGCCCGACGGCGTACAGCAAGTTCGCGGAAGGCATGTCGCGGGTGCATGCCTTCGCATCAGGTGGCGTTGGGGTCGTAGGGGGTTAGGGCACCGTGTTCATCGATTTCGAAGGCATTGACGGCAGCGGCAAGACGACGCTGTCCAACCTGCTCGCGTCCCGGCTGAAGCGGCTGGGCTACAAGGTCGCGCACGCCCGTGAGGGAGGCGAGCTGCAGTCGCCCACCGCGCGGCGCATCCGCGACCTGACGCGCGACGCGCGGCTCCTGGAGATGGGCTCGCGCGCCGAGTTCTTCCTGAACCTGGCCCGCGACGCACAGCAACTGGAAGAGGTCATCGCGCCCGCGCTGAAGCGCGGCGACGTGTGCATCACCGACCGCTACCTCTACTCGCAGCTCGCGCTGACGGGCGGCGGGCGGGGCCTGAAGGAGGCGCAGCTGTTGCCCTCCTGCGAGCTGGCGTCGCAGGGGCTGTGGCCGGACCTGGTCATCCTGGTGGACGTCGACCCGGACCTGGCGCGGCTGCGCAAGCGGCTGGGCAAGGTGCAGAGCGGCAAGGTGAACGACGCGGACAGCCGCAAGGGCCTGGTGGGCGCGGGGCTGGCGGTGCGCGTGCGCGAGGCGTTCCTGGCCCAGGCCCGGAAGGACCCGTCGCGGTGGATCATCCTGGAGAACAATGATCAGCCGCTGCGCGTGCTGGAGCAGCGACTGGTGGACGCGGTGGTCGCGCGGCTGGAGGGCCGTGAGCAGCCGGTGCAGCGGCTGGTCCCCGCCCCTGCCCCGCCGCCGCCGGGCGTGGCGTCGGTGGACGACGTGGAGGAGCGCTTCTTCCACGCGGTGGACGCCCTGGATGCGCGCGAGCCGCAGCTGGCGGCGTGGCTGCTCAACGGCATCCCGGGGCTGGCCGCGCATCAGCGCCGGCTGACGTACGCGGAGCGGCTGCCCGGGCTCGTGGCCCGCAGCCTGACGGGGCTGGATGACGACACCGCGTGGACGCTGCGCGACGTGCTGTCGGCGAGCGTGCCGGTGGACGTGGCGGAGGGCCTGGGGTTCGTGACGTCCCCGCGCTCGCACGCGGTGCGGCAGCGGCTGTACGCGCAGGCGCCGGAGGCGGTGCTGGAGGGCCTCAAGCGCCAGGACTCGCCGGAAGCGTGGGCGCTGCGCGAGCGGGGCATGAAGGACGGACACCTGTCCGCGGTGCTGCTGGGCCTGGCCGGAGTGGACGGCGAGGAGTCCTGGGTGGTCCGCGAGGCGGGCATGCAGCGCAAGCTGTACTCGGAGGTGGCGCGAAGCCTGGGCGGCCTGACCACGGAGCGCGCGGAGGCGCTGCGCGAGGCGCTCATTCCGCACGACCGGCTGGCGGTGCTGAAGAGCACCACGGGGCTGGAGACGCCGGTCGCGGTGGGGCTGCGCGAGCAGTTGGAGAAGGGCGCGCTGAAGCTGGTGCTGCGCTCGCTGACCGGTGTGGATACGCCGCGCGCCTGGGCGATGCGTGAGCGGGGCGCGCAGCTCACCAAGGAGGCGCTGGACTCCGTGGACGGGATGGATTCGCCGAGCGCGTGGAAGCTGCGGGCCTCCGCGGCGCGCCGGTGGCCGGCGACGGTGGTGTCGTCGATGCGCGGACTGCCGCTGGTGGCGGAGACGCGGGCGCTGCTGGATCGCATCCTGGAGGAGCAGGCCGGGAAGCTGCCGGTGTTGCGCAACGCGTACGCGGTGGTGGCGCAGGCCCGTGCGCTGGAGCAGACGCAGCGGCCGGTGCGCTCCGTGGTGGAGACGGTCGGGATGGACGCCGGGCGGCAGGAGGCATGACGCCCATGGAAGGTCCGTTCGGTGCGCTGTTCCAGGACGTGGAGCAGGAGCTGCAGTCGCTGTCGATGGGGGCCATCCTCCCCCGGCTGGTGGCGTCGGCGCTGATTGGCGCGCTGTTGTCGTCGCGGCCCTGGCGGCTGGTGCTGGGCAAGCCGCTGCCGAAGGTGGAGATGGTGCAGGCGCAGATCCTCCTCTGCGCGGCGGCGGCGGTGATTACCGCGGTGATTGGCAACAGCGTGGCGAAGGCGTTCGGGCTGGTGGGCCTGGGCGGGTTCGTGCGGTTCCGGTCCGGGCTGAAGGACCCGCGTGACGCGGCCATCCTGTTCCTGGTGATTGGCCTGGGCATGGCGTGCGGCCACGGCAACCTGGTGCTGGCGTTCGTGGGCACGGCGTTCGTGGCGGTGCTGCTCTTCGTGCTGGACCTCTTCGAGAAGAAGGCCGTGGCGACGAAGGAGGCGAAGCAGCGGATGGTCGTATCCGCGCAGGCGGACGACCTGGTGCGCGCGGAGGCCACGCTGAGGACGGCGCTGGGGGAGCGCAACGTGCTGGTGAAGAGCTGCGCGTTGGACTTCTCCGCGCGGCGCGTGGAGCTGGAAGTGGAGGAGCCGGAGCCGGGAAGCCTGGCGGCGGCGTTGGGACGGACGGAAGGCGCGCCCTTGCGGGGGCTGCGGTGGACGGCGGTGAGCGCGAAGGGCGCGCGGGAGGAGACGGTATGAAGTTCAGGAAGCTGGCGGTGCTGTTCGCGGCGTGTGGGGCGTTGGCCGCCTGTGGTGGCGGGGGCAGCCTGCCCACGGGAAATGATCCAGGCGCGCCCACGACGAATCCGGACGGCACGGTGGACCTGCCGGGCAACCCGGTGGACCCGAACACGGGCGGCGGCACGAAGCCGGATCAGCAGGCCGAGTCCACGAAGCTCTGGCCGCTGACCACGGGCTCCACGTGGACCTACCGCATCACCGACCCGGTGGACGGCGTGTTCAACAAGGTGGTGACGGTGCAGGGCCCGGAGACAGTGCCGGGCACGACCATGTCGGCCGTCAAGGTGCACAGCAAGCAGGACCGCACGCAGACGGGCACGGTCTACGAGGAGAACTCCTGGCAGCTGGAGCTGACGACCGGCGTGGTGGTGCGCCTGCGCGAGGAGGACCTCCTGGACGGCGTGGCCTCGAAGGCGACGACCTGGTCCCCGGCGATGATGAAGTCCCTGGCGGCGGCGCCGGCCTCCGTGCCCTGGGAGCACCAGGACAAGGTGCGGGAGCTGATCACGTATTCCGCTGGCGGGACGGAAGGGAAGGATCCCACCTACGTCTGGAAGGTGTTGGAGAAGAACGTGACGGTGACGACGCCCGCGGGCACGTTCACCAACGCCATCAAGGTCCAGCGCGACAAGCTGAACAAGAGCGGCGAGGTGAAGGAGGAGAAGCAGCGCCTGTACTGGCTGGTCCCCGGCGTGGGCAAGGTCCGCGAGGACGGGGAACGGCTGGAGGAGCTGGTGTCCTACGACGTGAAGAAGCCGTAGGCCGCTGATTCATCTGGTTGGGATTGGAGCCCGGGTTGGCGCGAGGAATGCGCTGGCCCGGGTTCTTTCGTTCCTCGCAGGGGATTCGCACTTGAACGTTCTTCATCGGCGGTATCTGGCCGGGCCTTGTGACTCCAGCCCAGGTTCCCTGACCTCGACCGGTACATTCACCTCAAAGGCGATGACCGCGCTCGCTCCTTCCGTTCCGCCACTCCAATAAACCAGCCGGAATCTGCCCCCTCCTCCCCAGACTCCTCTCCACATAGACACGCTTCTCGCCCAGGCACCCTTCCTCCAGAACCACCCGGTCCCAGAGATTCGACTGCGCAGGCTCGACGCCAAACCTGTTGGCGAACTCCAACTGACCCACCAGCACCGCCAGCAATGGGGAGACATCGTCATCCTCCCCCAGCTCCGGCCACCCACACTGCGTCCGAACTCGCTCATTCCCCATCCAATGCCGGTTGAGCCACCTGCTCCGCAAGCCACCGCGGGAGCTTCGCCCGGCTCGGCTCAGGCGTCGTTCAGACGGGCGTCCCGGCCACCGGCACCACGGAGGACGTGACTCCCTTTGCTCCCAGCAGCTGCTTCAACCACTCCATCTCCACGCGGGTCCCTTCCCGTACGACACCGGGCATCCGGGCCTTCAGGACGCCCACTTCGGCCAGGGACAGCCCCAGCGTCTCCCGCAGCAGCTTCAGGGCCTGCAAGGCGAGAGCGCCCGGCGCCCGGACCTCCAGTCCCCAGGTCCCCTGCTCCTGAAGAAAGGCGCGGCGGAACGACTCTGGCGGCATCCCGATGCCATCCATCTCCCGCCGACCGCCGCAGTGCTCACACTGGTAGGAAGCCCAGTACCGAAGGCCTCCCACCGCGGACTGTCCGCCGTACAGGTCGACGGGACGGCCACAATCCCCGCAGGCCATCTGCTCCACCCGCGTCGCTGGCATCACTTCTCCGAGGAGCCCACGGCTTCGACATACGGCAGCGGAATCCCATGCGCCTTCAGGACGGACTCGTACACCGTCAGGGAGTTCCGGAGGAGCCCTTCGGCTTCCTCCAGGAGACCGCCCGCATCGTCCTCGCCAGCGTCAGTCGCAGACGACGGCGGCACCATCGCCCGCGCGTCCTTCACCAGCTCGTAGAGGATCCGCAGCGAGTCCCCTTGGATGACCACGCCCGGAAACTTCCGGCCCGGCATCCGGACCACGGCCGCGTTCGACTGTCTCGACAGCACTTCGACCCTGTCCTCGTCCATCGCGCCAGCCTCCGCCTCCGTAGCGACCTGGAAAGGTCGCCGGCGGCGTAGCTTGCCTGACAGGAGGGCATGGCGCTCAGGCGCGCGCGGCGTCGTCGTACGATACGCGCAGCCCGTCGTGCGTCACCGTGATGAACGGGCGGCCCATCCAGCCACAGTGCGTGCACACCGCGTTCGGACCGGTCGCGGTGACCCGCACCGGCAGGTCCGACTCGCACACGGGGCAGCCCTCGGGGAGGGTGTACTCACGGGTCTGGGAGTGGACTTCGGTCATGTCTTCAGGGGTAACGCAGCCCCCGGACTCCGCAAGGCGGTGCCCCCTACGCCCTTGCCCTGAAACACGCAATGCACGCCCTCCTGTCTGCCATTCCGCCCCAACCAGCGCCCGCTCCCCTGCCTACTCCTGGATGCCTGATTCCCGGATGAACGTTGAGCCATGAACGGTTGCGCCCGCGTCCCGAATATCTCGGGCCGGAGGATTCATGGACCGGACGAAGTCTCATTCGCTCGCCGCCCTGGCTGCCCTTCTTGTGGGGGGCTTCGCCTCGGGTGACGCGCTCGCCCTGCCGCGTGATCCCTACCTCCAGAAGGTGGGCCCCGACACCGCCACCGTGGCGTTCCGCCTGTCGTCGAACTGCTCCACCGCCCAGGTGCGCTTTGGCGTGGGCAGCGCCAGCCAGACGGCCAAATCCACGGCCACCGCGAAGATCCACGCCGTGGTCCTCACCGGCCTGGCCCCCGCCACCTCCTATACGTACTCCGTGGACGCGTGCGGTGAGACGACCCCGGCCAAGACGTTCAGCACCGCCCCCGTGCCCGGCACGCGGCGCGTGCACTTCGCCGCCGTGGGCGACTTCGGCACCGGCGGCAGCGACCAGAAGAAGGTCGCCGCCTCCATGCTCACCAACAAGCCGGAGCTCTTCGTCGCCCTGGGCGACAACGCCTACGCGTCCGGCACCGAGACCGAGTTCCAGACCAACCTCTTCACCCCCATGGCCGCCCTGCTCGCGCAGGTGCCCATGTTCGCCACGCCCGGCAATCACGAGTACGTCACGAACGAGGCCCAGCCCTACCTGGACAACCTCTACCTGCCCACCAACAACGCGGAGGGCTCGGAGCGCTACTACTCGTTCGACTGGGGGCACGTGCACTTCGTGTCCATCGACTCGAACTGCGCCGTGGGCCTGGCGTCCGCGAGCAAGTGCACGCTCGCCGCGCAGAAGGCGTTCGTGGAGAAGGACCTGGCCGCCACCACGCAGCCGTGGAAGGTCGTCTTCTTCCACCACCCGTCCTGGTCCAGCGGCGAGCACGGCTCGCAGCTCACCATGCGCCGCCAGTTCGGCCCCCTGTTCGAGAAGTACGGCGTGGACCTGGTCCTCACCGGCCATGACCACGACTACGAACGCAGCAAGCCCATGCTCGGTGACGCCGAGGCCGGCAAAAACGAGGCGGGCGTCCCCTACCTCGTCGTCGGCGGCGGCGGCGCCACCCTGCGCACGTTCGCCACGTCGCGCCCCTCCTGGAGCGTCATCCGCGACGACGCGGCCCATGGCTTCCTCGACGTGGACGTCGTCGAGGGCAACCTCACCGCGAAGCTCGTGAAGACGGACGGCGGCGTCCTGGACACGTTCACCCTCTCCAAGACGCTGCCCGCGCAACCGGAACCGCCGCGGGGCACGCTGAACGTCGCCGTCGACAGCGCCAGCGGCGCCGTGCCCCACACGGCCTCGTTCACCGCGACGCTCTCCCAGGGCAACGCCACCGTCGCCTGGGACTTCGGCGACGGCGCCACCGCGGCGGGCCCCCAGGCCCAGCACGTCTTCGCCCAGGCCGGCACCTACACCGTGACGGCCACGGCCATCGCCCAGGGCGCTTCCCCGCTGACGGCCACCACCGTCGTCACCGTGACGTCCAGCGGCACCGCCGAGCCTGGCACCGGCACCGGCGAGGACCCGGGCACCACCCCGTCCGACCCCGACC
>NZ_RAWE01000312.1 GCF_003611695.1 Corallococcus carmarthensis | reverse complement strand
GGCCTGTTCAACGGGGAGTCCTGGTCCGTGGGGGGAGGCAGGACTAGCTTGCCCGCGCTTCCTCCCCCAACCCCGAGGTCCCCCGATGACGTTGAAGACCCGACTGCTGGTCGTCTCCACGGCCGGCCTGTTCGCCGCCGCGCCCGCCGTGGCCAAGCCGCTGGATGGCGCCAGCACCGACGTGATGATCCAGGGCTTCCACTGGAACTCCGCCAGCGCGGGCGGGTGGTGGAACACCGTGAAGAACAACGCGGCCACGCTGAAGTCCGCGGGCTTCACGATGATCTGGCTGCCGCCGCCCTCCGACGCGGCGTCCACGCAGGGCTACCTGCCCCGGCAGCTCAACGTGCTCAACTCCAGCTACGGCACGGAGGCGGAGCTCACCGCCGCGCTGGCCGCGCTCAACGCGCAGGGCGTGAAGCCCATCGCGGACATCGTGGTGAACCACCGCGTGGGCACCGCCAACTGGGCGGACTTCACCAACCCCACCTGGAGCGGCTGCAGCGCGGTGGCCAAGGGCGACGAGTGGGCGAGCGCCTGCGGCAACAACGACAGCGGTGAAGGCTACGCCGCGGCGCGCGACCTGGACCACTCGCAGACGAACGTGCGCGCGGACCTGAAGACGTGGATGAACAGCCGTCTGAAGGGCGTGGGCTTCGCGGGCTGGCGGTTCGACTTCGTGAAGGGCTTCGCGGGCAGCTACGTGAAGGAGTACGTGACGGACACCGCGCCGTGGTTCTGCGTCGGTGAGTTCTGGCCCACCAACTACTTCGACGCGAACAACCCCAACGACTGGAAGCAGCAGATCACCAACTGGGTGGACACGACGACGGGCTCCTGCGCCGCGTTCGACTTCGCCACCAAGGGCCTGCTCAACGACGCGCTCACCAACAACAACTACACGCGCCTGAAGGCGGCCGACGGCAAGCCCGCGGGCGGCATCGGCTGGTGGCCCAGCCGCCACGTCACCTTCGTGGACAACCACGACACCGGCCCCAGCGAGTCGTGCGGCAACGGGCAGAACCACTGGCCGGTGCCGTGCGCCAAGGTGATGACGGGCTACGCCTACGTGCTGACCCACCCGGGCATCCCCACCGTCTACTGGGCGCACTACTTCAACTGGGGCCTGGGCAGCTCCATCAAGACGCTGATGGACATCCGCAAGAACGCGGGCCTCACCTCCGAGTCCACCGTCAGCATCCAGCGCGCGGAGAGCGGCCTGTACGCGGCCATCATCGGCGGCAAGGTGGCCGTGAAGCTGGGCAGCGGCTCCTGGACCCCCGGCACCGGCTGGACGCAGGCCGCCTCCGGCACCGACTACACCGTGTGGACCACCGGCACCACGCCGCCCCCCACCGGCACCACCGCCAACGTGGAGTTCGTGTGCAACAACGGCACGACCGTGATGGGCCAGAACGTCTACGTGGCCGGCAGCATCGCGGAGCTCGACACCTGGAGCCCCACCACCTCCAAGATCCTCAGCCCCACCGCGTACCCCACCTGGCGCGGCACCTACGCGCTGCCCGCGAACACCGCCGTGCAGTGGAAGTGCCTCAAGCGCGACGGCAGCGGCAACGTCGTGTGGCAGGGCGGTAGCAACAACACCGTCACCACCCCGGCCGCCGGCGGCAGCATCACCGCCACCGCCAGCTTCTAAGACGCCGAGACAGGCGCCCCTGTTTCATGTCTTGCCAGGGGCGCCTGTGTTTCACCTGTTGCTTGAGTTCCCGTCTTCAAGCTGTCACAGGGGCCGCCTCACCTCCGGGGCGGGCCCCTCCCGCCTCCTTGAACGAAGGCGGAAGCGATGAAGCGTGGAACGGCAGTGCGAAGCGCGGTGCTGTGGATGTCCGCGGTGGGCCTGTTGGGCGCCTGTGGCGGGCAGCCTGAGCAGCCCCCCGCGAGCAGCGAGACGGTGACGACGACGCAGTCGCTGGTGTCGCCTCCTGCCACGCTGTCGGGCGGCTTCATGAACTACCTGGGCACGCTGTCCGTGGGCGGCGCCGTGGCGTCGAACACCGGCACGACGGCGGCCTACGAGGGCTTCAAGCTCACCGTCGCGGCGCATACGCAGGTGGCGCTGGAGGTGACGCACCTGGGCACCGGCGTGGGCGTGGACACCGGCCTGTTCGTGTACGGCCCCAAGGACGCGAACGGCAGCTACGGCACGCGCATCCTCTTCCAGGACGACGACTCCGGCTACGGCGAGCTGAGCAAGATTCCGCTCGCGACCCTCGACGACGCGGGCGAGTACCTGGTGGTGGTGGGCTGGAGCAACGGCCTGGGCAAGCAGTACCGCCTCCAGGCCCAGTGCGTGGGCGGCGCGTGCGTGTCGAATCCCGCCCCGGCGTCGGCCAACACGCCGGTGACGCTGGCGCAGTTCCCCATCGAGCCGAACCTCCAGTCGCTGCTGGACACGGGCAACGCGTACCGGGAGGACATGTTCTCCTTCCTGGACCGGTACGACTTCGCGTGGCCGTACTCGACGCCCGCGTCGTTGGACGCCGCCGCGGCCGCGGTGCTGGCGAAGAGCGAGTACAGGGGCTACCGCAGCGACCCGGCCCCGGGCACGTACACCTATGCGGCGTTCCAGTCGCGGATGTACCTGCAGTTCCAGTCGCTGCACCCGGCCATCCTCGCGGCCTACGGCGACAGCGGTGAGGACGTGCAGGTGAAGAGCTACTTCCGCGAGTTCAGCACCGGCCCCAACGGCGACAACTGGCGCACGCTCAACGTCATCCTCTTCCCCGTGTCCCGCCACGTCATCGTGTACGAGCAGACCGCCCACGAAATCTGACGCACGCGGCAGTCCCCTGAAAACACCACCGCCCTCCTCTTCACGTACTGGAAGGGGAGGGCGGTCTGTTCTTGAAGCGCTGCACTTCGAAGCGTCAGCTCACGGCGCGTGGGCCGGGGCCGGCTCGTGCGGCGTGGGCGTTTCCGCTTCACCGCTGGACCGCGTCGCGCTCCCACGCACCTTCTGCATGAGGACGTAGAGGCCCGGGATGAAGATGAGGTTGACGATGGTGGACACCAGCATGCCGCCGAACACCGCGGTGCCCAGCGAGTTGCGCGCCGCCGCGCCCGCGCCGGACGCCGTCATCAGCGGCACCACGCCCAGCAGGAACGCGATGGACGTCATCAGGATGGGGCGCAGGCGCACTTCCGCGGCCGTCACCACCGCCTCCAGCGCGTTCTTGCCCTGTTCGCGCAGCTGCTCCGCGAACTCCACGATGAGGATGGCGTTCTTGGAGGACAGGCCTACCAGCATCACCAGACCCACCTGGCAGAACACGTCGTTGGCGTAGCCGCGCGCCACCTGCAATCCCAGGGCGCCCATGATGGCCAGCGGCACCGACAGGATGATGACCAACGGGAGGCTGAAGCTCTCGTACTGCGCCGCCAGCACCAGGAACACGAAGAGGATGCCCAGGGCGAAGATGATCATCGTCTGCCCGCCGGACTCCTTCTGCTCCAGGCTGATGCCCGTCCACTCCGACGCCATGCCCTGCGGCAGCACCTGGTTGGCCACGCTCTCCATGGCCTCCAGCGCCTGGCCGGACGACACGCCGGGAGCGCCCTGGCCGTTGATCTCCACGGAGCGGAACAGGTTGTAGTGCTTGATGACCTGCGCGGAGACGATGGGCGTCACCTTCACCAGCGACTCCAGCGGGATCATGTCTCCGGCGTCTGTGCGTGCGTAGAACGAACCGATGTCCTGGGGGCTGTCGCGGAACTGCTGCTCGGCCTGGACGTACACGCGGTAGGTGCGGCTGGCGTAGTTGAAGTCGTTGACGTACTGGCTGCCCATGTAGAGCTGCATCACGCCGAAGATCTGTTCAATCGGCACGCCCAGCGCCTTGGCCTTCTGGCGGTCCACCTCCACGTCCAGGATGGGCGTGTTGGCGTTGAAGGGGGTGAAGACGCCGCGCAGGCGGCCCTCCTCGTTGCCCTTCTGGGTCATCTCCGCCGTGGCGTTGGCCAGGTCCTCCAGCGAGTGGTTGCCGGCGATGTCTTCGACGATGAACTGGAAGCCGCCCACGCTGCCCACGCCTCGGATGGCCGGGGGCTGGAAGGGGATGACGCGCGCGCTGCCAATCTTGCCCAGCGGCCCGCGCAGCCGCTCCACCAGCGCGGCCACGGACTGGTCCTTGCCCATGCGCTCCTCCCACGGCTTGAGGGCCGTGAAGACGGTGGCGTAGTTGGAGCCGTTGCCGTTGGGGGAGAAGCCACCGATGGCGAACATCACGTTCACCTCCGGCTGGGCCTTGAGCACCGCCTCCACCTCCTGGAGCACCTTCTCCGTCTGGCTGAGGGACATGCCCTCCGGCCCCTGCACGGAGATGATGACGTAGCCCTGGTCCTCGTCCGGGATGAAGCCCGTGGGCGCGGAGCGGAACAGCATCACCGTGGCGCCGATGCAGACGAGGAACGCCACCAGCACGATGAGGGGGTGCGCCAAGAGCTTGCGCAGGCCCTTGCCGTAGGTGTCGCGCGTCCAGTCCAGCACCTGGTCCACCTTGCGGAAGAACACCCACTTGGGGCCGTGGTGGTGCTTGAGCAGCCGCGCGGACAGGGCGGGCGTGAGCGTCAGCGCGCAGAAGGTGGACAGGGCCACCGACGCGGCGATGGTGAGCGCGAACTGCCGGTAGATGGAGCCCGTGGTGCCCGGGAAGAGGGCCACCGGGATGAACACCGCCACCAGCACCACGGAGATGGCCACCACCGCGCCGGCCACCTCCTTCATGCCTTCCCGCGCCGCCTGGAGCGGGGTGAGCCCGCGCTCCGCCATCAGGCGTTCGATGTTCTCGATGACCACGATGGCGTCGTCCACGACGAGGCCCGTGGCCAATGTGAGGCCGAAGAGGGTGAGGGTGTTGATGGAGAAGCCCATCAGGTAGACGAACGCGAACGTACCCACCAGCGACACCGGCAGGGTGAGCGCGGTGATGAGAACGCTGCGCCACCCGTGCAGGAACAGGAAGATGACCAGGATGACGAGCGCGATGGCTTCCACGAGCGTGTGGATCACCTCGTTGACGGAGGCGCGCACCGCGAGCGTGGTGTCCGTGCCGGTGCGGTACTCCAGGCCCGGCGGGAAGGCCTGCGACAGGCGGTCCAGTTCCTTGATGACGCCGTCACGCACGTCCAGCGCGTTGGCGGTGGGCAACTGGAAGATGGCCAGACCCACGCCGGTGCGGCCGTTGAAGCGCAGCAGCGTGCCGTAGTTCTCCGCGCCCAGCTCCACGCGGCCCACGTCCTTCACCGTGACGGCGCGGCCGTCGTTGTTGCGCATGAGCACGATGTCGCCGAACTCCTCCGGCTCCACCAGGCGACCCCGGGCGCGCACGGCGATCTGATACGGCTGCGCGTCGCTGGACGGCGGCTGGCCCACCTGGCCCGCGGCCACCTGGAGGTTCTGCTCCTGGAGCGCGCGCACCACGTCCTGCGGCGTCATGTTGCGCCGCGCCAGCTCCGACGGATCCAACCACAGGCGCATGGAGAACTTGCGCTCACCGAAGATGCGCACCTCGCCCACGCCGCGGACGCGCTTGATGGCGTCCTTGAGGTTCACGTCCGCGTAGTTGGAGAGGAACTTCGCGTCGTAGCGGTTGTCCGGGGAGGACAGGCCCACCGTCAGCAGCATCTGGCTGGAGGCCTTGTTCACCACGATGCCCGTCTGGTTCACCTGCGCGGGCAGGCGGGCCGCGGCGCGGCTCACGCGGTTCTGCACGTCCACCGCCGCCACCTCGATGTTGCGCGTGGGGGCGAAGGTGACCGTGATGGTGCTGGTGCCGTCGTTGCTGCTGGTGGAGGTGATGTAGCGCATGTCCTCCACGCCGTTGAGCTCCTGCTCCAACGGGATGGTGACGGCGGACTCCACCACCTCGGCGCTCGCGCCGACGTAGGTGCTGGTGACGGTGACTTGGGGCGGCGCCAGGTCCGGATACTGCGCGATGGGCAGCGTCGGGATGGCGATGACGCCCACCAGCGTCAGGATGATGGAGCAGACGATGGCGAAGACAGGCCTGCGGATGAAGAAGTCGACGAACACGGTGTGGCGCCTCTCTTGGAATCGCCTGCTAGCGGCTGCCGCCGGTGGTGCCGCCCGTCGCCGAGCGGGGCCGCTGGGCGTTCGTGGGGACCTCATCGGCCCGCGCGGTGTCCGCTGGCTGGGTGGACTCGTCGTTCAAGGTGATCTGCTTGGGGATGACGGGCATGCCGTCGCGGAGCATGTGCAGCGACGACACCGCGACGAGGTCGCCCTGCTTCAGGCCGCCCTCCACCACGTAGGACATGTCGCCCAGCGTGCCCAGGGCCACCGGGCGGCGCTCCACCAGCGTCTTGCCGTCCTTCTTCTCCACCACCATCGCGAAGGGCTGACCGCTCTGGCGCACCACCGCGAGCGCCGGAATCTGGAGCGCGTCCCGCGTGGAGTACACCAGCCGCGCCCGCAGCAGCTCACTGGGGCGCAGGCCCACCGTGTTGCGGAAGGCGGCCTTCACCTCCACCAGCTGCGTGCGCGGATCCGTCTGCGGCGCCACGTAGAACACGGTGCTGGAGAGGATGACCTTGCCCTGCTGATCCAACAGCTCCAGCTGGGTGTCCGGCTTGAGCGACCGCGCGCGGAACGCCGGCACCGACACGCTGACCTCCAGCGCGTCCGCCTGGGCCACCGTGGTGAGCGTCGTGGTGGCGCCCACGAAGTCACCCACGCGCACCAGCACGTCGCCCATGGTGCCCGCGAACGGCGCGCGCACCACGTGGAACTGCAGCTGCACCTGGCGCTGCGCCACCGTCGCGCCGGCCGCGCGCGACGCGGCCTCCGACGCCTTCACCGCCGCCTGGGCGCGCTCCAGCTCCTGCACGCTGGCCAGGCCCTCGCGGTTGAGGGACTCCGTGCGCGCCAGGGTGCGCTTCGCCAGCTCCAGCTCCACCGTGGAGGAGTTCTGCTGGGCCTGGGCGCTGTCCAGCGCCGCGGTCTCCTCGCGCGCGTCCACCTCCACGAGCGGCGTGCCGGCCTCCACCTTCTGGCCGGGCTTCACCAGGATCTTGCGCACGTAGCCGTTCACCTGCGGCAGCACCGTCACGCTCTGCCGCGACAGCAGCGAGCCCAGGTACTCCCCGGTGTCCCGCACCTCGTGCGGCGCCAGGGCCACCACCTGCACCTCGCGCGGTGGAGGAGGCGCCTTCGCCTCCGGCTTGCCCGAGCACCCGGCCGCGGAAGCCACCAGCGCCGCGCCCAACACCGTCTTCGTCATCAGCGCCTTCAGGGGGCGTACCCTCGTCACCAGTCGCACCGGGCCTCCGTCAGGAACGCGTCCAGGCGGGCCTGAACGAGCTCGAATTCCCTCAAAACCAACGAGAGCTGGGCCTGACGGAGGGCGGCTCCGCTCTGCACCAGCTCCAAGCTGCCACCTCGTCCCACCTCGAAGGCCCGGCGTGTGAGCCGGTCCGTCCGGTCCGCCAGGTCCACGGACTCGGACGCGGTCTTCAACAGGGCCTCCGCGACTTCCACTCCACGCCGGGCGCGGGAAATCTCCACATTCACGCCGCGGCGGTTGGCCTCCAGCGACTGGGCCGCCTGTTGTTCAATGCCTTCGCGCTCGCGCACGAGCCCGCCGCGCTGTCCGCCCTCCCACAGCGGAACGGACAGCACCGCGGACACGTTCCAGGTGGCGAACCGGCCGAAGCCGGGGTCGGTGGTGAAGCCCAGGAGGGTGGTGCTCAGTCCCAGGGTGGGCAGGTAGCCCGCGGACGCCTGGCGCCGGCTCTCCCGGGTCGCTTCCACGTTGGCCCTCAGGGCGACCAGGTCCGCCCGGGCGTTCACATCCTGCAAGGCGGAGCATTCCTGGCGCGTCTGCTCCACCAGCCCCGCGAGGTTGAAGGCCGGGTTGACGCCCACGCCGTGGTCCTCGCCCAGCGACAGGCCCAGCGATTCCCGCGTGCGGCGCAGCTGCTCGTCCCCGGCCACCAGCGTCTGCCGGGCCACCGCCACGTCCTGGCCCACCCGCACCACGTCCAGCTGCGTGCCGGCGCCCAGCTCGAACGAGCGCTGGGTGATGGCGTAGCGCTCCAGGGCCTGGCGCAGGCCCACGCGGTTGATCTCCGCGGCGCGCTCGGCGGCCACCGTGGCCACCAGCACCTGCGCCAGCCCCTGGGTGAGGCGGCGCTGCACGTCCTGGAGGTTGGCCACCGACGCGGTCTCCGTCGCCTTCGCGGACGACAGGCCCCGCCACGCCCCCACGTCGATGATGGACTGGGTGAGGGTCGCGGACAGCGTGCCCAGGGGCGCGCTGGGGACCTTGGCCCCGGTGCCGGTGTTGGTGCCGCCCACCACGCCGCCGCCCGCCGTGGAGGGAACGTCCGGGTGGAGCACGTCCACTCCCAGGCCCGCCGTGGCCCGAGCGTTGGGCAGCAGCAGGCCCAGCGACTGGCGCCACCGGCCCTGCGCCCGCGTCACGCCGGCTTCCGCGCTGCGCAGGTCCGTGGACTGCTGGCGTACCCGGGTGAGGGCCTCGTCCCACGTCTTCACCTGCTCCTGCGCGGGCGGGACGGGGGTGAGCATGGGGTCCTCCACCTTCGGCTGGAAGGGGATGGGGAC
>NZ_RAWE01000311.1 GCF_003611695.1 Corallococcus carmarthensis | reverse complement strand
GCTCCCACCCCCACTGAAGGTTCCGTCAGCCGCGAGGAGTTGGAGCAGCGCCTGGAGGCCACGCGGCAGGAGCTGCGCGAGGACATCCGCGCCCAGACGGCCACCCAGGCCGTGGCCAGCAACGACTGGCAGGAGGAGTGGACGGAGGAGAAGCGCAAGCTGGAGCTGTTCACGCTGGACGGCTACCTGCGCGTGCGCCCCACGCTCTTCTACAAGTTCGACCTGGGCAAGCCCGCGCTGCCCACCGGCACGCCCCTGGGCCGCCAGCTGTGGACGCGCTCGCCGCGCTCCGCCTCCGAGCAGACCCAGGCGGGCGCCAACATGCGCTTCCGGCTGGATCCGTCCTTCAACGTCTCCGAGGACGTGCGCATCAAGGCGCAGGTGGACGCGCTGGACAACATCCTGCTGGGCTCCAACCCGGACAGCGCCTACAGCGGGGATGGGCGCAACAACTTCACGCTCTTCTCGGAGAACCAGTCCCCGTCCAACTCCGCCGTCAACGCGTTCAAGGACTCCGTCCATGTCCGCCGCGCGTACGGTGAGGTGACGACGCCGGTGGGCATCCTGCGCTTCGGCCGCATGGGCAGCCACTGGGGCGTGGGCATGCTGCGCAACGACGGCAACTGCCTGGACTGCGACTACGGCGACACGGTGGACCGCATCCAGTTCGTCACGGAGCCGTTCGCCGGCTGGTACGTGACGCCCATGCTGGACTTCAACTCGGAAGGGCTGTCCACGGAGAAGGCCAACGCCCTGGGCGAGCCGGTGGACCTCACCCAGTCCGACGACGCGCACAGCCTGGTGCTGGCCATCGCGCGGCGCGACACCGACCAGCAGCAGAAGGCCAAGCTGGACAACAACCAGGGCGTCCTCAACTACGGCCTGTACTTCACCTACCGCACGCAGCGCTACGCGACGACGACGGAGACGGGCGTCCCCTTCGAGAACGCCAACCCCTCCAACCCCACGACCGTCACCGCGCCGCCGTTCGTCCCGCGCGGCGGCACGCTGTACATCCCGGACCTGTGGTTCAAGTACGCGGAGAAGCAGTTCCGCATCGAGGCGGAGTTCGCCGCGCAGCTGGGCACCATCGACGGGCGCGCGCTCACGGCCAACGACCCCACCACCCAGTCGCTGCGCGTCGCGCAGTTCGGCGGCGTGCTCCAGACGGAGTTCCACGTCATCCCGGAGAAGCTGCACCTGGGCATCGAGCTGGGCTTCGCCTCCGGTGACAAGGCGCCGGGCTTCGGCAACTACCCGGGCCGCCAGGGCTCGGGGACGGACGGCAACACCGCGCCGGGCGACGTGGAGGGCCGTCAGTACAGCTGCGACAGCGGCGGCTGCAGCGACAACGCCATCCGCAACTTCCGCTTCAACCGCGACTACCGCGTGGACCTCATCCTGTGGCGGTCCATCCTCAACGGGGTGACGGACGCGTTCTACGTGAAGCCGGGCCTCAAGTACTCCATCGCGGAGGGCTTCGACGTCTTCGGCAGCGTCATCTACTCGCAGGCGTTCTACGCGGAGTCCACGCCGTCCTACGCCAGCAAGGCGCTGGGCCTGGAGGCGGACATCGGCGCGCGCTACATGACCGAGGACGGCTTCGTGGCGGGCATCGACTACGGCATCCTCTTCCCCCTGGATGCCTTGAAGGACCTGGGCCTGCCGGGCCAGGAGCTCAGCACCGCGCACGCCATCCGCGGCATGCTGGCCATCCGGTTCTAATCCATGCGCTCCTCCTTCCTGCGGCTGTGCGCCGCCACCAGCCTGACGCTCGCGCTGGTGGCGTGCGGCATCAAGGGCAGCCCCCGCGCGCCCCGTCCGGCGCCGCTGCCCGCGCCCACGGCGGAGACGGTGCCCGCGCAGCAGCCGCCGCGCGGACCCGTGGAGCCCTCCGGCCCCACGGTGCCGCCGTCCAGCACGGACGCAGGACTGCCCGAGTGAGCGCCTTCGACTACAAGAAGGGCGTGCTGCACGCCGAAGGGGTGCCCCTCTCCGCCATCGCGGACGCGGTGGGCACTCCCACCTACGTCTACGCCACCGCCGCGCTCACGGAGCGCTTCCGCGCGGTGACGGACGCGTTCCAGGGGCAGAAGCACCTCATCTGCTATTCGGTGAAGGCCAACTCCAACCTGGCCATCCTGCGCCTCTTCGCGGGGCTGGGCAGCGGCTTCGACATCGTGTCCGGCGGCGAGCTGGCGCGCGTGAAGCAAGCCGGCGGCGAGCCCGGCAAGACGGTGTTCGCGGGCGTGGGCAAGACGCCGGATGAGATGGCGCAGGCGCTTTCCCAGGGCCTGCTGCTCTTCAACGTGGAGAGCGCGGAGGAGCTGGAGGCGCTGGATGCGGTGGGGCGCCGGCTGGGCAAGCGCGCGCCGTTCGCCCTGCGCGTGAACCCGGACGTGGACGCGCGCACGCACCGCTACATCTCCACCGGCCTGAAGACGTCCAAGTTCGGCGTGCCCTTCGAGGAGGCGGTCGCCCTCTACGCGAAGGCGAAGAAGCTCAAGGGGCTGAAGGCGCTGGGGCTGGACTGCCACATCGGGTCGCAGCTCACGCGCACCGCGCCCATGAAGGCCGCCATCACCAAGGTGGCGGACCTCTACGTCACGCTCAAGGCCCAGGGCCACGCGCTGGAGTACCTGGACGTGGGCGGGGGCCTGGGCATCACCTATTCGGACGAGACGCCGCCCAGCCCCAAGGACTACGCGCGCACGGTGCGGACCGCGACGGAGGCCACCGGCGCCACGCTGCTGTTGGAGCCCGGGCGGGCGCTCGTGGGCAACGCGGGCGTGCTGCTCACGCGCGTGCTGTACCGCAAGCCCACCGAGGCGCGCACCTTCGTGGTGGTGGACGCGGGCATGAACGACCTGATGCGCCCGGCCCTCTACGAGGCGCACCATGAAATCCAGCCGGTGGTGAAGCGCCGCGGCCGGGACGTGGAGGTGGACGTCGTGGGGCCGGTGTGTGAGTCCACGGACGTGCTCGCGCGGGCACGTCCCCTGGTGCTGCCTCGCCAGGACGACCTGTATGCCTTCATGAGCGCCGGGGCTTACGGGATGAGCATGGCTTCCACCTACAACTCGCGCCCCCGTCCGGCGGAGGTGCTGGTGGACGGCGCCGCCTGGCGTGTCGTGCGGGAGCGCGAGCGGGTCGAGGACCTCTGGCGCGGCGAGCGGGCCTGAACGTATAAGCGCCGGCATGAAGACCTTCGAAGGCTCCATGACGGCGCTGGCCACTCCGTTCCTCAATGGAGCGCTGGACGAGGGGGCCTTCCGGGCCCTGGTGCGCTACCAGCTGGACGGCGGCACGAACGTGCTGCTGCCCATGGGGACCACCGGCGAAGCCGTCACCCTGGACGCGGACGAGCGCGCGCGCGCCATCGCCGTCGTCGTGGACGAGGTGAAGGGCCGGGTTCCGGTGGTGGCGGGCGCGGGCAGCAACAGCACGCGTGAAACCATCGACTCCGTGGGCCGCGCGCGCGAGGTGGGCGCCAACGGCGCGCTCATCGTCACGCCCTACTACAACAAGCCCACGCAGGCGGGCCTGGTGGAGCACTACCGCGCCATCGCCAAGGCGCACCCCGGCTTCCCGCTCATCGCCTACAACGTGCCGGGCCGCACGGGCGTGGACCTCTTGCCGGAGACGGTGCTCCAGCTGTGTGACATCCCGGAGGTCGTGGCGCTGAAGGAGGCCACGGGCAACCTCATCCGCACGGTGGACCTGGTGGAGAAGTGCGGTGACCGGATGACGTTCCTGTCCGGCGACGACTTCACGGTGCTGCCCTTCATCGCGTGCGGCGGCAAGGGCGTCATCTCCGTGTCCGCCAACGTCGCGCCCCGCATGATGGCGGACCTGGTGGCGGCGGCGCGGAGCAACGACATCGCGAAGGCGCGCGGCATCCAGGTGCGGATGAACGCGCTGCACCGGCTGCTCTTCGTGGAGTCCAACCCCATCCCGGTGAAGTGGGCGCTGCACCTGATGGGCATGTTCGGTCCGGAGCTCCGGCTGCCGCTCGTGCCCATGGGCGAGGCGAACGCCGCGAAGCTGAAGGAAGAGCTGTCCGGGCTGGGACTGCTGAAGGCCTGAAGGGAATACGCGCCATGACCCGCACCGTCATCACCGGCATCTCCGGCCGCATGGGCAGCACGCTGGTGCGCCTGGCGAAGGCCGCCAGCGACCTGCCGGTGGTGGGCGCCACGGTGCGCCCCGGTAGTCCCCTGGCGGGACAGGACGCGGGGCTCGTGGCCCGGCTGGGCACGCCGCTGGACGTGCTCGCGCAGGACGACCTGGGCCGCGCGCTGGACGGCGCGAAGGCGGACGTCGTCGTGGACTTCACCGGTCCGGAGGCCACGCTTCAGCACGCGCGCATCTGCGCCGAGCGCGGCGTGGCGCTGGTGGTGGGCACCACGGGCTTCACGCCGGAGGGCCGCGCGCAGCTGGAAGCGCACGCCCGCCGCGTGCCCATCGTCGCGGCGCCCAACATGTCCGTGGGCGTGAACCTGGTCATCCGCATGGCGGCGGAGCTGGCCCGCGTGCTGGGGCCCTCGTTCGACGTGGAGGTGCTGGAAGCGCACCACCGCATGAAGAAGGACGCGCCCAGCGGCACCGCGCTCAAGCTGGCGGAGGTGCTGGTGGAGGCGCTGGGCCGCACGAAGGACGACCTCACCTTCGCGCGCGAGGGGCAGACGGGCGCCCGGCCGCCGGGTGAGATTGGCGTGCAGGCGCTGCGCGGCGGGGACGTGGTGGGCGAGCACACGGTCTACTTCTTCGGCGAGGGCGAGCGCATCGAACTCACCCACCGCGCGACGAATCGTGATCAGTTCGCGCAAGGGGCATTGAGGGCCGCGCGCTGGGTGGCGGGCCGTGCGCCGGGACTCTATGACATGGCCGACGTGCTCGGCCTCCAGGGGAAGACATGACCGCCCGTTACTGCCGCTTCCAGGTCGAGGGCCGTGCCAGCTTCGGCCGCGTCGACGGCAACGAGGTGGTGGTGCTCACCGCCGCGCCGTGGGCCGGTGGCAAGGAGACCGGCCTGCGCCGCTCGCTCAAGGGGCTCACGCTGCTCACGCCGTCGGACGCGTCGAAGGTCGTCTGCATCGGGCAGAACTACCGCAAGCACGCGGAGGAGATGGGCAAGCCCATCCCCACCGAGCCGCTCATCTTCACCAAGCCCTCTACCGCGCTCAACGGCCCGGGCGCTCCCATCCGCCTCCCCAAGGCGAGCCAGGAAGTGCACTACGAGGCGGAGCTGGCGCTCGTCATCGGTGAGCGCCTGAAGAACGCCGACGAGGCCACCGCCGCGCGCGCCATCTGGGGCCTCACCGCCTTCAACGACGTCACCGCGCGCGACATCCAGCGGAAGGAAATCCAGCACACCCGCGCGAAGGGCTACGACACCTTCGCCTGCGCGGGCCCCTGGGCCGTGACGGGCCTGTCCCCCGCGGACCTGCGCGTGGTGTGCCGGGTGAACGGAGAGGTGCGGCAGGATGGCCGGACGTCCGACATGGTGTTCAGCCCCGCCCGCCTGGTCTCCTTCATCTCCCACATCATGACGCTGCTGCCCGGCGACCTGGTCAGCACGGGCACGCCGTCCGGTGTGGGTGCGCTCAAGGCGGGGGACACGGTGGAGGTGGAGCTGGAGGGAATCGGAACCCTGGTGAACCCGGTTGAGATGGAGCCTTGAGTGCGACCGTCTATGTAGGACTGGGTTCCAACGAGGGCGACCGCGAGTCCCACCTCGTCTCCGCCCTCGCCGCGATGTCGTGCATCGACGCGGTGTCGGTGCTGGGGTGTTCCTCGCTCTATGACACCGCGCCGGTGGGTCCCGCGCAGCCGCGCTTCCTGAACGCCGTGGTGGCGCTGGACTGCGACCTGACGCCGCAGCGCCTGTTGTGCATCCTCCAGCGCATCGAGCAGGACCTGGGCCGCCGCAGGCTCCAGCGCTGGGGCCCGCGCACCATCGACCTGGACATCCTCCTGTGGGACGAGGAGGACCACTCCGTCGTCGCGGATGCGAACCTCCAGGTGCCCCACCTCGAACTGCACAAGCGCCGCTTCGCGCTGGAGCCCCTGGCGGAGCTGGCCCCCGACGCCCGCCACCCGGTGCTGGGCATGACAGTGCAGGAACTGCTCGCGAAGCTCGCCCCCCAGGACGTCCGCAAGCGCGAGGCCCTCTTCTGGCCCGACATGGGCGCCCGTTTCCCCGTCCACGAACTATGAGCCTGTCCCTCGTCCTGGCCACGGCCGCGCTGCTCGCGGCCGAGCCCACCCCCCTGCCTCCCGGCCACCCCACGATTCCGCCCGGCACCCAGGCGTCTCCCACCATGGGTCCTGGTGCCGGCTCCGGTGCCGCGAACGGCGCGCTGCCTCCCGGCCACCCCACGATGCCCGCGGGTTCCCCCGTGGCGCCGGGCACGCCGCTGCCGTCGGGCCACCCCACCGTGGACGCGAACAAGCTGCCGCCCTCCGCCGAGGAGCTGATGAAGCAGCTCGACTCGTCGGAAGGCCTGCGCGAGCGGGAGAAGACCTTCGAGATCGCCTCGTCGCTGGGCAAGCTCTACTACACGAACGGCCGCAACACGGAGGCGCTGGCCTACCTGGGCCAGGCGCAGGCCAAGGCGGACGGCGTGCGCTCGCTGTTCCTCGCGTCCCGGAAGAAGCTGGGCAAGGCCCCCATCGCCACCCCGGAGGCCGCGAACTGCGGCTTCACGCCGGGCCAGGCGCTGGACGCGATGGAGGCCGTGGCGCAGTCCCGCGCGAAGTCGGGTGACACCGCGGGCGCCGCCGCGTGCGCTCGCGCCGCGCTGGTGCCCGCGATGGACGTGGACGTGCTGCGCGGCAACGCGCTGTACCTGGGCGGCGACAGCGCCAACGCGCTGAAGGCGTACGCGCGCGTGCTGGAGGTGGAGCCCCGGCATGAAGAGGCGCTCTACGCCCACTCCTCGCTGCTCTTCGAGACGAAGGGCGAGGACCTCCAGGCGCTCAAGTCCGCGCGTGAAGGCTTCGACGCGCTGGTGACGGCGAACCCGGAATCGCCGCGCGCGGCCATGGCCCGCGAGCTGAGCGTGCGCATCGACGAGACGGTGAAGGCGGGGGGCCGGCGGAAGTGGCTCGCGTCGCGCGCCGCGGACCGCAAGGTGCGCCTGTCCCAGTCCACCGCGCAGGCCGCCGCGCTGCCGCCGGACGCGCCGCGCCCGCTGTCGCCAGAGATGGTGGACGCGGTGAAGAACACCGAGCGCACGCCGGAGCTGGAGGCGGGCCTCACCAAGCTGGTGGAGGAGGGCGAGGAGCACCTGGCGCGCGGCCGCTACCAGGAGGCCCTGGCCAACTACACCCGCGTGGTGCCCTTCCAGCCGGAGAACGGCCGCGCGAAGGCGGGCATGGCCTGGGCGCTGGTGGGCCTGGGACGTCCCATGGGCGCGCGCGTGTGGAGCGTGGCGCTCCAGTCCGACGCGGGCGCGGTGGAGAAGCTGGGCGACACGCTGCTCGCCAAGGGCGACGCGAAGGGCGCCAAGGCCCTCTGGGAGAAGCTGGCCCAGGACGTGCCCAACTACCCGAACAAGGCCGCGCTCCAGGCGAAGCTGTCGCAGTAGTGCTTCGCGCCTAGACGAACTTCGCGGCCAGCAGATCCTGGACGTCGAGCAGGCCCACCGCGCGGCCCTCGACGTCCACCACGGGCAGCTGGTCCACCTTCAGCTCGCGCATCTGCGTGGCGGCGGTGAGCACCAGCGTGTCCGGGGTGATGCAGCGCGGGCGCTTGCCCATCACCTGCCGCACCGGCACCTCGAAGTCCGTGTGGCCCCTCTCCACCAGCCGGCGCAGGTCGCCGTCGGTGAAGATGCCCTCCAGCTTCCCGTCGCGGTCCACCACGCACGCGGCGCCCGGCCGGCCCGGCGTGTTGGTCATCACCACCACCGCCTGCGACAGCCGCGCGGTGTCCAGCACCAGCGGGTTCGCGGGGCCCGTGCGCATCAATTCGAAGACGCGCAGCACGGAGCGCCCCAGCTTCCCGCCCGGGTGCAGGAGCGCGTAGTCGTCCCGCCCGAAAGGACGCGAGCGGAGCAACGTCATCGCCAGCGCATCGCCCACGGCGTGCAGCGCGGCGGTGGACGCGGTGGGCACCAGCCCCATGGGGCAGGCCTCTTCAATCCGGCCGATGTCCAGCACCACCTCCGCGCCCTTCGCGAGCGGGCTGTCCGCGTCGCCGGTGAGCGCCACCACCGGCGTGCCCATGCGCTTGAAGAGGGGCAGCAGGCGTAGGAGCTCCTCCGTGCTGCCGCTGTTGGACAGCGCGAGGATGACGTCGCCCTGGCCCACGCGGCCCAGGTCGCCGTGCACGGCCTCCGCGGGGTGGAGGAACACGGAGCGGATGCCGGTGGACGCCAGCGTGGAGGACAGCTTCTGGCCGATGTGGCCCGCCTTCCCCATGCCCGTCACCACCACCTGGCCCGGGCAGTCGCGCACCCGCTTCAGCGCGCGCAGGAACGCGTCCCCCAGCCGGTCCGTGACGCCCAGGATGGCGCGGGCCTCCGCCTCCAGCACGCCGCGCGCGTAGGTGAGCGCGGCCTCGTCGTCGGCGCTTCGGGCCTCGGGACGCACGGAGGCGGGGGAGGGCGCG
>NZ_RAWE01000310.1 GCF_003611695.1 Corallococcus carmarthensis | reverse complement strand
GTCCCGGAGCCCACGCCCGAACCGGTCTCCGCGTCCGCTGACGTCACCAGCCCCGCGGCCACCGAAGAGCCCGTGGTTCCGCCGAAGCCGCGCCTCGTGGTCGCGCCTCCGGCCCCGGCCCGCGACCGGACGCCCATCGCCCTCGACGACCTGCCCACCACCACCGAGGAGCCCATGCAGCTGGCCTCCACGTGGGAGTTCGTGGGCTGGCAGGGCGGCGGGGAAGGGGAGGGCTCCGTGGGCCACAGCCCGGAGTCCACCTGGGCGGACCGTGTCGTGGACCTGGACGTCCCCGCCGCCGCGCCCGCCGCCTCCGAGGACGGCGTGGCCCTGGCCTCCGCGTGGGAGTTCATGCAGCAGCCCTGGCAGCCTCAGGCCGTCGCGCACATCGACCCCGCGCAGGCCCTGCTCGCCGCCGCCAGCGCGTCCACCGACACGGCGACAGACGGTCCCGCTGTCACGGCGGATCAGGTCCTCTCCGCGCTCGACACCGCGGACTCGCAGGGCATGGTGGGCAAGGTGCTGCTGGCCTACAGCGCGGGCCGCTTCCGCCGGGCCTTCCTCCTGGGTGACAGCTTCGGCCTCGCGCGTGTGGGCCGCGCCTGGGGCCCGGGCAGCGACCGTCCGGAGGTCTCCGCGCTCAAGGTGGACCTGGACACGCCGTCCCTCTTCACCTCCGCGCTGAACGGCCCCAGCCCCAGCGTCTTCAGCGCCCCGCAGGGCCCCCAGGACGAGGTCATCTTCTCCGCGCTGTGCGGCGAGACCGAGTCGCACCTGCTCGTCTTCCCGCTCCATTCGCGCGGGCAGCCCGTGGCCTTCTTCGTCGCCGAGCACGGCCCCGCGCCCCTGGAGGTCGCCATGCTGGAGGAGCTGGGCCGCATCGCGGACCGCGCCGTGGAGATCTGCACCCGCCTCCACCGCTTCCCCTGAAACACGAAGGGCCCCGGAGCCTGAAGCCCCGGAGCCCTTCTTCACTTCAGCTCACGACCGCGGCGGCGCTTCAGCTGCAGCCGCTGGTCGTGCCGCAGTTCGCGCACTTGTAGCAGGCGCCGCTGCGCACGGTGATGGCGCCGCACTGGTGGCAGGGCGGGGCGTCCGCCTGGTTCAGGTACGTGCTGCGCGAGTTCATCGCGGACAGCTGCAGCGTCCCCGTCTGGGCCGGCACCGCCGCCTGCGTCACCGGCGCCGGACGGGCCTCCTCCACCGGCGTCACCTCCGCGTCGTCCGCGCAAGGCTCCGTGGGCAGGAACTTCAGCGACAGCCACCGGAAGATGTAGTCGGTGATGGACTTGGCGATGGGAATCGACGGGTTGCCCGTGAAGCCGCTCGGCTCGTAGCGGGTGTGGCAGAACTTGTCCGCCAGCACCTGCAGCGGCACGCCGTACTGGAGCGCCAGGGACACGCTGGTGGCGAAGCTGTCCATCAGGCCGCTCACCACCGAGCCCTCCTTCGCCATCACGACGAAGAGCTCACCCGGCTTGCCGTCCTCGTACATGCCCACCGTCAGGTAGCCCTCGTGGCCGCCGATGGAGAACTTGTGCGTGATGGACTGCCGCTCGTCCGGCAGCCGGCGGCGGAGCGCCTTGGGCTCGGGCATCACGGCGGGGGCGGGCTCGGCCACCGCGCGGCGGGCCTCCGGGGCCTTGTCGCGCGACGTGTTGAGCGGCTGCGTGCGCTTGCACCCGTCGCGGTACACCGCGATGGCCTTCAGGCCGCAGCGCCACGCCTCGACGTACGCCTTCTCGATGTCCTCCACCGAGGCGTCGGTCGGCATGTTCACCGTCTTGGAGATGGCGCCGGAGAGGAACGGCTGCGCGGCGGACATCATCTCGATGTGGCCCATCCAGTGGATGCTGCGCTGGCCCTTGGACGGCTTGAACGCGCAGTCGAACACCGCCAGGTGCTCCGGCTTCAGGTGCGGAGCGCCCTCGATGGTGTCGTGCTTGTCCAGGTACGCGATGATGTCCTGCGCCTGCGTCTGCGGGTAGCCCAGCTTCTCCAGCGCCAGCGGGACCGTCTGGTTGACGATCTTCAGCATGCCGCCGCCCACCAGCTTCTTGTACTTGATCAGCGCGATGTCCGGCTCGATGCCCGTGGTGTCGCAGTCCATCATGAAGCCGATGGTCCCCGTGGGCGCCAGCACCGTCACCTGGCTGTTGCGGTAGCCGTGCTCCGTGCCGCGCGCCAGCGCGTCGTCCCACGCCTCCTTCTGCGCTGCGTGCAGCTCCGCGCTCACGCCGTCCGCCGGCAGCTGGTACGCCGCCTTGCGGTGCTTGCGGATGACGCCGAGCATGGGCTCCGCGTTGTTGCCGTAGCCCGCGAACGCGCCCTGCTTCTGCGCGATGCGCGCGCTCGTCGCGTACGCCTCGCCGCACATGAGCGACGTAATCGCCGCCGCCAGGTTGCGGCCGGCAGGGGAGTCGTAGGGCAGGCCGGACGCCATCAAGAGCGCGCCCAGGTTCGCGTACCCCAGGCCCAGCGGCCGGTAGTCGTGGCTGTTCTTCGCGATGCGCTCGGTGGGGTAGCGGCTGAAGCCGACGATGATCTCCTGCGCCAGCAGCACCACGGACACCGCGTGCTTGAAGGCGGCTACGTCGAAGCCACCCTCCAGCGTGCGGAAGTGCATCAGGTTCAGCGACGCCAGGTTGCAGGCCGAGTCATCCAGGAACATGTACTCGGAGCAGGGGTTGGACGCGTTGATGCGCGCCGTGCCGGAGCACGTGTGCCACGCGTTCACCGTGGTGTCGTACTGGAGGCCCGGGTCGCCGCACAGGTGCGCCGCCTCGGCGATTTCGCGGAACAGCTCGCGGGCCTTGAACGTGTCCACGACCTGGCCGTCGCGCACCGCGCGCGTCTGCCACGGACCGTCGTTCACCACCGCCTTCATGAAGTCGTCGGTGACGCGCACGGAGTTGTTGGAGTTCTGGAAGAACACCGACCCGTAGGCCTCGCCGTTGAAGGACGGGTCGTAGCCCGCTTCAATCAGCGCCCAGGCCTTCTTCTCCTCGTTCGACTTGCAGCGGATGAACTCGAGGATGTCCGGGTGCTCGGCGTTGAGGATGACCATCTTCGCCGCGCGCCGCGTCTTGCCGCCGCTCTTGATGACGCCCGCGAACGCGTCGAAGCCGCGCATGAACGACACCGGGCCGGACGCGGTGCCGCCGCCCGCCAGGAACTCCTTGCTGCCGCGGATGCTGGACAGGTTGGAGCCCGTGCCGCTGCCGTACTTGAAGAGCATCCCTTCCGTGCGCGCCAGCCCCAGGATGGACTCCATGTTGTCGTCCACGCTGTTGATGAAGCACGCCGAACACTGCGGGTGCTCCTCCACGCCCACGTTGAACCAGACGGGTGAATTGAACGCCGCCTTCTGGCGCAAGAGCAGGTGCGTCAGCTCCGCGTGGAACGCCTCGCGGTCCACCGCCGACGCGAAGTAGTGCCCGTCCTCACCCCAGCGGGTGAGGGTGTCCACCACGCGCGCCACCAGCTTGCGCACGCTCGTCTCACGCTCCGGCGTGCCGGGCGTGCCCCGGAAGTACTTCGACGCCACGACGTTCGTCGCCAGCATCGACCAGGACTTGGGGACCTCGATGTCCTTCTGGTCGAAGACGACCTTGCCGTCCTCGCCCTTGATGCTCGCGCTGCGCAGCTCCCACGCCAGCTCGTCCGCTGGATCCACCCCGGGCGTCGTGAAGAAGCGCTCCACGGTCAGCCCCGTGGAGGCCGTCGCCGCCTTGCCCTTCGCGCGTCCTCCGCGCCGCGACTCCCTGCCTGCCACCACCGGCTTCCCGCTCAGTTCCTTCTCCATGCCGCCGACCTCCAGAAACACTGAGAGTGATGATGCAAAATTTGCAAAATGGCCAACGCCGCGAGATCCCAGGGGATCCGATGATCACTTCCAGGCGCGGGGACGGCAGCGTTGGGATGGTCCGGGATGGGCAGAAGCCAGCGGACATACCACTGGAATCCGGGCCCGGGCCTGACTGCCCACCCGCCGGGCGGGCGGATCCATATGATCGCTGGTGGGGTCCGTCAACATCACCCACAACCCCATATCTAGTGTCAGAGCCCTGCTTACACACTTCATTTGGTGGACATTTCAACACGGCCCGAATTGCGCCCAAGGCTGGATCTAACAACCCTTCTCCCCGTGGCAACGGTTGCTGTGGCTGGCAATGTAGGGTCATGGCCATGCAAAACCGGACACGCGGGGAAGGACGTCTGTCCAAGCGCTTGTGATCACTCGCGGATGTTTGCTGTCAGTCCGTGTGCCGAGCGGGGGAGTGCTCCGGCGCCCCCACGAGCAAGGGACCGGGTGGGGCGGGCCTGGACGGTCGGCTGCTGAATGGCGGCATCGATTTCGATGCCCGGGCGCGTTAGGAGGCGGACCATGCCGCCTCCCTTCGAACGCCACGTCTTCGTCTGCACCAACCGCCGTCCGGACGGTCACCCCAAGGGGTGCTGCGCCACCAAGGGCGGGGAGGAGGTGCGGGCCGCCTTCAAGGAGGAGCTCGACAAGCGCGGGCTCAAGCGCAGCATGCGGGCCAACGCGGCGGGCTGCGTGGACACGTGCGCCTTCGGCGTCTCCGTGGTCGTCTACCCGGAGGGCACCTGGTACGGCGGCGTGAAGGTGGAGGACGTGCCCACCATCGTGGAGGAGCACCTGGTGCAGGGGCGCCCCGTGGAGCGGCTGCTGATGCCCTTCAACAAGAAGGCGGAGCGCTGAAGGCGGTTGTCCGCCTCGCGCCCCGCCTTGAAGTACCGCGTCGGCCCTTGATGCCTGGAACTAGTCGCGGCGCTTGCCCAGCAGGCGCAGCAGCGACAGGAACAGGTTGATGAAGTCCAGGTAGAGGGTGAGCGCGCCCACGATGCTGACCGTGGCCGTGCTCTGGAAGCCCGTGCCCGCGTGGTACTCGCGCAGCTTCTGGGTGTCGTAGGCGGTGAGGCCCGCGAACACGAGCACGCCCGCGCACGCGCTCACGAAGGACAGGGCGCTGCTCTGGACGAAGAAGTTCACCACGCCCGCGATGAGGATGCCGATGAGCCCCATGAAGAGGAACGTGCGCCAGCCGCTCAGGTCCTTCTTGGTGACGGTGCCGTAGACGGCCATCGCGCCGTACGTCGCCGACGTGATGAAGAACACCTGGGCGATGGAGCCCGCCGTGTAGATGAGGAAGATGACCGACAGCGTCACGCCGGTGAGCGCCGCGTAGCCCAGGAACATCGCCGCGGCCACCGGGCCGGACAGCCGGGGCGCCAGGATCGACAGCCCGAACACCACGCCCAGCTCCACCAGGAACAGGGCCATGCGGTTCTGCACCGCGATGCGGAGCAGCGCCTCGTTGGCCAGCGTCACCATCGCCATCACGCCGGTGAGCGCCAGGCCCGCGAACATCCAGCCGTGCACGCGCGACATGAACGCGCGCTGCGACTCCTGCACCAGGACGTCGTCCACCGCGCCTGCCTGCCCGCTCTGCCAACCACCTGAAGATTCCCACGCCATGTGCTTCGTTTCCTTTCGGGCCGGGCACCGCTGCGCCCTGGCCTCTCTCTAACGAGGATCCTTGGAGGACGCCTTAAATGGCCTTCCAGGCCAGCAAAAGCTTCGACGCGACTTCCGTCGTGATGAGCGGCAGCACGCCACCGCCGCCCACGATGTTGACGATCTCCGACATGGACCCACGGCACACCCCGCCCCACGCGGGCTGCTTCGCGAGCCCCACGGAGGCGTATGCCGAGTAGTCGACGAAGAAGGAGGTGGGCAGCACGCTGTTCTGCCCGCAGAGCAGGTGCTCTTCCGGCTGCGTGTCCACCACCTCCTGCACCACGAAGCCGCCGCCCTGGGTGTCCGTGGCGGCGCGCTCGCACAGCTGGGCCCACGTCTTGGATTCACCGTAGGCGCCCTTCACGCGCTCCTCGTAGGGCACGGTGCCCACGGAGCGGCCCAGGAAGACGGCCTTGCCGCCGTAGTCCCACGCGCGCTTGAGCACGAAGCGCGCGGGCTCCTCGGCCACGCGCGCCACGATGTCGTCCACCTGCGCGCCGTCGGGGCCCACGCCGGGCCCGTGGCGGAAGGGGCGCGTCCACGGCACCGCCGCGCGCACCGCCTCCAGCTCGTCGGGCGTGAGGCCCGCGCGTTCCGCGAGCGCCGCGTCCGTCACCGCCTGCGACAGGAGCGCGAACGTCGTCTTCACCTCCACCTGCGAGGCGGGCGGGTTGAGGAACACGGCCTTCTTGCCCGGGACGACGCCCAGGAAGTCCTCCACCCATGGGGCGGGGGTCTGCTCCAGCCGGCGCACGAAGAGGTGGCGGTAGACCAGGTCGTACTTCTTGCCGTTCACCGTGAAGGCGTCGTCCCCGGACACGTCCTCCGGGTGCACCACGTCCGCGTCCGCGCCGAACTCGCGGAAGCGTTCACACAGCCAGCGCAGCTCCGTCACCTGCGCGTCGTTCTTGCGGCAGAGCAGCGCCACCGTGTCCGGCATCTTCCCAGGGCGCTCGGCCGCGTAGCCGTCCAGCAGCGCGCGGTACAATGCCAGCGCGTTGTTGCCGTTGAGCGTGAGCAGCGACGCGAGCGCCTTCTCCGGGTAGCGCACGTGCCGCGCCACGACCTCGATGAAGGTGCGCGCCGCGATGTCCGAATAGCCCTGCATGGCCGGGATGGTGGCGTTCACCTCCAGCGCCCAGGGCTGGCCGCCGGACACGAAGTAGTCCACGCGCGTGGTGGCGAGCTTGCGGCTCTCCTCCCAGGTGGCCTGCGCCAGGCGGCGCTCCAGTGGGGACAGCGCGCCCAGCAGCAGCTCCGCGTCGGGGCCGCCGAGCACGCTGCGCGCCATCTTCATCGTGGCGGAGGCCAGCTTCGCGGACAGCAGGGCGCGGCGTTTGATCTCCTCCGCGTCCAGGATGACCGGCGTGGCGGTGATGGGGATGGGCTGGGTGCTGCCATCCGGCTTCGTCACCGCGAGGCCGCGCTGGTAGGCGGTCTTCGCCAGCTCCGGTCCGAAATAGTGTGCCTGCCTGCGCAGGACATCCATGAGCTCGTGCACGCGCGGAACCTACGACCCCGGAGGCTCGTGGGTCCACAACGCGCGACCCCCTCCGCTGTTCTCCAGGCCCGCCACCTCGCCCACCGGGCCGGGTCCTCCCCGTCCCGGCTTGCACCGGGCAGGGAGGTCGCTTAAAACAACTCAGTTGCTTTTCGAGACCGAGTGGACGTGAGCCGCCTCCGACGCCACCCCAGTACGCTTCGCTCCCTGCCGCGCCTGCTGGCGCTGCCGTGGGTGCTCGTGTGCGTGCTGGTGTACGTGGGCAGCGTGCTCCACTTCGCGCTTGTGCAGCACACCACGTGCCTGGAGCACGGGGACGTGATGCACGTGAGTGACGCGTCCCACGACGGCCCGTTGGAGGAGGAGCTCTCCTTCGACGATGCGCGCGTGGCGAAGGCGCCGGTGTCGAAGGCCGCGCCCCACGGCGCGGAGGCCCACTGCCACCACGCCTTCTTCCGCCGCGAGGCACCGCCTCCGGCCGAGTCCGCGACCATCATGGCCGCGGTCTCCACGCGCTCCAGCCCGGCGCTGGCGGTGTTCCGCTTCCACGCGGCACCCGTCGCGCTGCTGAGGCTCGCGCCCAAGCTGTCGCCGCCGCGCGCCTGAGCTCCGCCGTCGAAGCCCGCCGTCCTTAGTCCCACGTGTCTTCGTGGGACGGGGTGCGCCGTGGCCACCGGAGTCCGGGTCGTGCGCGTTCCCGTTCCCTGAACGGATCCGCCGCACGCGCGCGGAAAGCTCCAGGCCCCGGACACGGGCGCGCTTCGTGCCGCGGTCCGTCCTTCCAGTCCCATCCGATCCTTCGCGGTCCCTCCTCCCGGGGAGCGGTGCGCGTGCGGCCCGGGTGGCTGGAGTTCCCGCAGTCCATCCCTGTGTCCCTGGAGTCCCCATCATGAAGAAGAAGCTTCTGTCCGCCCTGCTGCTGTCCACCGCCCTCCTCGCCGCCGGTTGCGGTGGAGATGACGAAGAGGAGGCCCACGTCGACGAGGAGGGCTGCGAGCACCTGCAGGAAGGCCCCGCCGTCAACGTCACCGCCGCCGTCAGCGGCATGGGCCCGGCCGTGAGCAATGACCACAAGCGCTACGACATCGCGCTGGTGGACGTCGCGGGAGGCAAGGGCGGCGCGGTGTCCTTCGCCGTCTCCGAGGCCACGGACTACGTCCTCTATGCCAGCGCCCCGGTGCCGGTGAAGGTCACCAACGGCAGCGGCGTGACGGTGGAGTTCGAGGAGAGCGCCACCAGCTCCACGCTCTGCACGGACATCCAGGGCCGCTACGTCGTGCCGCTCACGGTGGGCACGCACACGCTCACCTTCGGCCCTTCGACGCTCTCCTCCGTGTCGCTCGTCATCGAGGAGTCCGGCGAGCACGACCACGACCACGAGTAGCCACCTGCAGCCCGAGGCGCCCCATGTCCAAGGTCTCTTCTGGCAGTGCCGCATCCCTGCTTCCCTGCGACGTGCGCCGCGACGGCGACCGTCTGTTCGACGTGGCCATGTGGTGCCTGGGCCAGGACGTGCGTTGCCCGGACGGCAACGTGCTGCTCCGGCATGGCCTGGTGCGCGAAGCGCGTCCGCCGGGGGTGGAGGGGCAGAGCGCGTACCAGGGG
>NZ_RAWE01000030.1 GCF_003611695.1 Corallococcus carmarthensis | reverse complement strand
ACCGCCGCCCGCCGCGCCCACGCCCCGGGCACCGGAGCCTCCGCGCCCGGCGTCCACTGAGCAGGCGAGCAGTGCTTCCGCGCCCCTTTCCCGCGTGATGGGTGCTGGCGCGAAGAAGAAGGTCGTGGTGAAGAAGTCCCGCTAGAGCCCGCCCGCCGCGCCGTCGTTTCCGGCGGCGCGGGGGTGGAACAACCGGGGGTGCCACCATGGACGCCGAGCACAGGGCCGAGGGACAGGAAGGGATGCCGGGCACACCTGGGGAGAACGCGACGCCGTCCCAGCACGAGGGCGCGGCCGATGCGTCCCCGCCGAAGCATGGCGAGGGCGCGGGTGGAGACGTGACGCCGGAAGGCGCGGCCAGCGCCGTGGAGGGTGGAGCCCAGACGGACCTGCCCGGCGAGGGCACGGAGGCCCACGCGGCTGCCGTCGAGGGCCCTGTGTCATCGGGCGGGATGGAGGCCGGCATGGCTGGCGAAGAAATTGCTGCGTCCTCGGGCGGGTCGGACACGCGCACGGCTGCCGGAGAGAGCACTGAATCGCCGGGCGGTACCGGGGGCGAGGCCTCCGCGGCCCCTGGCGACGCCGCCGCGGCCTCCAGCGTGCCGGCCGAGGGCGCAACGGGCAGCGAGGGGGGCGAGGCTTCCCCGGGCGGGCCGGAAGGGGCCGGCGCAGCCGGGCAGGGTGAGGGTGTGGGGACTGGCGCGGAGGCCTCCACGGGGCCCGGCCGCTACGTGGAGCTGGCCTCGGGCGAGCGCGTGCAGGACGCGTCCGGCACGGGCAGCGACGGTGGTGGCGAGGCGAAGGACGTGCTGGCGGAGCCGCGCACCGGCCCGGTGTCGGGTGCGGACAACGCGCTCCTGAGCGCTGGAATCTGGGACGTGGCGAGCCGCGCGAGCCAGGAGGACGCGGGCTCCAGCGCGGAGGCGGAACAAGGCTCCAACGACGACGCGGCGACCCCGGAAGGGGAGCCCCACGCGGAGGCCATCGAGCCGCGCGTGATGGGACAGGTGACGGCGATGGTGTTGCCGCTGGAGCGACTGGAGGAGGACACCACCTTCCGGCTGCGGGATGAGGGCGACGTGTCCGAACTGGCCACGGACCTGGCGCGACTGGGCCAGCTGTTCCCGGTGGACGTGCGCCCGCGCGGCGAAGAGCGCTACCAGCTCATCTGCGGCTTCCGGCGCGTGGCCGCGCTGCGCTTCCTCAAGCGCGACCAGGTGCAGGTGCGCGTGCACGAGGAGCTGTCCGACGAGGACGCGCTCCTGTTGTCCCTGGCGGAGGCCATCCACGCCTCCCCGGTGGAGCACGACGTGCTGGAGGCCAAGCGCGAGTCGCTGGAGGCCGAAGGCCGGCTGACGGCGCCGGTGCGCGACATGCTGGAGAAGGCGCTCGCCACCGAGGAGACGCTGGCGCCGGAAGGCGTCGAGGAAGAGATCGACGCGGACGAGCTGGCGGTGGACGTCGCGCAGCGCATGGGCGCCCTCAACCAGGACCTCTCGCTGCTCGCGGACGTCTTCGCGGCGCTGGACGAATCGCGCAAGGCGGAGCTGCTGATGCAGCTGCGCTACTCGGCGCAGCTGGTGGCGTACCTGGAGGGTCTGTAGCCCATGGCGGATACGCTCGAACGCGACCGCGCCCGGCTCCTGGAGGTGCTCACGCAGCGCTCCTTCGAGCGCCGGCGCGTGGTGCTCTCCTCCGGCAAGGAGTCGGACTTCTACATCGACTGCAAGCGCACGGCGCTGCTCGCCGAGGGGCACTACCTCATCGGCCGGCTGCTGCTGGAGGCCATCCGGCGCGACGCTCCGTCGGCGGTGGCCGCGGGCGGGCTGACGCTGGGCGCGGATCCGCTCGCGTCGGCGGTGAGCCTCACCAGCTTCCTGGAGGCCGGAGGGCAGAAGCCCCTGCATGCGTTCATCGTGCGCAAGGAGCCCAAGGGCCACGGCACCGGCCAGTGGATTGAAGGCCTGTCCGCGCTGGGCCCCGGCGCCCCGGTGGCCATCGTGGAGGACGTGGTGACCACGGGCGCGTCCACCATCAAGGCCATCGAGCGCGCGAAGCTGGAGGGCCTGACGGTGCTGGGCGCCTTCGCTCTGGTGGACCGCCTGGAGGGCGGACGCGAGGCCGTGGAGGCCGCCGGCCACCGCCTCACCACGTTGTTCACGCGCAAGGACTTCATCCCGTGAGAAGGCTGCTGGTGGCCGCGGTGTTGCTCAGCGTGCTGGGCGGTTGCGCCAACACGCCCCCCATCGTCGGGGAGCCCGCGCCCACGCTGGATGATCCGAAGCAGGAGGCCGCGTACCTCGCCGTGTTGGATCGGTACTCGGACCGCCAGGAGATCTACGACGGCTTCGACACGCGCGTCTTCGCGGGGGCCACGTTCCAGACGCCCTCCTTCCGCGACGCCCGCATCCACCGCCGCGCCCTCTTCCAGACGCTGCCCGCGGCGAAGGTGGAGCAGCTCATCGCGGAGGAGCAGGCCGATGCGGAGAAGTTCTACGAGTTCTTCCTGGGCGTGCACGTCAACGACTACCGCTACGACGACTTCGCCCACCGCAACAGCATCTGGCGGATCGCGCTGGTGACGCCCGCGGGGGAGATCACCCCCGTGGAGATCCGCCGGCTGGGCCGGGCGGACCTCAACGTGCGCGCCTACTACCCGTACACCAGCCTCTTCTGGGTGGCGTACCGCGTGCGCTTCCCCAAGACGTTCGCCAACGGCCAGCCCGTCATCCCCGAAGGCACGGAGCAGGTGATGCTCCGCGTCGCCTCGTCGCTGGGGAACGCGGAGCTGAAGGTCAGCGCGCGCTGACGTTTTGAAGCGGGGATGGCCGCGGGCCTCAGGTCTGCTGGCCGTCCTTCAGCCACTTCGACGTGAGCGGCATCGTGGGCCCCGCGAGCAGGCGGTCCAGGAGCGCGTCTGGGGAAGCGTTCACCGCGAAGGGCATGCCCTGCGACTCGGGGACGAAGCCCGCCTCCACCATCCGGTTCACCAGCGCGAGCAGCGGCTGGAAGAAGCCGTCCACGTCCAGCAGGCCCATGGGCTTGCGGTGCAGGCCCAGCTGCGCCCAGGTGACGATTTCGAAGAGCTCATCCAGGGTGCCGAAGCCGCCGGGCAGGGCGAGGAAGGCGTCCGCGCGCTCGGCCATCAGCGCCTTGCGCGAGTGCATGGAGTCCACCCGGTGCAGCTCCGTCAGCCGCGGGTGGGCCAGCTCCTTCGCGTCCATGAAGTGGGGCAGCACGCCCACGGCCTTGCCGCCGTTGGCGATGACCGCGTCCGCCACCGCGCCCATCAACCCCACGCTGGCGCCGCCGTAGACGAGCGTCAGCCCCCGCTTCGCCAGCGCGGCTCCCAGCTTCGAGGCGGCCTCGCGGTACTCGGCGCGCACGCCGGAGCGCGAGCCACAGAAGACGCAGACGCTGCGCACGGTCGGTTCAGCCATGGCTAGAAGACTCCGTGCCGTCCGGGATGGGCGGCGACCACGGCCAGCGCCGCGGCGATGAACAGCAGGACAGGGATGGCGCGCGAGTAGAACTTCGGGCCCTGGCGCAGCGCCAGACCGCATGGCAGGCCGAAGAGGAAGCCCCCCAGGTGCCCCGCCCAGCTCACCCCGGGCAGCAGGCTGATGACCGCCACCTGCACGAGCCAGAACAGATGCTCCCGGCGGCCCTGCTGGTTGAGGATGGGCAGCATCGCGCCGCCCCAGCCCAGGATCATCCCGGACGCGCCCACCGTCACGGTGTTGAAGTTGAAGAAGAGCGCGAACGCGGAGCCGCCCAGCGCCGTGACGAGCGACAGCGCCAGGAACCGCATGCTGCCGATGCCGCGCTCCAGCGACGCGCCCAGCGAGTAGACGGCGGACATGTTGAAGAGCAGGTGCAGCGGGCCGCCGTGCTCGAACACCATGCCCAGCAGGCGCCAGTACTCGCCGTCGCGGACCCACGGGCCATAGAGCGCCAACGGCCCCACGATGCCGTAGAGACCGCCCTCCGGCGTCACCAACCGCCGGCCCATCGAGTTGCTCAGGAAGAACATCACCACCGCGCCGGCGATGATGGCGTAGCTGACGTAGGGCGTGGGCAGCACGCGCTGGGGCTGTTGCGGGCCCTGAGGCGGACCGTCCCCGTCGCGCGGAGCGGGGCGCTGCTCGTCTCCCAGCCCGGAGGGGCCGGGGAGGTCATCCAGCATGCGGCGCGGACGGGACATGGGCGCTCACAGCTCCCGCGAGAGGACGGTGTCGCGCGTGCCCTGGTGTTCGTCCGTGTGGGGGTAGTCCAGGGTGTAGTGCAGGCCCCGGCTCTCCTTGCGGCGGCTCGCGCAGTCCACGATGAGGTGCGCCACCTCCGCGATGTTGCGCAGCTCGATGACGTCGCGGGTGACCTTGAAGCGCCAGTAGTAGTCGCGGATCTCCTCGCGCAAGAGCTCCAGGCGCCGCCGCGCGCGCATCAGCCGCTTGTCCGTGCGGACGATGCCCACGTAGTTCCACATCAACCGGCGGATCTCATCCCAGTTGTGGGTGACGACCACGCTCTCGTCGGAGTCCACCGCGCTGCCGGAATCCCAGGCCGGCGGATCCTCCTTCGGCAGGGACAGCGAGGACAGCTCCTCCGCCGCCACCTGCACCGCGCGGTGGCCGAACACCAGGCCCTCCAGCAGCGAGTTGGACGCGAGCCGGTTGGCGCCGTGCAGGCCCGTGCAGGACACCTCGCCGATGGCGTAGAGCCCCGGGATGTTGGTGCGCCCGTGCAGGTCCGTCACCACGCCGCCGCACTGGTAGTGGGCCGCGGGCACGACGGGGATGGGCTGCACCGCCATGTCGATGTTGAAGGCCTTGCAGGTGGCGTAGATGTTGGGGAAGCGCTCGGTGAGGTACGCGCGGCCCAGGTGCGTCATGTCCAGGTAGACGCAGTCGTTGCCCGTGCGCTTGAGCTCCGCGTCGATGGCGCGCGCCACCACGTCGCGCGGGGCCAGGTCCCGCATGGGGTGGTAGCGGTCCATGAACGTCTGGCCGCCCTTGAGCCGCAGCTTGCCGCCCTCGCCGCGCAGCGCCTCGCTGATGAGGAAGCTCTTGGCCTCCGGGTGGAAGAGGCACGTGGGGTGGAACTGGTAGAACTCCATGTTCGCCACGCGCGCACCCGCGCGGTACGCCATGGCCACGCCGTCGCCCGTCGCGACGTCCGGGTTGGAGGTGTAGAGGTACACCTTGCCCGCGCCGCCCGTGGCCAGCACCGTCACCTTGGAGAGGAAGCGCTCGATGGAGCCGTCTTCCAGGAGCGCGTACGCGCCCACGCACCGGCTGCCGGAAGGGGCGTGCGGACGGCGGTCCAGGATGAGGTCGATGGCGGCCGTGTTCTGGAAGAAGGTGATGTTGGGCTGCTCGTCGCACGCGGCCAGCAGCGCGCGCTGCACCTCGCGGCCGGTGATGTCGCCCGAGTGGATGACCCGGCGGGCCGAGTGGCCGCCCTCGCGGGTGAGGTCGAACTCGCCGCCGTGCCGGTCGAACTCCGCGCCCAGCGCGACCAGTTCCCTCAGGCGCGTGGGTCCTTCCCGGACCGTCACCTCCACCGCGTCGCGGTGGCACAGGCCCGCGCCCGCGACGAGCGTGTCCTCGATGTGCGCGTCGAACGTGTCCGTGGGGGCCAGCACGCTGGCGATGCCCCCTTGCGCGTAGGCCGTGTTGCCTTCGCCGCGCTCGCGCTTGGTGAGCACGGCGACGGTGCCATGCCGGGCCGCCTGCAGGGCGAACGACAGGCCTGCCACGCCGCCGCCCATGACCAGGAAATCAAACCGATGGGGCATGGCCAACAGCCTTAACGGCGGTAAGTGCTGGAAACAAGGCGTTTTCTTGAGGACTTTCCGGCTGTTGTCTAAGGTTTCGGCCGCCGCCATGCGTGTCCTGACCGCCCTGCTTGTCCTGCTGACCGCCGCCCTTCCGGCTTCCGCCGCCGACGGCATCTACAGCTACGTCGAGAAGGACGGCACCATCGTCTACACGAACGTGCCGCCCGGGGGCGCGCGCAAGGCGCGCAAGCTGTCCGGGACCTTCACGCCCGCGCCGTCCAAGTCCGCGCCCGTGCGGGGCCGCTCCCGGACGCCCACGGAGCTGGATCCGCACATCACCACCGCGGCGCTGCGCTACCGCATCCCTCCGGCGCTGGTGCGCGCCATCATGCACACGGAGAGCAACTTCAACCCGAACGCGCTCAGCCACAAGGGCGCCAGCGGGCTGATGCAGCTCATGCCGGGCACCGCGTCGGACATGTACGTGAAGGACATCTTCGACTCGAAGGACAACATCGAGGGCGGCGTGCGCTACCTGCGCGTGCTGGCGAACATGTTCGACGGCGACATGGTGAAGATGGTCGCCGCGTACAACGCCGGGCCGGACGCGGTGAAGAAGTACGGAGGCCAGGTGCCGCCGTACGCCGAGACGCAGGAATACGTGCGCAAGGTCCTCCAGCTCTACTACCACTACAAGGAGCGCGAGCGGCTCGGCCAGGCCGAGGCCAGCAGCCGTGAGCCCACATCCGAGAATGACGACGCGCACGAAGGGGACGAAGGAGCCGGGCCCCGCTGACGACGAGTTCCTGCAGCAGCTCCACCGTGGAGCGGAGCTGCTGGGCGCCGGCAAGGTCACCGAAGCGAAGGACTTCCTGGAGCGTGCGCACCAGCTGCAGCCGCGCCACGAGAAGGCCCAGAACCTCCTGGGCCTGACGTATTTCAAGCTGGGCCTCTTCGACCGCGCCGCCGAGCTGTACGAGATGCTCGTGCGGGACAACCCGGTGGACCCCACGCTGCGCGTGAACCTGGGGCTCGTCTACCTGAAGACGAACGCGCTCCAGCGCGCGGCGCGCGAGTTCGAGACGGCCACCGACCTGGCCCCGGATCACAAGAAGGCCCACAACTACCTGGGCCTGACCTTCGCCCAGATGGGCGAGTACGGCCGCGCGCGCGAGCACTTCCTGCTGTCCGGCAGCGACGCCATGGCGGAGAAGATGTCGCGCGCCATCGCCGGGGAGGGCTACAGCCGTCCGCCCGCCGCCCCCACGCCGGCCCGTCCGCGCGACGATGAGGAGGGGAGTGCCGCCTCCGCCGCGCCCGCGCCCTCGTCCACCTCTGGCGAGAACGACTGGGGCGCCCAGTTCGGCCTGGATGAAGCGCCTCCGAGCCCGCGCACCGCCGCCGCTCCGGCGCCGCGGGCCAAGGCCCCGGACGACGACCTGCGCTTCGCGGAGGACGAGGGCCCGCCTGCCCCCGCGGACGAGCACGCTTTCTCCAAGCACACCCCGCCCGCGGTCCAGGAGGACGAGGACCCCAGCCTCGCCGCGGGCTCGAGCACCGACGAGGACGCGGAGCTCGCCGCCACCACGGACGCGGACACCTCCGGCGCGGACGTCGAGGTCGCCGACGAGCTGCCCCCCACGCCGGTGTCGGAGGAGATCGAGGTCTCCGAGGAGCCGCCCGTCCTCGCGTCCGACCTGGAGTCGGAGCCCGGCGCCGCCTTCGCGGAGACCTTCGCCGCGCTGGAGAAGAGCGAGCCGCCCCCCGTGGCTCGGCCTGCCGAGCCGGCTCCGATGGCCCGGCCCGCCGAGCCGTCTTCCGTGCCCGCCGCCGGGGCCGGCGTGAACCCGCCCGTGCTCACCGAGTGGGTGCCCACGGTGGCGCTGCCGGGCGTGGCGCCGGGCCAGCCCTTCACCCAGGGCGCGGCAGGGGTGGCGCTGGCGGTGAACGGCGAGCTGCTCACGCGGTTGGAGGGGCTGGTCGCGGTGCGTGGACAGGTCACCTTCGAACCGGAGATGAAGCGCTTCCGGGGCCGGGCCACGGACAAGCCCTTTGGCGAGGGCCACCAAGCCATGGTGCGCGCCCGGGGGCAGGGGACGCTGCACCTGGAGCCCGTTTCCGGAAGGCAGCTGGTGCCGGTGGTGCTGGACGACGAGTCCGTCTACCTGCGCGACGCGTGCGTCTTCGCCTTCGAGGAGCCGGTGGTCTTCGAGAACGGCCGCGTGCCGTCGGAGCTGGCGGAGGACCTGGACCTGGTGCACCTGCGCGGACAGGGGCGGGTGCTGCTCAGCCTGACAGGCCCGCTGCGCTCGGTGCCGGTGGCCATGGACCAGCCGGTGACGGTGCCCCTCACGCACCTGGTGGGCTGGGTGGGCAACCTCACCCCCCGTGTGGTGCCGCTGGTGGTATCCGCTGGCGGGGAGACACTGCGCGGGGCGGTGGAGCTGGGCGGTGAAGGATTTGCCCTCATCGCACTCGGGGTCCGGTAGAACGCGCGCCCATGGCCACCGAGCGAGCCCTCAGGAAGCAGCGCAAGCGCGAGGAGCGGGCCCGCCGCCGCGCCTCCCGCCGTCCCAGCATCCTGGTGCAGGAGTTCTGGAACCTGCCCAACATGCTCACGCTGGGGCGCATCCTCATCATCCCCCTGTTCGTCTGGCTCACCTACGACGCGGACCCCCTGCACTCGCTGCTGGCCGGCCTGGTGTTCGCGGTGGCCGCCATCACGGACGTGGTGGACGGCTACCTGGCCCGGCGCTGGAACCTCATCACCGTGGTGGGCAAGTTCATGGATCCGCTGGCGGACAAGCTCATCGCCATGGCCGCCCTGGTGATGATGGTCCGCCTGGGCCGCATCGCCGCGTGGGTCGTCATCGTGCTGCTGGCCCGCGAGTTCATCGTCAGCGGCCTGCGCACCATCGCCGCCAGCGAGGGCATGGTCATCGCCGCGGGGCAGGAGGGGAAGTGGAAGACGTCCCTCCAGCTGGTGGGGATCATCTCCCTGTGCGTCCACTACGTGCACCCGCTGGACCTGGGCTTCCGCACCGTCACCGTGGACTACAACCAGGTGGGCAAGGTGCTGGTGTACCTGTCGGGCGCGTTCTCCGTGTGGAGCGCCGTCGTCTACTTCCGTGCGTTCCTCGGGATGCTCGCCCGGCGGGGAGGGGCGGATCCGGATGCGAAAAGTGTTTGACGTGTCCGGGGGGCCTCGGTATATCCGCCCCACTTCCGGGGCGGCACTGACCGGGCGGTAGGCAGCACGCGGCACCAGATGCGGGAATAGCTCAGCGGTAGAGCATCGCCTTGCCAAGGCGAGGGTCGAGGGTTCAAATCCCTTTTCCCGCTCCAGACGCAGTCAGCAGTAAAGTCGTTCCGCAGCACCTCATGCGGGAATAGCTCAGCGGTAGAGCATCGCCTTGCCAAGGCGAGGGTCGAGGGTTCAAATCCCTTTTCCCGCTCCAATCAAAGGCCCTCTGGGAAACCAGGGGGCCTTTTTCTTTCTCCCCTGTTGGTTTGCCGCAGGGGCGTCACAGCAGGCGGACGCGCGAGGGGCCGGCGGTCCGCTGTTCCAGGGCGTTCGCCACTGGCGGACCCTTTGCGGTATGGATACCGGCGCATGATTCGCAACTTCCGGGAACTCTATTCGTACCGGGGGCTCCTCCTCAGCCTGGTGCAGCGCGAGCTGAAGGCGCGCTATCGCGGCTCGGTGCTGGGCTTCTTCTGGACGTTCCTGAACCCCACCCTGCACATGCTGGTGTACGCGCTGCTGTTCGGCGTGTTCATGAAGAACCAGATCCCGAACTACGCCTACTTCATGTTCGTGGGCCTGTTGCCGTGGATCTGGTTCTCGACGTCGGTGTCGGCGGGGGCCAGCGCCATCAGCGACCGGCGCGACCTGATGACCAAGGTGCGCTTCCCGGCCCAGGTGCTGCCGGCGACGGTGGTGGCCACCAACTTCTGCAACTTCATCTTCTCCCTGCCCCTGATGGTGGTGCTGGGACTGATTTTCGGCGTGGTGCCGTCCTGGCACGTGGTGCTGTTCCCGGTCGTGGTGCTGGTCCAGATGTGCTTCACCTTCGCGGTGGTGTACGCGGTCAGCGCCTTCAACGTGACGTTCCGGGACCTGCAGCACATCGTGATGAACCTGATGACGCTGTGGTTCTTCGTGACGCCCGTGCTCTACAAGCTGTCCACCATTCCGGAGGAGTACCGGCGCGTGCTGCAGGTGCTCAATCCGATGTCCATCCTCATCACCTCGTACCAGGCCATCTTCTACGAGCACCGGCTGCCGGATACGGTGCCGCTCGTGTCGCTCCTGGTCGTCTCCGTCGTGCTGCTGTGGGGTGCCACGCAGATCTTCGAGAGCCGCCGCGAGGAGTTCGCGGAGTCCATCTAGATGGCCCAGCCACCGACCGAGGACGCCATCGTCATCCAGGACGTGGTGAAGAACTTCCGGAAGAAGACCATCCGGGGGGAATACACCACGTTCAAGTCGGAGCTCGTGCGCTGGCTGCGCGGGCAGCGCCATGCCGCCTTGCAGGGCAGCCGCTTCATTGAATCCCTGCGCGGCGTCAACCTGCGCATCCCCAAGGGCCAGACGGTGGCCATCCTGGGGCGCAATGGCTCCGGCAAGAGCACGCTGCTGAAGCTGATCACCGGCATCTATACGCCCACGTCCGGCAGCATCCAGGTGAATGGCCGCATCTCCGCGCTGTTGGATCTGGGCGCGGGCTTCCACCCGGACTTCTCCGGCCGGGAGAACATCCTCATCAACGGCATCATCCTCGGCATGTCCCGGGCCGAGGTGCGCGCGAAGATGGATGACATCATCGCGTTCAGCGAGCTGGGGGAGTTCATCGACGAGCCGGTGCGCACGTACTCCAGCGGCATGTACATGCGCCTGGCGTTCTCCGTGGCCACGCACGTGGACCCGGACATCCTCATCATCGATGAGATCCTCGCCGTCGGCGACGAGCACTTCAGCAAGAAGAGCCTCGCGAAGATGACGGAGTTCAAGCGGCTGGGGAAAACCATCGTCCTCGTCACGCACGACATGTCCACCGTGGAGCGCTGGTGCGACCAGGCGGCGTGGCTGGACGGTGGGCGGATCCGCCGCGTGGGGACGCCCGCTGAGATCGCCGCCGAGTACCGGCAGGCGGTGTCGCTCGCGGAGGCGCGTTCCACGGTGTTCACCCCGCCGGCCCTGACCGAAGGGGGCGGGGCGCTGCCGTCGCTGCCGGAGGGCCCGGTGGTGCGGGACGAGCCGCCAGCGTCGCCGCCGGTCGCCGTATCGCGGGTGTGGCTGAGCGGGCCGCGCGGAGAGGAGCTGGGGCTCGTCACCGCGGAGACGCGCACGGAGGTCTGCATCGACTACGTGGCGCGCGAGTCGGTGGAGGACGTGGAGTTCGTCCTCACGTTGTCCAGCGCGGACGGGGCGGTGCTGTACGTGACGAGCACGCGGACGGACCGGGTGCCGCTGCCGGCGCCGCTGCCGCCGCAGGGACGGCTGCGCTTCGTGCTTCCCCGGGTGGGGCTGCTGGGCGGCTCCTACGTGCTGAGCGTGGAGCTGAAGACGGGCAACAACGCGAATCCGGAGCCGGGCCGGGAGGCGCGCTGCACCTTCTCCGTGTCCACGGAGCACGACGACCGGGGCGTCTTCCGTCCGGAGCATTCCTGGGTGGTGGAGGAGGCTCCGGCCGCTCCCGTCCAGGCGGTCTCCGTGTCCAAGCATGCCGCGGCCTCCTGAGGGGGGAGGAGGCCTCCCGCTCGCCGCGGGCCCGGGCCTTGAAAAAGGGGAGGCGCCTGGGAAGTGAGCACCTTGTTCCATACCGTGCCCGTGGGGGGGCAGGCGGTGGCGTCCGCCGGTGAGCTCGCCGAGCGCATCGCCGCCTTGCGCGCGGAGCCCTCCGCGGCCAACGCCCAGGAGCTCGCGGCGCTGACGGAGCAGCTGCGCCGGCAGGTGCCTCCCGCCAACACGCCCCTGTCGCCGTTGCTTGCCGCGGCCCGGCTCGCCGTGCCGTTCGACTTCTCCGTGCCGCCGTCGCACCGGGCGTCGGGAGGGCAGTGGGTGACGGCCGCCAAGCGCGCCTTCGTGCTGGGCCTGCGCCCGCTCCACGTCGAACTGCTCAAGCCCCAGGCGGCCTTCAACCAGCGCGTGTTGCGTGTGCTGGAGCGGCTGGAGGCCCGGCGCGATCAGGGCACCCGTGAGGACCTGACGGAGTGGGCCCGGGGGCAGCTGGACGCGCGCGGCTCCGGCAGGGACGCCTCGGCGGGAGCCACTCACGAGCGAGAGGGCGCCCAGGGCTTTGGCAGGGACGCCTCGGCGGGAGCCACTCACGAGCGAGAGGGCGCCCAGGGCTTTGGCAGGGACGCCTCGGCGACTGCCGCCCACGAGCGGGAAGGCGCCCAGGGCGTGGGCCGGGACGCCTCCGCGGCTGCTGCCCGTGCGCCGCACGGCACGCTGGACTTCGTGGAGGTCGGGGCGACGGGAGCGGGGCGCAAGTCGCGCGGTTTCGCTCCCGTGGACATGGCCTGGAAGTTGGCGTGGCGCGCGTGGCGCCGGGCGATGCGGCCCATGCTGGAGCCGCTGCTCGCGCGTCAGGCGGAGTGGAACGCGCTGATGCGCGAGACGCTGCTGGGCGTCGCAGCCGCGCCGGGGGCCAGCACGCCGGATCCGCTGGATGCCACGCACCGGGTAGCGCGGCTCGTGGCGCTGGCATCTCCGTTGGCCCAACCGGGGCTTCCACGAGGCGTCCGGGCCTCCGCGCCGCTGTGGCGCGAGGTGCTGCGCCGGCAGTCCCGCTTCAACGGCGAGGCGGTGGTGGCGCTGGCCGCCATCCTCGGCGTGCGCACGCCGCCTCCTCCCGTGCCCACGCTGGAGGACTTCCACCACTGGTGCACGCTGCGCGAGTCCGGGGACATCCAGGCCGCCCGCGAGGCCGTGACGCGGCTGCCGCGCCGTCCCCGGCTGTCCCTGCTGGTGGCCACCGCGGGGGCGTGTCCTACGCACCTGCGCGAGTGCCTCGCGTCGGTGGAGGCCCAGGTGTACCCGGAATGGGAGCTGGTGCTCGTGGGGCCGGAGGACGGGCCCGTGCTGCCGGAGCCCTGGGCCTCGTCGCGCCGCCAGCCCCGCATCCGCCGGGTGACGCTCTCCGGGCCCACCGACTTCGCCCGCGCGCTGCGCGTGGGCTTGCAGGCCGCGAGCGGTGACTTCGTGGGCGTGCTGGGCGCGGAGGACATGCTCGCCCCCCATGCCCTGGCGGAGGTGGCGCGGGCCCTGGGCGCGGACCCTGGCCTGGACGTCGTCTACGGCGACGAGGACCGGCTGGACACGCGCGGGCGCCGCACGGCTCCCTTCTTCAAGCCGGACTGGTCCCCGGACCTGCTGCGCTCGGTGGACTACCTGGGCCGGGGCGTGATGGTGCGCCGCTCGCTGGTGGAGTCCGTGGGCGGCTTCCGCGAGGGCTTCCCGGGCGCGGAGGAGTACGACCTCTTCCTGCGCATCAGCGAGGCGTCGGAGCGCATCGGCCACGTGCCGCACCTGCTGTACCACCGGCGCACCGGCACCGTGGGCCAGGTGTCCCAGGAGGGCCGCCGCGCGCTCGCGGAGCACCTGGCGCGCCGGGGCGAGGAGGCCGAGGTGACGGTGCCGGGGCCGGGCCGCTACCGCGTGCGCTACGCCGTCCGGGGCACCCCGAAGGTGTCCATCATCGTCCCGTTCAAGGACCGGCCGGACCTCCTCAAGACGCTCACGGACACGCTGCTGGAGCGCACGACGTACCCCCACTTCGAGCTGGTGCTGGTGTCCAACAACAGCGTCCGCCCGGAGACCTTCGCGCTCCTGGACACGCTCAATGATCCGCGCGTGGTGAAGCGCACCTGGGACTTCCCCTTCAACTACCCGGCCATCAACAACTGGGCGGCGGGGCAGGCCACGGGCGAGCTGCTGCTGTTCCTCAACAACGACATGGAAGTGGTGGACCCCGGCTGGCTCACGGAGCTGGTGTCCCAGGCGCAGCGCCCGGAGGTGGGCGCGGTGGGCGCGAAGCTCCTCTTCCCCGAAGGCACCGTGCAGCACGCGGGCATCGTCGTGGGCATGACGGGCATGGCGGGCCACCCCTTCTGGCGCCTGCCGGACGGGCCCATCGCCACGCCCTTCGGCCACACGGAGTGGGTGCGCAACTGGCTGTCCGTCACCAGCGCGTGCGTGATGATCCGCCGGCCCCTCTTCGACGCGCTGGGCGGCTTCGACGAGCGCTTCCTGTTGTGCGGCAGCGATGTGGACCTGGGCCTGCGGCTGCACACCCGGGGCCTGCGCGTGGTGTGCACGCCCTTCGCGCGCGTGGTGCACCACGAATCCGCCAGCCGCCGCACGGACGCGATTCCGGAGCCGGACTACTGGCGCTCCTTCACGTCCTACCGGCCGTGGCTGCTCAAGGGCGACCCCTACTACAACCCCAACCTCACGCTGCTGTCGGGGGACTGCGACCTGCGCCGCCATCCCGAGGACGGCGAGGCGCTGGCGGTGCGCACGCTGGCCCACGAAGTGCCCAGCGCGCGCCGTCCGCCGGCGTGACGGCCCGCTTCGCTAGCGGATGGCCCGCCAGGTGAACCAGGCGTCGTAGGCCAGGTTCGCCAGCGGCACGCCGCTGCGGCGCACCACGCTGTCGCGCCAGGGGTTCGTCTCGAAGGCCTTCCACGCCTCCTTGAGCGCCCCCTTCACCGAGCCGTGCTGCCTCAGCTTCGTCAGGTCCAGCTTGAGGCCGAAGGTGGTGACTTCATGCACGCCGAAGCTCTCCACGTGCGAGTACTTGAGGAACTCGTTCGCCTCCTGCTCCGTGGGGTAGCGCGTGTAGCGCAGCAGCTCCTGGAGCGTGCCGGGCTGCAGCTCGTCCGCGGTGAAGCGAAGCAGGGGAGACAGGCGCGCGTAGTCCCGCGCGTAGTCGTACATGCCCTCCTGTACGCGGCGGAAGAAGCGGGCGCTGTTGTCCTTCTCCTGATCGTGATGCAGCAGCTCCGGCAGCGGCAGGTGCGGCGCCCACGGGTTCTTCCCATAGCGCACCGTGCTGCCGTGGTTCGCCGTGGTGATCATCTCGAAGATGGCGGTGTTGCGCAGGAAGTCCGCCTCCTCCAGGTCGCGCCGCCGCAGGTCCGACAGGTAGCCGTACTTGAAGGACTTCTTCGGCTGGGGCTGACCGTCCGGCACGTATGCCAGGTAGAAGCCGTGCAGCTCCGGGAAGCGCGCGTCGTGCTCGAAGGCGCGCATCAGGTTGTCCTGCATGCTGCCCTTCCACCCGATGTCCACGAGCGCCGTGCGCTCGAGGCCCATCAGCCCGCGGTACTCCAGGTAGCGGGAGAGGTTCGCCTTCGCCTCGTCACGGCGCTGGTGGAAGGCCACGCGCACGCGGCGCGACGCGAGGAAGCGCTGGAAGGCGGCGTCCTTCGTGGGCTCCACGATGGGGCGGTCCGGGTCGGTGAGGCCGCACTCGGCGGCCAGCCGGATGAACTCGTCCTGGGGCAGCGACAGGTTCTTGAGCAGGCCGCGCAGCGACTGGCGGCTGTACTGGCGCCAGAAGCGGTGCACCTCTTCCCAGCTCAGCTCGCGCATGGACGCGAGGATGGTCGAAGCCCGGCTGACGAACAGGTAGTGCGCCTTCGGCACCTTGCGGAACAGCCCCGAGTCCTTCAGCAGGGCGAACACCTTGAGCAGCGTCAGGCCTTCGCGCGCCAGGAAATAGACGTGGTCGATGCCCAGCTTCTCCGAGCGCTCGATGACGTCCACCACGAAGGCCACGATGCCCGGCGCCAGCGTGCGGCCCAGCTGGTAGTTGGGGTCGTCATCCGGCGCGCGGACATGGTGGGCCTCGTTGCCCAGCACGACGTCCACGTAGTGCGCGGCCCAGTACGGGTTCTGATCCACGGCCTTCTGGGCGATTTCCAGCCGGCGGCGGCGCTGCTTCTCGTCCGGGTCGTCCACGCGCAGGGTGGAGATGCCCAGCCGGCGCGGCTGCACGTTGTCCGCGTTCTCGTCGTCGCCGACGAAGAAGAGCTGCTCGGGCTTGAGCCCCTCGCGCTCCAGCACGCACGGGAAGAGCCGGCCGGACGCCTTGCGCAGTCCTTCGTCGATGGAGACGTAGCCCGCGTCGAAGTACTGCTCCAGCCCGCAGTGCCTGAGCAGCTCACGGAGCAGCGGCTGCGACAGGTACATGTCGCTCACGAAGATGAGCCGCTTGCCCTGGGCCTTCAGCGCGGACAGCACCTCGTGGATGCCCGGCGCGGGACGCAGCGCCAGCTTCTCCAGCTCCAGCTCCAGCGCGCGCAGCTCCGCGGCCATGCGCGAGCGGTTCGGCTCCAGCGGCACCCAGCTGCCCGCCCAGCGCTGCACGAGCGCCTCGAAGTCCACCTCGTTGTCGCGGCCCTGGGCCACCTGCTCCCCGGCGATCTCCATCTCCAGGGCGAAGCGGCGCTGGCGCACCTGGGCCACCGTGGGCAGGGCCTTGGGATGCACCAGCTCCTTCAGCCGCGCGTGGAAGCCGCGCGCCACGGCCGTCTTGAGCCACTCGCCCTCCACGCTGCGCACCACCAGCGTGTTGAAGACGTCGAAGCCCACCACGTCGTAGCCCGCCGCCGCCGTGAGCAGCCGCTCGCGCAGCGTGGCGAAGGGGGAGGACTCAATGGGGGGCGCGTCGCCCGCGCGGAACAGGCGCGAGGCCTGGGCCAGGCCGTCCACCACGTTCGGCGGCAGGGCCTCCGAGGCAATCACCGACATGCGCTCGCCAGGCGTCGCGCGCGGGTGCTTCGAGGCGGCGGGGGCGCCCTTCTGCGTCAGGTACAGGTCGCGCGCGGTCTCCACCGCCCAGCGCTGAAGGGCGGGAAGCAGCGCGGCCGCTGCGGGTTCACGGCGGGCAGTCATCTGCTTCCAGTGTCCTTGGCTCTAGTTGGGGACTGCCGCCAGGGGGCGGGTGAGACGCGTGACCTTCTCCGCGCCCAGGGCTTCCGGGGCGGAGGGCTCCGGAGCACGCGCGGACGCGGACTCCACGGCGACGGGGGTGGCCACGGGCGGGCGCGTGGACGTCAGCGACGCCAGGTGCGCCACGGGGTCCGCGAACAGGTGGGCGTCGTGCAGCACGCGCTGGAAGCAGGCGGACGCGTCGAAGGCCTCGCGCATCTTCTGCCACGCACGGATGCGCACGGCGCGGAAGGACACCGGCATCCGGAACACCTCGTCCAGCGAGCGCGCCCACTGTCCGTCCGGCCGGTAGAGGAACTCGTCCTCCGGCTCGATGTTCCACTCGCCGGGGAACACCGTGTCGGCGATGACGAGCAGCCCGTGCGCCATGGCCAGCAGGGGCAGCGGATCAAACCGGCCCATCAGGTCGCGCGACGCGTAGACGAGCGTCCCGGCCTTCTCCAGCGCCTGGATCATCTCCTCCGTCGTGGCGTGCGAGGACAGCACGTCCACCGGGCCCAGCTTGCGCAGGTGCTCCATCGCCTCCGGCGTGGGGCTGGCCCAGTCCGCCACCAGCATCCGCCGGACCTCCAGCCGGGGACCCGCCGGGCACCGCGCGGTGTCCACCGGCAGGGGCAGCGTCTGCAGCAGCGGCAGCCGCGCCAGCTCCGGCGACGCGGGCGTCTCCAGATAGGTGAGCCAGCGGAAGCCCTGCACGTCCGGGCCGGAGCTGCGCGCGAGCCGTTCAATCTCCTCCGCGCTGAACAGCGGCGCGGGGATGACGCCAATGCGCATGGCGCCGGGAACGCGCGCCGCCAGCTCCGGCGTGAGGTCCTGCGGACGGAACACGAGCGTCGCGTTCGCGCCCCACGCCTGGGCGGCGTCGAGCGCGGCCTCCCACTGGCCATCCGTCACGGGGAAGTAGCGCACCTCGGCCCACGCCGCCTGGACGGGCACGTGCGGCTCGAAGGCCGGCTCGCCCACGAAGGCGACGCGCTGGAGGGTGGAGGGAGGAGGATGGACTCTCATGAGAGGACTCGCGTGAAACGCGCGCGGAGGGACTTCTTCAAGTCGTCGGACACCAGCTTCTGCAGGGCGCGGACGGGGCGGGACTTCTTGAACTGGCGGTAGCGCTCCAACAGCACCTGCTCACCGGGGCCCACGTACGGATGCAGCGGCGAGTGGCCACCGCGCTCCGCGCGCCAGACGTCGTCCAGCCAGTGGCCGTGCATCGTGGACATGGCGGCCAGCGCGGGGCGCAGGTGCGTGTTCGTCCAGCCCTCCGCGTGCAGCGCTTCCAGTCCGGAGGCCACCTGGCGCGTGCTGGACTCCCAGTCCGTGAACGCCTTCGCGGTGGCGAGCGCGTTCTCCCGCAGGTGGGCCAGGTACGCGGGCTGCGTGCTCAAGAGGCGCAGGAACTGGACGATCTGCCGGTGGTTGTACGGCTCCACCATCAGCGAGTTCTGCCCGTGCACCATGTACTCGTCGGTGCCGGTGACGGTGTACGTGATGGCGGTGCCGCCCTGGGAGAACATCTCCAGCGGCGGGCCGAACATGCCCTCCACGCGGGAGAGCTTCAGCAGCACGTCGTACTGGCCGTAGACCTGGTGCACCTGATTGATGGGGATGCGCTCGTGCACCTGCACCGGCTGCCCGCCCACGGTGGGCTTCTGCCCGCCGGAGGACGACGCCAGCCACCCCGTCTCGAACTGGACGCCCTGTTCGGCCGCCAGTTCCAGGACCTCGAAGGTCTCCGGCACGCCCTTGAAGCCCACGCCCCACGGGCCCTCCACCAGCACGCGCAGCTTGCCGTCGCGCTTCGGCGGGGCCTGCACGCAGGGGAAGTGGTCGCGGGACAGGCCGTTCTGCACGTAGAGCGTGCGGCCCTCCGGCTGCAGCGTCTGGATGAACTCCACCAGCCACTTCGCCTCGGTGACGAACAAGAGCGGCAGCGAATACGTCTGCCGGTTGAGCAGCTTGTAGTGGCGCTCCGCGTGGAAGCGCGACTCCAGGCTCTGGTTCAGGTAGCCGTACACCCGCGCGTTGACGCGCCACAGGTCGTAGAAGGTGATCCACCAGGTGGCCAGCGCGAAGTCGAACGACTCGCCTTCGGCCTCCGCGAGCGACCGGCGCGGCAGGTCCGCCAGCCGCGGGTGCCACAGGGGATACGTCAGCTTGACGGGGCCCGGGGTGATGAGAACGGCCTCATGGCCGAGGTCCTGGAGCCGTGAGGCGTACTCCAGGATGACGTTGGACCCACCGGAGATATTGGCGATGTCCCCAACGAGGAACCCGATCTTCATGCCTTGGCAACTCGCGTCGTGGGCTGGATGCCGCCCGGAGGAAACGATTCGCCGCCGCCGTTGATTCTCCCCGTGGCATCCCCCTCAGGACAGACGAGGCAGGCGAAGCGAGGGGCCGATGTAGCGCGGAGAAGGTTGCTACGTCAACGCCCGGCGGGGCCGCTGTCCGTCGAGCAGGCAGCCATGCGCTCAGGGTGAAGAGGGGCCCGGCGGATCCTTCTCCAGCTGCTTCAAGCGCGCTTCCAGCTCGCGCCGCCACAGGGCCTGCGTCCGCGCGTGCTCGCGCTGGTTCTCGATGACGACGGTGAGCGCGTCCAGGATGGCCTCGTTGAAGTGCACCTGGCGGCGCAGCACCTCGTTGATGAACGGCTGGAACGCGCCGCGGAACGTTCGCTTGGCGAACACGAGCACGGGCCCTACGACAGGGCGGTGCGATGTCGCGGGCTCCACATAGCGCACGTCCGCCTTCGAGCGCGCCTCCAGGAGCAGCGCCGGCCACTGGGCCGCGACGGGGGCGCGAAGGGACGCGGCCAGCGTGCGGCGCAGCTGGTCGCGCGCGGCGGCGGAAGGCTCGGGGAGCCGCTCGGTGGCGGCGGCCACGGCCTGGGCGGTGGGCTCGGCCGTGAGCAGGTCAGCGGCGTGCATGGCGGGCTCCTCGCTTCGATGACAGGGCCTGGACCAGGGCGTTCGCCACCGCGTCCAGGTCCGAGCGGTCCAGCTCCAACAGCCGGGGCCCCAGATGATGCCGGACCGCTTCCGTCGACGCCTCGTCGGACGCGGCGGCAGCGTCGCGCACGCCCCAGCTCCGGCGGCCCACGCCGGCCAGCACCGCCTGCGCCGCGGCGGTGTCCGTGCCCAGCAGCACCACCTTGCCGGACGAGGCCCGCACCGCGGTCTCCAATGAGGCCGAACCGGGCAGCGGCTCGGGCGGGGGGCCGACCGGCTGGTCGGGGGTGAAGTGCCACACGGGCGCTCCCTCGATCTCCTGGGGACCGAGCGAGAGGACGGGCTCCTCGCCGCGTTCCCGGAGGGCGAGGATGCGGGAGTCTGGCAGGCGGCGGTGCAGCTCGCGGGCGAGCCGCGACATGGGGGCCTCCGGCCGCGCGGAGAAGCCGGGGCAGACCAGCTCGATGGCGGGCGCCTGCGAGGAAGCCACCGCCGGGCCGGGCCCGCGTCCTCCCAGCCAGTCCTGCAGCGCGGTGCGCACCTGCGCGGCCACGGCCTTCTGGGACAGCGCGGCCACGCGGGCGCGCTGCGCGACGAGGACCTGCTTGCGCAGCGCGGGTTCGCGCTCCAGCACCGCGAGCAGCTGCGCCACTTCCATGGGCTCGCGTGAGAAGGTGGTGAGGCCCGCGCCGCCCATTGTCTCGGGGACCGCCGCGGCGCCGTACGCGACGACGGGGACGTCGCGGTACATGGCCTCCAGGAGCGGCACGCCGAACCCTTCATGCCGGCTCATGGACAGGTACGCGGTGGCGGAGGCGAAGCAGGCGGACAGCTGCGCGGCGTTGACGCGGCCCAGGAACTGGATGCGGTCCGGGCCGAGCAGGTCCTTGAGGCCGTGCAGGAAGCCTCCATAAGGCGCGTCGCGGTGGATGTTGCCCGCGATGAGCAGGCGGCTCTTCGGCTGGTACAGGCGCTGGTACGCGGTGAAGACGCGCAGCACGTCGTCCACGTATTTGCTGGGCACCGCACGGCCCACGAAGAGGATGTTGGAGCAGCCGTCGTCCAGCTCCGCCATCAGCGCGGGATCCGGCGGCGTGTCGAAGGTGTGCCAGTCGATGGCGAAGGGCAGCACGGCCACGCGCGGGTAGCCCGCGGCGGCCAGCTCCTCCGCGCTGAAGCGCGAGTAGGCGAAGGCGCCGTCCACGTGCGGGCGCAGCGCGAGCAGCTCCACGCGGGCGGCGTCGCACGCGAGCACGGCGCCCCGGTCGTAGCCCTCGAAGAGCCGGGCGGGGGTGATGTTGTGGTAGACGAGCAGCTTCCGGCCGCGCGACCGGGCGATGAGCGGCACCTGCTTTGATTCGAAGCTGTGGTGCACGAGCAGCACGGAGTCGCGCGTCGCATCCCGCGGGTAGCTCTTGGCGGGGCGCACCTGGTCGCGGCACGCGTCGTCCCAGGTGTCCGCGTAGATTTCAGAGGTGTGGCCCCAGGAGCGCAGGAGGCTCTGGAGGTAGCGCACCTGATTGCCAATCGCGTCACCCCACGCCAGGCGGGTGACCAGCTGGTGGATGTGCAAGGGTCCGCCCGGGCCGTGAGGAGGTCGCGGTGACACGCGCGCGTTCCCTTACAACCGTCCAGCCCGCCCTTACAAGGGTGCCTGAGGCGCCTTGACGGAGGGACCTCCACACAGTAGCCAGGGCGGCCCACGCGTCCCCGAGGTCGGGTCCATGTCAACGTCAATGAACGTCCTGGTCACGGGAGGGTGCGGTTTCATCGGGTCCAACCTGGTCCGCTACCTGCTCCGCGAGCGGCCGGACTGGAAGGTCGTCAACCTGGACCGGCTCACCTACGCGGGCAACCTGGAGAACCTCGCGGGCCTGGAGGACGACGCCCGCCACGTCTTCGTGCAGGGCGACGTGGGCGACCGGGCCTGCGTGGACCGGGTGCTCCAGGCGCACGCCATCGATTCCGTGCTCCACCTGGCCGCGGAGAGCCACGTGGACCGCTCCATCGAAGGCCCGGCCGTCTTCGTCACCACCAACGTCCTGGGCACGCAGCACCTGCTGGAGGCCTGCCGCGTGCACGGCGTGCGGCGGTTCGTGCAGGTCTCCACCGACGAGGTCTACGGCTCGCTGGGGCCGTCCGGGGCGTTCACGGAAGAGTCACCCCTCCAGCCCTCCAGCCCCTATTCGGCGTCCAAGACGGGCGCGGACCTGCTGGCGCTGGCGTACCACCACACGTACGGCCTGGACGTGGTGGTGACGCGCTGTTCGAACAACTACGGGCGCTACCAGTTCCCGGAGAAGCTCATCCCCCGGATGGTGGTGAACGCGCTGAGGAACCAGCCGCTGCCCGTCTACGGCGACGGCCAGCACGTGCGCGACTGGTTGCACGTGGAGGACCACTGTCAGGGGCTGCTCCAGGCGCTGGAGCGGGGACGGGCGGGACAGGTCTACAACCTGGGGGGCGGCGCGGAGCGCAAGAACCTGGACCTGGTGAAGGGCATCCTCGCGGAGCTGGGCAAGCCGGAGTCGCTGATCCAGTTCGTCACGGACCGGCTGGGGCACGACCGCCGCTACGCCATCGACCCGGCGAAGAGCCGGCGCGAGCTGGGGTGGGTGCCCATGCATTCCTTCGAAGCGGGGCTGGCGGACACGGTGCGCTGGTACGTGGAGCATCCGGAGTGGTGGGAGCGAGTGCTGAGCGGGGCGTACCGGAGCACCGTGACGCTGACGCGCCGGGGGCATGGAGCATGAGCCGCTTCGTCGTGACGGGAGCGAACGGGCTGGTGGGCCGCCGGGCCTGCGCGCGGCTGGCCGCGCGGGGGCACTCGGTGGTGGGGTTGGGGAAGGGCCCGCGCCGCGCGGTGGGAGCGTTCGACTACGAGGCGCTGGACCTCACGCGCGAGGCGGACGTGGCGCCCGCGTTGAGCCGGCTGTCGCCGGAGATCGTCGTCCACTGCGCGTCGATGACGGAGGTGGACGCCTGTGAGAAGGCGCCCGAGGCCGCGTACGCCGCGAACGTCACCGCCACGGCGGCGGTGGCCCGCTGGACGCGTGAGGCCGGCGCGCACCTGGTGCACGTGTCCACCGACTACGTCTTCGACGGCGACGCGGGCCCGTATGCCGAGGACGCCGTGCCGAACCCGCGCGGCGTCTACGCGGTGACGAAGCACATGGGCGAACAGGCCGCGCGCGTGCTCTCTCCCGGGTGCGCGATTGCCAGGACCGCGGTGGTGTACGGCTGGCCACCGGTGGAGGGCCGGCTCAACTTCGGCGCGTGGCTGGTGAAGACGCTGTCGGCGGGGCAGCCGGTGAAGCTCTTCGAGGATCAGGTCGTGTCCCCCAGCTTCGCCGACAACGTGGCCGCCATGCTGGTGGAGCTGGGCGAGCGGCGGCTGGGCGGGACGTGGAACACCTGTGGCGGCACGGTGCTGGACCGCGTGGCCTTTGGACGGGCGCTGTGCGGCGTGTTCGGGTTCGACGCGGGGCTGGTGGTGCCCACGCGGATGGCGGACCTGAAGCTGTCGGCGCCCCGGCCGCTGAAGAGCGGGCTGTTGACGGACAAGGCGCGGGAGCAGTTGTCGGAGAAGCCGCTGGCGCTCGCGGAGTCGCTGAAGCGCTTCCATGCGAGCTGGCTCGAGGCCCGGGCCGGGGAGGCGGGATGAAGGGAATCATCCTCGCGGGAGGCTCGGGGACGCGCCTGTATCCGCTGACGCTGGTGGTGAGCAAGCAGCTGCTCCCCGTCTACGACAAGCCGATGATCTACTACCCGCTGACCACGCTGATGCTGGCGGGCATCCGGGACGTGTTGATCATCTCCACGCCGCAGGACCTGCCGCGCTTCCGCGACCTGCTGGGCGACGGCGAGCAGTGGGGCATGTCCTTCCAGTACGCGGAGCAGCCCCGCCCGGAAGGCCTGGCGCAGGCGTTCATCGTGGGCCGCGACTTCGTGGGAGGCGACTCGGTGTCGCTCATCCTGGGGGACAACATCTTCCACGGCGACGGCCTGACCGAACTGGTGCGGCGCGCGGCGCGGCGCACGTCCGGGGCGACGGTGTTCGGCTACCAGGTGAAGGATCCGCAGCGCTACGGCGTGGTGGAGCTGGCGCCGGGCAACCGGGCCATCAGCATCGAGGAGAAACCCGCGAAGCCCCGGTCCAACTACGCCGTCACCGGGTTGTACTTCTACGACAACCAGGTGCTGGACATCGCGGCGGCGCTGAAGCCCAGCAAGCGGGGTGAGCTGGAGATCACCGACGTCAACGCGGAGTACATGCGCCGCGGCCAGCTCACGGTGGAGTTGATGGGGCGCGGCTACGCGTGGCTGGACACCGGGACGCACGAGTCGCTGATGCAGGCGTCGTCGTTCATCGAGATCATCGAGCGCCGCCAGGGCCTGAAGATCGCCTGTCCGGAGGAGATCGCCTACCGCATGGGCTACATCGACGAGGCGCGGCTGGAGGCGCTCGCGGAGCCCATGTTGAAGAACGACTACGGTCAGTACCTGAAGGCGCTCCTGGGGACCCGGGGGACGGCGCCATGAAGGTGCAGACCACGGAGCTTCCCGGCGTCCTGCTGCTGGAGCCTCGCGTGTTCGGGGACTCGCGGGGCTTCTTCGTGGAGACGTTCCACGCGCAGCGCTACGTGGACGCGGGCATCCCGGGCCCCTTCGTGCAGGACAACCTGTCGCGGTCGGTGCGAGGCACGCTGCGGGGCCTGCACTTCCAGGAGCCGGACGGGCAGGGGAAGCTGGTGCAGGTGCTGGCGGGCGCGGTCTGGGACGTGGTGGTGGACGTGCGGAAGGGCTCGCCCACGTTCGGCCGGTGGATGGGGGCGGAGCTGTCGTCGGGGAACAAGTGGCAGCTGTGGATTCCCCCGGGCTTCGCGCATGGGTTCTGCGTGCTGAGCGACTCGGCGGACTTCTTCTACAAGTGCACCGCGCTGTATGCCCCGGAGTCCGAGCGGAGCGTGGCCTGGGATGATCCGGACCTGGCCATTCCCTGGCCCGTGAAGGAACCCCTGCTGTCGGTGAAGGATCAGCGAGCGCCCCGGTTGAAGGACGCGCTTGTGTTGCCTTCCTACTGATTCAAGGCGGCCGGGCAGGCGTGAGGCGGGGCTTGTCATTCCCCACATCCTGCGCGGTGAGCAGGCAGGGAGACAGGCAACGTCCCTGGGGAGGAAGCCAGCCGGGGGATGGAATGCCCAATCTCCTTCGAGGAGGAGACGCATGGTCTTGCCCGGCAAGGGAATGAGTTGGAAGGAGTTCTTCAAGTCCCTCAAGGACGAGTGGGGTCGCGACAACGTGGGCAACGTCGCGGGGGCGTTGACGTTCCAGGGCATCCTCGCGCTCTTCCCGTTCCTGCTGTTTCTCGTGTCCCTGGCCGGTGTGTTGATTGATCCGCACCAGGCGCAGCAGCTCATCCAGGAGATGTCGAAGGTGGCGCCGCAGGAGGTGACGAAGATCCTGGGCGAGCGCCTGGAGGCGCTGGCGAGCAGCAATCCGGTAGGGCTGCTGACCATCGGTGGCGTGGGCGCGGTCTGGGCGGCGTCGGGCGGTGTGGTGGCGCTGATGGAAGCGCTCAACACGGTCTATGGCGTGGAGGAGAAGCGTCCGTTCTGGAAGAAGCGCGGCATCGCGCTGCTGACGACGCTGGGGACGGCGTTGACGGTGGTGCTGGCGGCCATCGTCGCGATCGTGACGCCGGCGATCGCGAACAAGCTGGGCGAGCCGCTCAGCGGCATCCTGCTCTGGCTGCGCATGCCGGTGGCCGGCCTGTTGATGATGTGCCTGCTGGCGGTGCTCTACTACGTGCTTCCGGACGTGAAGCAGAAGTTCAAGTTCATCACGCCGGGCTCGATCGTGGCCGTGCTCATCTGGGTGGCCGCGTCGTGGGCGTTCTCCATGTACGTGGCGAACTTCGGCTCGTATGACGTGAACTACGGCGCCATCGGCGGTGTCATCGTGATGCTGCTGTGGATGTGGATCTCCTGCCAGGTCATCCTGCTGGGCGCGGAGATCAACGGCATCCTCGAGCACAAGTCGCCGGACGGAAAGTCGCCGGGTCAGCGTGATCCGGATGCGCCTGGACCGAACGTGACGAAGACGGAGGCGGAGGAGCAGGGCGCGAACCTGCCCGGCGCCACGGACTTCCGTCCCATCCCGCCCCAGCCGGGCTACGAGGCCCGGCCGGTGCCCCTGAGCAAGACGCCCCTGGCCGCGGCGGCGAAGTGGGCCGCGGGCGTGGGCCTGGGCGTGTTCCTGATGCGCCGCAAGTCCTCGGCGCGGTAGCGCCTTCGCGGAGCTCCACGACGGGCGGTCCTCGCGAGGGGGCCGCCCGCTGTCTTTTCAGGGCAGCGGGGAGGTGACGTAGTCCTTCCCGTCGGAATGGCAGCCATGACAGGTGGAGTGGGCGCGGCCGTAGTAGTTGTTGGAGTAATCCGGGCCGAAGCCCTCGTAGAAGATCCAGGTGTCCTTGCCGGGGCCTTCGGCGATCTTCACGTCCAGCGCGTGCCCCCGGAGCGTCTTCCCGTCGTCCTCGAACAGCTCCTTCACGAGGATGCTGCCTACGGGATGGATGGCATTGCCGTCGCGCAGCGAGCGTTCCACGACGTCGTTGAAGAAGACGCGGACCTTGCTGCCGTGAGGGGCGCGCGTTTCGTGGACGGAAGGTTCCGCGAGCCAGGCGCTGTACTGGCCCGCGCGTACGAACGCGGTGATGCCCTGCTCCGAGGTGTCGAGTTCCTGGATGACGCCGAGCCCTTCATCCACCGAGGACGAGGGACCGCAGGCGGCGAAGCACAGGAGCAGGAGGGAGGGGAGGCGCATGTCCTGGGGTACGCCAGGAATGCGCGGCCGGTTACACCCGGGGGCGGCTCACTGGGGCGAATAGGTGTGGGTCAGGTCGAAGACCAGGGTCTGCACCGCCGGTGGGATGGCGATCTCGAAGCGGCCCCGGTTCAGGTCGGAGCGGGTGACCTGGTAGTGGATGGTGCCGAACTCGTCATCGAGGGCGAAGTCGTCGTTGTCGAAGATGGAGATCTCGATGGAATGATCGAGGAGGTTGGAGGAGATGACCTCGCAGCTGCCCGAGCGCCATTCGGGGTCCCAGCTCTCATCCTCGGCGGTGCGGGAAAGCTCCGGGGCGGAGGGGCAGCGCATCTCCACGACGACGTCCGGCGGGGAGCCGTCGGAGTCCCAGTCCTCGCCATTGTCCGGGTCGACGTCGGCGATGACGGCCCGGCGGGGCTGCACCCGCGTCCGCATCACGCCCGCGTAGCAGGCCTTCGTGTCGAGCCGGCAGACATTGCCTTCGGGACAGCCCTCACAGAGACCCCCGTTGGGGCCACAGAGGGCGTCGCCGCGATCGCGGATACAGAGGTTGCTCGCGGAGCAGCAGCCGTCCGCGCAGCTCTCGGGAGTGCAATCGGGTTCGCCGCACGCGGGCAGGAAGAGGGCGCACGTCAGGGCCATCAGGAACAGGCTGAGGGTTCTCATGAGGGCTGGGGAAGTTATCAGAGGGAGCGTTACTTCGCGGTGACCGCGCTCAGGATGAAGCGGGGCAGCAACTCCTCACGGAACTTCCGCCAGAGGGCGACGTGGTTGTAGTTGCCCGCGGTGAAGAGCACGACGAGGTCCAGCTCCGGGACAACCATCACGAGTTGTCCCCCGTTCCCGCTGGCTTCGTACTGTGAATACACCTTGTCGCCAACGCGAAGCTCATGGCGCCACCACGTGTAGCCATAGGTCCGTCCATCCTGCATCGTCGCGTGGTTCGCGGTGGATCGTTCCACCCAGCGCTGGCTGACCACACGCTTGCCGTTCCACGTTCCGCCGGAGAGGTAGAGCTGCCCGAGCTTCAGCGCATCGCGTGGACGCATGTAGATGCCGCCGCCCAGGTACTGCTCGCCGTTCGGCATCAGGTCGACGTGGTAGCCGCGCATCTGGAGCGGAGATGCGACGTTCTTCGTGAAGAACTCCGGGATCCACATGCGGGTGGCGTTGTGGAGGACACCGCCCAGCAGGTTGATGTTCGCGGAGCAGTACACGGCCTTCTCGCCGGGCGCGCGCACCATGGGCAGGTCGAGCGTGTACTTGTACCAATCCGGCACGGAGTCATCGAGCCGGTCTTCGTTGCCAGGTGAGGCCGGGTCATCGTCGTCACAGGCAAGGCCTGTCGACATGGTCATCAGGTTCGCGACGGTGAGCTTGCGCTTGCGCGCGTCCAGGTTGGAGAGCTTGCCCTTGTACTCGGGGAGCAGGGAGACCACGGGCGTGTCCACGGTGAAGGGGGCACCCTGGTCCAGCGCAATGCCAATCAGCAGGGATGCGTAGGACTTGGAGGAGGAGCGCAGGTCGTGGGGGCGCTCCTTGTCGAAGCCCTGGAAGTACTCCTCGACGATGAGCTTCCCGTGACGCGCGATGAGCAGCCCCTGGATGGCAGGGGCGGGCTCCGGGCTTGGTTCTTGGTCGAGGATGCGCTGCACGAGCTGCTGGAGCGGTTGGACGTCCATGCCGACGTCCGTGGGGGAGGCTGTGGTCCAGCCGTCGTCCTCCGCGATGGGTTTCTGGTAGGCGTAGGGACCAGGCGCGGGCGTGCGGGAGTAGAGGCCCACGGCCTGGGACCGGTCCCGGCGCGTGAAGTCGAACGTCGTGTCAAAGGGAGGGTAGGGGAGGGACAGCCGTCCGGATTGGGCGTCGAAGGTGCCTTCGATCTGGGTGTCGCCCTTGGTGGACGTGAGCCGGACCGTGCGGTCCTGGAGGTCCACGCGGAACAGCATCCTGTTGCCGAAGTTCCGCTCCGGGTTGCGGATGAACGCCGTCACGGAGCCGTCGGGCTGCTGCTGGACGACGAGATACAGCGAGAACCGGTCCTCCAGCGGTGCCACGACTCCTCGCCAGACACCCGGCTGAAGCGATCGCAGCTCCACCGGCGTGGCGAACTTCATCCCGCTCATGAGGACGGGAGGCTGGATCCAGTGGCCAGTGATGCCCTGGCCGTGCTCCGCCAGCGTGGCTCGAAGCTCACCCTGGCCTCCGGGCATGACGACAGACACTTTCCGGCCGTCGATCCGGGCCGGGACGTCGAAGCCCGCGATGCGTGCGCGCCAGTTGTTGCCATCCCGAACCAGCGTGAGTTCGCCTCGGACTTGAGGGCCGAGGACGCGCTCACTTCCCCAGATGCCCACCAACTGCTCCACGGGCATGGGGACCGCGCCGACATGGAGAGGAAGCAGCGCCAGCAGAAGCCCAAGGAAGCGGTAACGGGTCATGGCCCTGATGACGCTACACGACCCGTTCCAATACCGGCGATGATAGGTCTCGTGACCTCCCACGTCGGCAAATACCAGCGCATCCGCCTGCTCGCCGAAGGCATCATCGAGGATTATCTGGCCAAGACGGCCGGCCCACAGGGCTTCGCGAAAACGCTGGTGCTCCAGTGCCTCCGGCCGGACATGGCCGAGCAGGTGGACTTCCCGGAGATGTTCCTCGACACGGCGATGAGCGCCGCCCGGATCACGCACCCGCACATCGTGCAGGTCCTCGACTTCGGTGAGGCGGACGGCACGTATTTCCTCGCCAGGGAGCACATCGATGGGCCTGGCCTGAGCAGGGTGATCAGGCACCTGGCGAACCAGAGGATGACTCTGCCGGCGACACTGTGCGCGCGCATCATCTCGCAAGCCTGCGAGGGACTCGCCTACGCCCACGACCTCACCGACCCCCAGACGAACCAGCCACTGGGGCTCATCCACCGCTGCATCCGGCCGTACAACGTCCTCCTGTCGCGCCAGGGGACGGCCAAGGTGGTGGACTTCGGCATCGACCATTTCCGGGCCCGGTGGACACCTCGATACTTCACCCCCTTCCTGAGCGAGCACGTGTACATGGCGCCCGAGGACATCAGGGGCGGGCCGGTGGACCGGCGGGTGGATGTCTATTCGCTCGGTGTGGTGCTCTATGAGCTGCTCACCACGCGCAAGCCCTTTGAGTCCAAGTCCGACTGGGACGTGATTCAAGCCGTCTTGTCCGAGCCCATGGTGCCCGCCGAGCGGCACCGGCCGGACCTGCCCGGCGCTCTTCGAGCCATCCTCGGCCGTGCGCTCGCCAGGGAGCGGGACCAGCGCTACCCGGATTGCCGCGCGTTCCAGGCGGATCTGGAGGAGTTCATCCTCTCGGCGGGTGAGCCGGTGACCCCTCAGCAGGTGGCCCAGCTCATCCAGCAAGTCACCGCGAGCGACACCCCGACCGTCATGAGCTGATCGAGGACAGGGGGCGCGGTTCGCGCTACTCCACCGTGAGCAGGAATTGGGCGGATGCCGGATGGCCCGTCACCGCGAGGACGCGAGGCTCGTCTTTGCCCTGCCACTGCCAGGAGCACGGCTCGACGGTGATGGTCAGCGATCCCGAGCCCTCGCTCCGGGGCTTGAAGGTCACCTCCAGCTCCGCGTTGGCCCCTGCCTCCAGTCCGGCGGTAGCCCCCACGAGGTTCACGCGGTGCTCCTCCACCATCGGGAGCGGCTGGCCGCGATACCGCACGCTCACGTCCACCACGCGAGCGCCAACGAGCACTCCGGACACCCGGACCCGCACCGCCTCACACGCGGTCCCGTCATTGCGCACCACCGCCCGCCACGTCTCGGCCACGGGCGCGGCCACGGCCAGCGGCGCCGAGGTGTGCTCGGTCCAATGGATTGCGGGCGTCTTGTAGCCCACGTGCATGAGCGGCGCGCCCGGGCTCACCGGACGGTTCGCGGCGTGGAGGCGCAAGGGGTGTCCGGGCTCGGCGGTGAGCAGGAAGAGCGCGTCACTGTCCTCGGCGCCCACCCACCACCGGTCAGGCCCCGCTGGCGTCACGGACACGAAGTGGGTCCACTCTCCCACGAGCGTCTCGAGCACCTGGAGCCCGGGCAGGGACACCAGGAGGGTCTTGTCCTGCACGAAGAGGAGCGCCCGGGCAGCGTCAAGGACGCACACCCCGGCACCGCCCCAGGTCAACTCATCCGCATCCTCATCCTCATCATCGCTCTCCGGGATGGAGCCGAGCAGGGTGCCATCGAGCGCGAAGTGGAGGAGCGCCGTCTGCCGGTAGTTGATGACGAGCAGGAGGAGCACGCCGTTGGGAGTGGCCAGGGCCCGCCAGATGTCCTGCTCATGGCCCGGCTCCAACTGGAGCGCTCCCTCCGGCTGCGCCGCCCCCGGGCGGACCACGTAGACGCGGCCCCGGCCCTTCTCCACGACGGTGATGCCAAAGGGGCTCGTGTCGAGGAACGCCCCATCGGGGGACTGACGGTGGGGGCGCCCCTCGGAATACCCATACCCGTGCGTGGCGGGTACGGGCTTGGGCAAGGTCATGGGCTCCCACCGCTGCCCGAACCCATCGGTCGTGAAGAGGGTGGTCAGCTTGAGAGCGCCGTCCACCACGGTTCCGATGAGCCGGTCCCCATCGGTGGTGAGATCGAAGCACTCCCTCGGAAAGGCCTGGACGGGAGCGCTCGCGCCGGCCCCCACGGAGAAGACACGCCGATCCCCGCTTCCCACCCAGACGTTCTTTGCCTCGTCGAGCGCGGCGAGCACCACGGGCGCGGATGGGGAATCCGGCACGTCTCCACTTGCCTCCCGGCGCACGCCTTCATCTCCGTGGAAGACGATGAGCCGACGCGGTCTGAGATCGAACAACCACGGGCCACGGGCCAGGAGATGGCGTCTCGGGTACATGGCCCTGCATCATACCCACTGACGCACAGTGTCTGGCGGCGATTTCGGCGCCTTGTTCTGGAGGCTATTCAACGCCAAGCAGTCTTCGCTAGGTCGTCGTAGGCCAGTCGCCCCTGGCGCCAGAACTCATGGAGGACGGATGGCACATGGCGAACGCCTTCAACGCGCCCCATTGGACGGGTATGATGGTCGCGCTTTAGCGAGCCAGGAGGACTGATGCGTATCACGGAAGTGAAGCTTCCTGCGGACTACGAAGGAAAAGGCCTGGGCCGGACGAATATGAACCGGCTGGGATCCGTGGTTGTGCTTGCAGGACCCAATGGGGGTGGCAAGTCACGGCTGCTGCATTCTGTTTTTCTGGCAGTTGCGGACCATCCTACGCCGTTGAAGTTAAGTGACCTTCAGGATCAGGTGGTGGGACGGCGGAGACAACTGGAGCAATTGCGCAACGCCCGCGCGGCCATGAGTAGAGAAGACAATTTCGCGCAGATACAGTTTCAAATTCAGGCTGTTGAGCAATGGCTTCAAAAATACGAAGACACCATGGCGCTCGCGAGCATGATTGCGCTCAATCACGCAGGGGATGATAGGCCTGTCTATCATTATGTGCCTCGGCCAGGCGGACTTGTGGATCCATCTGACACGATACGAAGGAACGCGCTCGCAGCGGCAGCTGAGGTGAGTAAGGGTGTTGGATTTCAATTTCTGCAGGAAGGCTGCCTGGCGTACATTGGCAACGTGCAGGACCGCTGGTTCCACGCCACCCACCCGCAGGTAACGATAACGGAATCTGAAAAGATAAAGGCAGTTGAAGATTATCAGCGCTTGTGTGACGACATCAGGAGGCTTCTAGGCACACAGCTCAACCGGAACCTTGATGGTGTCCCTGCACTCTGGGGTCGCGCTATCCCAACAGCTGGTTTGTCTGAGGGACAGCGGCTTTTGCTGCAGCTGGCTGTTGCATTGCATGCTCAGGGCATGCGATTGAGCGAAGCTGTTCTTCTCTTGGATGAGCCTGAGACTCACCTGCATCCTGCGGCAGTGGTTGACGTGCTCGAAACGCTCCGCAAAGCGACACCTGACGGACAGCTCTGGATTGCGACTCACTCATTGTCCATACTCGCTTGGGCGCCAACCGATTCTCTATGGTTCGTCCGCGGAGGCCAGGTGAGGTGGGTTGGTCGAGATCCAGAGCTTGTGCTCACCGGCTTGCTTGGAGATGAGCACGGTCGTGAGCGCCTGGAGGCATTTCTCCAGCTGCCCGCGCAGTTTGCAAGCAACCGTTTTGCAGCAGACTGCTTGCTCCCTCCCGCCGTTGTGATGACGGATGGCGACGACCCCCAGCTTCAGCAGATCCGCAACGCAATCCATGCATTCCGTCGTCCCTCCCAGCCACTCCGGCTACTTGATTTCGGCGCAGGGAAGGGACGGTTGCTGGCGGCGCTGCGCGAAGCTCACAATGATAGCCAGCCGTTCACAGGGGTCGTTGATTATCGTGCTCTTGATGCATCTGCGGATGACCGCGACCAATGCACTTCGTTGATTGATGCAATATACGGTGCGGGGGCGTCGGCCGTGCGGCACTTCAGGGGGGAGGCTGACTTGGAGTCGCAGCTCGATGCCGAGAGTGTCGACGTAGCGATCATGTGCAATGTCCTGCACGAGATTCCGCCAGGTCAGTGGCTTTCAGTGCTCGGCCCCGGATCGGCGCTCGCTCGACGCCTGCGCCCCAGCGGATTTCTGCTCATCGTCGAGGACATGCACATTCCTGTCGGGGAAAAGGCCCATAGTCATGGTTTCCTCCTGCTTGATACGTATCCCCTGAAGGGCTTGTTCGGTTGGCGCGAAGCCGATCCCGCCATTCAGTTGGTTGCTGAGCGAGAGGGACGCTTGAAAGCATGGCTGGTGCCGGCATCGCTGCTAAAGCGAGTCAGTCCTGAAACTCGCAGCGACGCGCTGCTGCGCCTACAGAACTATGCGCGTAAGGAGCTTCAGGCTTTGCGACAGCAGCCTCCGAGCTTTCGCAATGGTCAGCTCCATGGTCTGTGGACCCAACTTTTCGCCAATGCGAGTCTCGCCATTGATGATTTCGGGGGACGGATCGAACACGGCTGATTCCATCGTGACTCAAAGCGCATTCATGCATTTGCTCATCCGCTTCCCTTGTCCCGAATAGCCAAACGCCGCCTCGCTTCCGGAAGCACCGGAAACGGGCGGCGTTGGCACTGCCTGCGGATGTGACGCGGGACTACCGGCGCTTGACCGCCGCGTCAGTCGTTACTGGATGGTCCAGGCCACGGTGCCGCTGCAGCTGCCGCTAGAGTAGCAACCCGCGCGGAGCTGGTATCCGCCGCCACCGCCTGCCGGCACGGTGTAGGTGAAGTTTGAGCCCGCGCCACCACACGCATCATCGTTGAAGGCCACCTGCGAGCCCGTGGGACCGTAGAGGCGCAGATAGGTGTCTCCGATGAAGGACGCCCCGGTGACGCCACAGGTCCCCAGGGTGAGCTTCTGGCCCGCGGCCAATGCGATGGACTTGTTGACCGTGTTCATCTGGGCGCTGCTGGTGTTGGTCGTGCTGTAGGGAAGCGTGTTGCCGCCCGCCGGGGGCGGGGTAGAAGCGCCGATCACGCTCCAGGAAATGGTGCCGCTGCAGCTGTCGCTTGCGAAGCAGCCGGCGCGGAGCTGATAGGTCCCGCCACCACCCGACGGCACCGTGTATGCGAAGCTTGAGCCCAAGCCACCACACGCATCATCGTTGAAGGCCACCTGCAAGCCCGTGGGGCTGTAGAGGCGCAGGACCGTGTTCCCGTTGAAGGTCGCCCCGGAGAGGCCGCAGGTCCCCAAGGCGAGGGTCTGGCCCTCGGCCAGGGGGATGGAGAGGTTGAACGTGTTTGTCTGGGCGCTGCTGGTATTGCCCGCGCCGTAGGCGACGGTGCTGGTCGCCCCATTCGAGACCGTCACGCTCACGGTGGAGCCGGAGGTCGCATTGCCAGTGGCATCATAGGCCCTGGCCTGGAGGGTGGCGGCGCCGTTCGCCACGGTGGTGCTGTTCCAGTAGTAGGTGTACGGCGAGGTGGAGACGCTGCCGATGAGCGAGCCGCCCAAGTAGAACTCGACCCGGGCGACGCCCGTGTTGTCGCTCGCGGTGACCGTCAGGGCGACCATCCCGTTCACGATTGCGCCCACGGTCGGTGCGGTGAGGGAGACGGTGGGGGGCGTGGAGTCGATGCAGACGCCCGCGGAGCCGCAGGTGTTGCCCGCCGCGCAGGTTCCGCAGGAGAGCGTTCCACCGCATCCATCCGAGAGGGGGCCGCAACTCCGGCCCTGCGCCGCGCAGGTGGTGGGCGTGCAGCTCACGCAGACGTTCGCGTTACAAACGTCAGTCCCGCTGCAAGAGCCACACGAGAGCGTGCCGCCGCAGCCGTCAGGGATGCTGCCGCAGTTCTTGCCTTGCTCTGCGCAGGTCGTCGGCGTGCAGCTCACGCAGACGTTGGCTTCACAGAGCTGTCCGGTGCCGCAGGTTCCGCAATTCAGGGTGAAGCCACAGCCATCTGGAATGGCACCGCAGTTCTTCCCTTCCGAGGCGCAGGTCACCGAGGGAGCACAGGCCGTGAACAGCTCGGCGTCAGGGGTACGCACGCTGCTCGCGTCATAACCGCCGACGAACAACACGCGGCCGTCGTTCAAGCGGACCGCCTGGGCCTCGTGTCGGCGGGTGACCAGGGAGTCACCGGCAGTCCAGGTGGCAGTCACAGGGTCATAGATCACCGACGAGGCCAACGCGCCGGCGTAATACCCACTGGCGACCAGGACGCGGCCGTCGGCAAGCACTGCCCCTGCCGCATTGGTACGCCAACCGGGCGCCGCCGTCGCGGACCAGGTGTTCGTGGCCGGATTGTACAGCTCCGCCTCGTTGAAGGTCCCCCCCATGATGGGGATCCCGCCGGTCAACAGCACCGAACCATTTGCCAGAAGGAACGCCTGGTGATTGAGCCGGCTGACGAACGGGCTCGTCCGCGTCGTCCAGGTGTTGGTCGAGGGATCGAACTCCACCGGGTGCATGGGGGTGCTGAGGCCGTTGGTGTCGAACTCAGCCCCGCCGGTCAACAGCACCTTGCCGTTGAGAAGGCGCGTCGCCGTGTGCCCGATGCGGACTTGCGGCAGCGAGTTACACCACGACCAGCTGTTCGTCACGGGGTTGTAGATTTCACAGCCAGACGTGCCATGCGGGGTCGACGTAATCGCGTCCGTGCCAGCGGCGATGAGCACCCGACCATCCAGCAGCAGCGTCGCGGTGTGCCTCGCATGGGAATACAACGTGGGCGCTCCGTTCGACCAGGTGCCCGTGGCCGGATTGTAGAGCTCCACGGTCTTCGTCACCCCGGATGAAGGACTGCTGACGTAACCGCCGACCACGAGCACCCGACCATCCTGCAGCAGCGTGGCCGTGTGTCCGTTGCGGCCGTTCGCCATGCTGGAGACGAGGCTGAACAGCCCCATCGCGGGATCATAGCGCTCCACGCTGGAGAGGCTGCCGTTCGCACCGGAGGAGTTATTAAACCCATACCCCCCGGTCACGAGCACCTTTCCGTCCTGGAGCAAGGTGAGTGCGAATGAGGTCCGACCCACATTCAAGGAGCCAGTCAGAACGCTCAGCGGCTGGCTCTCCTGTGAATAGTCGGTTTCCAGAGGAGCATCCGCGGGTGAACACGCGGTTGCGAGCAAGACAGCCAGGGCCAACGTTGCGAAACGGTCAAACAGTTTGAGCATTCGCACAAACTACGTTGAACCTCGTCAGGCCAACCAGTCCCCCTCTCTGCGGGTACTCCACGACCCGCTCCGCCAGCCCACGAAAACGCCGCCTCGCTTCCGGAAGCACCGGAAACGGGCGGCGTGGGCACTGCCTCGAATGACTGCGCTGACTACCGGCGCTTCTGCGCCGCGTCCGCGTGCTTCTCCATGAACTCCGAATACGGGCCGTTGAAGTCGAGCACTTCCTTGCCCGCCTCCAGGCTCCAGATGCGCGTCGCGACCTCGGAGATGAGCTCCTGGTCGTGCGTCACGCAGATGACCGTGCCGTCGAACTTCGACAGGCCTTCCGCCAGCGCCGCGATGGACTCCAGGTCCAGGTGGTTCGTCGGCTCGTCCAGGATGAGCACGTTGTCCTGCGTGATCATCAGCTTCGACAACAGCACGCGCACCGTCTCACCACCGGAGAGCGTGTCCGTGGGCTTCATCCGCTCCTCACCCGAGAAGAGCATCCGGCCCAGCACGCCCGAAATCTCCTCGTTGGTCAGCTTCTCGCTGATCTCCCGCAGGTAGCCGAAGCACGTCGTGCCCTTGTGGATGACGCCGTGGTGGTCCTGCGGCAGGTAGCCCACCGTCGCCTGGTGACCCCACGTAATCGTGCCCGCGTCCGGCTGCAGCTGCCCCGCCAGCATCTTCACCAGCGTGGACTTGCCCACGGCGTTGCGGCCGATGACGCAGATGCGCTCGCCCTTGCAGACCAGCCCCTTGAACGGCTTGATGACCGGCACGCCGTCGAAGGACTTCTGCAGGCCCTCGAACATCAGCGTCTGACGGCCGCTGATCACCTTCTGGTCGAACCGGATGAACGGCCGCGCGATGTTCGAGCGCTTCAGGTCCTCCGTCTTCAGCTTGTCGATCTGCTTGATGCGGCTCTGCACCTGCGACGCACGCGTACCCGCGTGGAAGCGCGCCACGAAGTCCTGCAGCTGGGCGATCTTCTTCTTCTTCTCCTCCGTCTCGGACTCGACCCGGGTCCGCAGCTGCGACTTCTGCCGGACCATGTCGTCGTAACCACCCGTGTACTGGATGATGGTCTCGTAATCGATGTCCGCGATGTGCGTGCAGATGGAGTTCAGGAAGTGCCGGTCGTGGCTGATCGTGATCAGCACGCCCTCATACGCATGGAGGAAGTTCTCCAGCCAGCGGATGGAGTCGATGTCCAGGTTGTTCGTGGGCTCGTCCAGCAGCAATCCTTCCGGCTTGCCGAACAGCGCCTGCGCGAGCAACACGCGCAGCTTCAGGCCGCCGGTGAGCTGGCGCATGGGCTCTTCGTGGAAGGACTCCTCGATGCCCAGGCCGGCCAGCAGCGTGGCCGCGTCGCTCTCCGCCGAATAGCCGTCCTCTTCCGCGATGACGCCTTCCAGCTCACCCAGCCGGTTGCCGTCCTCCTCGGTGATGTCGGACTTGGCCAGGAGCTTGTTCTTCTCGTCCATCGCCGCCCACAGGTGGCGGTTGCCCATCAGCACCACGTCGATGACGCGGTCGTTCTCGTAGCGGAAGTGGTCCTGGCGCAGGATGCCCAGCTTCCGCGGGCGGATGATGTCGCCCATGTCCTGCTCCTCGTCACCCGCGAGGATCTTCATGAACGTGGACTTGCCGGCCCCGTTCGGACCGGTCAGGCCGTAGCGGCGGCCCGGCGAGAAGGCGACGTTGACCTCCTCGAACAGCTTCTTGGGCCCATAGGCCTTGGAGACGTTGATGACGTTGAACATGGCGGCGGCTTGTAACGGAAATGGCGCGGCGACCCAAGACGCGCGGTGAATCGTTGCCCGGCGGCGTACCGGAGGACCCAATGTAACCGCCGCCACGCCCCGGAAATGCCTGCTTCCCACACCCCCGGCACCCCGTCCCCAGACCCCGGGTAGGGAAAATGGCGCCTCCCCGTCACAAGGCGGCCTCCTGGGGACCAGGCGGGCGTCCCCAGGAAGCGGGTGCCCCCGGACGGGCAGGCTGGGTATAAGGCCCGTCAATGGCCGTCCGCTTCGAACTCCTGAATACCGACCCCACCGGCGCCCGCACGGGCATCCTGCACACCCGCAAGGGGTCCTTCCCCACGCCGATGTTCATGCCGGTGGCCACCCACGCCGGCTTCCGCCACCTCGCCATGGAGGAGGTGAAGGAGACGGGGGCGAAGATCCTCCTCGCCAACACCTACCACCTGATGCTCCGGCCCGGCCCGGAGGTGTTCGAGCGCTTCGGCGGCATCCACCCGTTCATGGGGTGGGACGGCGCGGTGCTGACGGACTCCGGCGGGTTCCAGATCTTCTCCCTGCCGGAGGACCGGCTCATCACGGAGAAGGGCGCCCACTTCCGCAGCTTCTATGACAACAGCCGCCAGCTGCTGAGCCCCGAGTCCAGCATCGCCATGCAGCAGGCGATCAACTCGGAGATCATGATGGTGCTGGACGTGTGCATCGACTCGCGCACGGACGAGGCCGGCACCCGCGAGGCCATGGAGCGCACCCACCGCTGGGCCGTGCGCAGCCTCGCCGCGAAGGAGAAGCGCGCCACGGGCCAGGCCCTGTTCGGCATCGTCCAGGGCGGCGTCCACCCGGCGTTGCGCGACGAGAGCGCCGAGTTCCTCACGAAGCTGCCCTTCGACGGTTTCGCCATCGGCGGGCTGGCGGTGGGGGAGACGAAGGTGGAGCGCGACTCGATGACCGAGCGCGCCACCGCGTCCCTGCCGCAGGACAAGCCGCGCTACCTGATGGGCGTGGGCACGCCCACGGACCTCCTGGAGGCGGTGCTGCGCGGCGTGGACATGTTCGACTGCATCATCCCCACGAAGATGGCGCAGCAGGGCTACGCGTACACCTTCCAGGGCCTGGTGCGCATCACCCGCACCGCGTATCGCCTGGAGGACGGGCCGCTGGATCCGGAGTGCGACTGCTACGTGTGCAAGCGCTACACGCGCGGGTACCTGCAGCACCTGATGCGCGGCAAGCACCACCTGGGCTCGCGCTTCCTGTCGGTGCACAACGTGCGGCACTACCAGAAGCTGATGGAGCGCATCCGCGAGGGCATCCTGCGCAGCGGCTACGCGCAGACGTACCGCGAGCTGAAGTCGGCCATCGCCACGCCCAAGGACCTGAAGGACGAGGCCGCCGCCACCGCGATGACGTTGAAGGACGTGGGCTGAGCTCCGGGCGCGCGTTCCTCCGCCCGCCCCCCGGCCGGGTTGGGCAGGGTAGAGCGCGCACAGCGGTGCGGCGGGACGTGGCGGGTTAACCTGCGGAGCCCGGGTTCACAGGCCCGGTGCTTTCCGCCGCATGGACCCGCGCACCGCCACCCTCCTGAATCACGTCCGCGCGAGCGCGGAGAACCGGCCCGGCGTGTACCGGTTCTTCGGTCCCGCTGGCGAGCTGCTCTACGTGGGCAAGTCCGTGCGCGTGCGCACGCGGCTGATGTCGTATTTCCGCGCGAACGAGGGCGAGAAGGCCTGGGAGATCGTCGCCCAGGCGCACCAGGTGGAGTGGGAGTACACGGCCAGCGAGTTCGCGGCGCTCCTGCATGAGTTCCGGCTGATCAAGAGCCACCGGCCCCTCTACAACGTGGAGCACAAGCGGGACCGTGCGCACTGCTTCCTCCAGCTTACGCGTGAGGCCGTGCCCCGGTTGCGCGTGGTGGGCCAGCCCGGCGGCGGCGGGAGCGCGGAGTACTTCGGGCCCTTCCACGGCCGGCACACCATGGCGGACGTGGTGCGCGCGGTGAACGACCTGCTGGAGCTGCGCGACTGCCCGGCCGAGACGCCCATGCGGCTGGCGGATCAGATCCCGCTCTTCCCCATGAAGGACGACCCGCGGTGCATGCGCGGGCAGACCGCGCGGTGCCTCTCTCCGTGCGCGGGCGGATGCACGACGGCGGAGTACCTGGCGCAGGTCGCGCTGGCGCGGGCGTTCCTCAACGGCGAGTCGGACCGGCCGCTGGTCATCCTGCGCGAGCGCATGGCGATGGCGGCGCGGCGGCTCCAGTTCGAATACGCGGCGGAGCTGCGCGACCGCGCGGAGCGGCTGGAGAACGTGCAGGCGTGGATCGTCGAGCTGGGCCGCACGCTGCGCCGGCTGTCGCTGATCTACACGGCGCGCGGGCACGGTGGAGAGGACCGCACGTACGTGCTCAGGCGGGGACGGATCCGCGCGGAGGTTCCCTCGCCCCGGACGCCGGAGGAGCACGCGGCGCTGGAGGCGCGGGTGAGGGACATCTTCGCCGTGCCGGAGCCGGAGGCGATTGGCCTTCGCGCCCAGGAGGCCCAGGAGGTGATGCTCGTCGCGAAGTGGTTCCGCCTGCATCCGGAGGAGCTGGATGCGACGGTGCCTGCCCCGGCGCGGGCCGGAAGCGATGAGCCTGTCGAGGAGGCCGCGGAGGCCCGGGCAGCGCTCGCTCGCACGTTGGAGCGCACCGTGGAGGGCCCGGAGGAACCGGAGCCCGAGGGTGCCTCCGAGTCAGCGTGAGCGCCGCGCGGCGATCCCGTCGAGCACGCAGTCCAGTCCCTTTTCGAACTCCACGTCCAGGGGCAGGTCCGCGGCGTCCTGGGTGAGCCTGACGACGTTCGGGAACTGGCCGGTGGCAAGCATCCGCTGGAGGTAGGGCATCATGGTGCTCCGCCACTGCGTCTGGGTCTTGCCGCTCCCGAACGCATAGCGCAGCTCGCTGATCTCTGTCTGCATGGCGCCCATGGTGTAGGCGCCGACGGTCCGGAGTGCGAACAGGACGGTGTTGATATCCTCGAACCCTGGCAGGTCCCCCAGCGCGGCCAGTGCCGCCTCCCGGGCCGCGAGCGCGTGGGGGCCCAATTGCGGACGGCCGCCCCACAGGTCGACGAGCCATGGATGCTTGAGTGCGGCATGCCGCGACTGGTGGGCGAAGGCGCGCAGGACCTCGCGCCAGTCACCGGGGGGCCGGCCATCGGCGGCTGTCTCCGCGTGGACCTCGTCCACCATGAGCTCGAGCAGTTCCTCCTTCGAGAGCACGTGGCCACGAAGCCGCTTCGGGTCCACCTTCAGCGCGGTCGCCACGGTGCGCAGGGAGACGGCGTCGAGCCCCTTCTTGTCGGCGAGGCTCACGGCCGTCCGTGCAATGGCCTCCCGGCTCAGCGGGACCGACCGGGGCCGGTGGGCAGGCTCGGGGCGCTCCCAGATCAGCGTGTTCCTCTTCGCTCGCGGTTTCCGTCCTGGGCTCATCGCCTCGAGTCTTGCTCGACTCCCGGCCGCAATGACAGTCCGGACTGTCATTGGGCTGCATCGTCGTCGTGGGCTCCCGCTACCGGAGGTTCCGGATGACGCGGCAGGGATTGCCGGCGGCGAAGACGTACGGAGGAATGTCCCTTTTCACCACGCTGCCCGCGCCAATGAAGGGAGTCACGGCTTCACGGCGCGCTGGTGAACAGCCGGTGTCGCGTCTGCCTGGACGCGGGTGACACCGGACGGCGAGGCCAGCGAGGATGCCGGCCATGAGGATCGAGCGTGTCGAGGAGACGCTGGAGCGCATCCGTCGCGAAGTGGAACGGACGCCGGATGGCGTGCTGGCCTTCGACGGGGACGGCACCCTGTGGAGCGGGGACGTGGGCGACGACCTGTTCATGGCCCTGCTGGAGCACGGCGGCGTGCGGCCCGAGGCTCGCGAGGCGCTGGAGCGGCTGGGCGCCCGCCATGGCGTGGAGGCGCATCCGGACGCGGTGACGCTGGCGCACGCGCTGTTCAAGGCGTTCGAGGCCGGGCGCCTGCCGGAGAAGGACACCTACGAGATGATGGCGTGGATCTTCGCGGGCTGGCACGCGGAGGAGATGCGCGGCTTCGCCCAGGAGGTCGTGACACGGCGGGGCGTGGCCGGCCGTATCCACCCGGAAGCCCGCCGCGTGGTGGAGTGGGCTCGCGGCCAGGGCGTGGACTGCTACGTGGTCAGCGCGTCGCCGCGCGCGGTGGTGGAGGCCGCGGTGCGCGCGGTGGGGATCACGCCCGACTTCGTGCTGGCGTGCACGCCGAAGGAGGAGGGCGGACGGTTGCGGACGTCCGTCTTCGAGCCCGTGCCCTACGGCCCCGGCAAGGTGACGTGCCTGAGGCAGCGCACGAACCGGCCGCTCTACGCCGCCTTCGGCGACAACGTGTTCGACCTGGATCTGCTCGCGGCGGCCCGCGTTCCCGTGGCCATCCGCCCCAAGGTCCGGCTGCGTGACCGTGCGGCGGAGCTGCCCGCGCTGGTGCAGCTGCACCCCGAAGAGGCCTGAGCTTCCGCCCTCGGCTCGCGAGCGCGGTGCCCTGTCGCCGGCTCTGGGATGCAGCCGTGCGCCGCTTCGTGGGTGTCCACGAAGCGGCGTCACGTTGGAGTCAGCGCCCCGTGACGGGGACGAACTCCACGCGGCGGTTCGCGCTGCGGCCTTCCGGCGTCTCGTTGGACACGCGCGGACGGTCGGGGCCAAAGCCCTTCGCCTCCAGCCGCGCGCCCGCGATGCCCTTCTGGATCAGGTACTCACGCACGCGGTTCGCGCGCTGCTGGCTCAACGTGCGGTTGGCTTCCTCCGGACCGCTGTTGTCCGTGTGGCCTTCAATCCGGATGCTCAGCTCTGGATGCGCCTTGAGGTAGGCCGCGATGGAATCCAGCTGCCGCTGCTCGTTCTCCTGGAACTCCGACTGGTTCACCGGGAACTGGACGATGTGCTCCAGCGGCGACGTCGTCTCCTCGGGAGGCGGCTGGGGCTTGGGCTCCTCGGGCGGCTTCTGCTCCTTGGCGGGGCAGCCACGCTCGGACGCGGGGCCCGCCTCGTTCGGGCAGGCATCGTCCTTGTCCGGCACGCCGTCCTTGTCCGTGTCCTTGACGGGGCAGCCACGCTCGGACGCGGGGCCGGCTTCGTTCGGGCAGGCATCGTCCTTGTCCGGCACGCCGTCCTTGTCCGTGTCCTTGTCCGTGTCCTTGACGGGGCAGCCACGCTCGGAAGCGGGACCGGCCTCGCGCGGGCAGGCATCCTCGTCGTCGCGAACACCGTCCTTGTCCTCGTCCGGCGCCGGGCAGCCGTGGTCGCGCGCCGTGCCGGCCTGCGACGGGCACTGGTCCTCGCGGTCCACCACGCCGTCACCATCCGAGTCCTTGTCCGGGCAGCCGTTGTTCTCCACGGAGCCGGCCTCCAGCGGGCAGCGGTCGTCCTTGTTGGCCACCGAGTCCCCGTCGTCATCCTCGTTGGGGCACTGCTCCGGCGTGTGGCTGCGGCCGGTGCGGCACCGGTCCACGGGGGCGGGCTCGTTCGCGTACGCGATGCCCGCGCCCAGGCGGAACGACGGCGTGCCCGGGATGTCCGTGAAGCCGTGCCCCGCGAGCGCGAACGCCTCGAAGCCCGCGCCCACCGGCAACCGCACACCTCCCAGCAGCTCCAGCGCCAGGTCCGACTCCACCAGCGACTCGGCGGCCTGCAGCGCGACTTCACCGCGCAGCCCCTTGCCACGCGTGGCGACGACCACGCCCTGCTCCAGCTCGGTGCCGACGTCGCGGCCCGGTTCGACCTCACGTGAGCGGATCCGCACGCCCGCGTTGGCGCCCAGCACCACGGGCCCCAGCTCGCGGCTCACCGACACGCGGGGCGCGATCTGGAACCCCGCCCAGCCCGCCTGACGGCCGAACGCGTCCGCCGTGCCGCCCGGCAAGCCGATGTCCAGGCCCAGGCCCAGGAACACCGGCGCGCCTTCCTCGCGGCGCAGCAGCTCGTAGCGCACGCCCAGCTCCGGCGTGCCCAGGCCGAACGAGTCCGGCTCGCTCACGCCCACGAGCTGCTCCGCGCCGTGGCCGCCCTGCGCGATGATCACGGGCAGCTTCGCGGAGAACTCCAACCGGTCCACCGGAGACCACGCGCCGGCCAGCCAGCCCGCGGTGCGGTAGTGGAGGATGGAGCGCTCCAGTCCATCACTGCCCTGGAGCAGCAGGATGCCGCGCTCGTAGTTGACCATGAGGAGCAGGCGGTAGCCGCCCTCGGGGAGCACGCGGCCGGTGTCCACGAACATGGAGTCCGTCGCCGCGGGCTGGAAGCGCAGGCGCTCCAGGTCCAGCGGCGCGATGGGACTCGTCGTGGTCTGCCCGAACGCGGCGGGGGTGACGGCGGTGGCCAGCAGCGCGGCCAGCGCCCAGCTCTGAGCCTTTGTACGCAAGGGGAGGTCCATTCGAGAAAAGAGGGAGCGCATGTCTCAGTTCCCCCGGGCCGGGTTCTGACGGCGACGCGACGTGTTCCAGGCCGTCAGCGCGGCGAGGAGCGCCAGCGCGGACGTGGTGCCACCGGTGCTGTCGCAGCCGCCACCGGCGAGCTCCACGACCTCCGCCTGGACCCGGACCTGGAACGTGCATTGCGCGGTGTTGCCCGCGTCATCCGTGGCGGTGACGGTGACCCGCGTGGCGCCCGGCGCGAAGGTGCTGCCCGACGCGGGCGAGGACGTCACCGGCGGCGAGGCCGTCACCGCGTCCGTGGCCGTGGGGTCGAACGTCACCGTCTCGCCCGGAGCCACCGTCCTGTCCGCGGGGCAGGTCAGCGTGGGCGCCGTGGTGTCCCGCACCGTCACCAGGAACGTGCAGGTGAGGCCCGTCGAGGTCGCGGTGACCGTCGTGTCGCCGAGCGGGAAGCGCGAGCCCGAGGAGTTCGAGTAGCTCACCGGGAGCCCCGCCGGAACGACGACCGCGGGGTCGTAGGTCACGATGGCGCCGTCCGCCCCCGTCGCCTCCGCGGTGACGTTCGCGGGGCAGGTGAGGGTGGGGGGCGGGCCATCCACCACGGTGAGGGTCACGGTCGCGATGTTGCTGTCGTCCGCGCAGTCGCGAACCCGGAAGGTGAAGCTGTCCGTGCCCACGAAGCCGGGGGCGGGCGTGTACGCGAGGTGCCCCTGCGCACTGGTGCCAAGCGTGCCGTGCTGCGGCTGGGTGACCGCGGACCAGGACAACGCCTGCCCGGGGTCCGGATCCGTACCGCCCAGCGAGAGTTCCACTTCGGTGTCCTTCGGGACGGTGACCGCCTGGTCCGCCGCCGTCGGGGGACGGTTGGCGACGAGGGTCACCGTGCGTCCTCCGGGGATGGCGTTGGCGAACACGGAGAGCCCGTAGGTGCCCAGCGGCGTGCCGGTGGGGACGGTCACCGTCGCGCGCGTGGCCGAGGTGTCGCTGCTGGGGAGCGTCCAGAGGCGTCCGCCCTCGGCGGCCCGCAGCCGCACCAGCGGGAAGTCGGTGGGGGAGTCGGAGTAGCTGCCGCTGCTTCCGCCGGAGATGCCGCGGAACAGCAGGCCCTCCAGGACGGTGGGGCAGCCGGCGACCAGGGTCGCCGGGTTCGTCACCGTGGGCTTCCAGGCCGGCAGGGCACCGGTGTCGTTGAACAGCTCCGCGTTGGTGGCGGCCACGCCTCCCACGAGGAGGACCTCGCCGGAGGGAAGGGCGGTGGAGATCAACCCGCCTTGCGTGGTGGGGTCCGCGACGGTCGTCCAGGCGCGGAGCTGGGGATCGTAGATCTCCGCGGTGTCGGCGAACGCGCTCCCCACGGTCAGGCCGCCCGCGACCAGGACCTTGCCGGAGGGCAGCAGCGTGGCGGTGTGGCGCTGGCGCGACTGCGCGAGCGGACCCACCAAAGTCCAGGTGTTGGTGGCGGGGTCGTACAGCTCCGTGGACGTCAGGGGCGTGAAGCCCGCGAGCCCTCCCGTCGCCAGCACCTGGCCCGAAGGGAGCAGCGTCAGCGTCAGCTCGTCCCGGGCCTCGGCGAGGTTCGCCGCGGGAGCCCAGGTATCGGTGGCGGGGTCGTACAGCTCCGCGGAGGCCGTCTCCGCACCGCCGCTGTCATGGCCGCCCGCGACGAGCACCCTGCCGTCGTGGAGCAGGACGGCGCCATGGCTGGCGCGGGCGAGGCCGGAGGGCGCCGCCGCGCTCCAGGTGTTGGTGTCGGGCGAGTAGAGCGCCGCGGAGACGAGCACCGCGGCGTTGGTCTGGCCGCCGGCCACGAGCACCCGGCCATCCGGAAGGAGCGTGGCGGTGTGGACGTGCCTCGGGGTGGGGAGGGCCGCGGTGGCAAGCCAGGTTCCGGTGGTGGAATCGTAGCGCTCGGTGGAGGCCGTCGAAGTGGTTCCGTTGCGTCCACCGGCGACCAGCACCTGGCCGGAGCGCAGGACGGTCGCGGTCGCGCGCTCACGCGGCACGGCGAGCGCGGGCGCGGCGCTCCAGCTGTTGCTCGCGCGGTCATACACTTCCACCGTCGCCGACGAACCGGCGCCGCGGCCGCCCGCGACGAGCACCCGGCCCGTGGGCAGCAGCGCCACCAGCGGATCCGTCCGGGGCGTGCCCATGCTGCCAGCGGGCGACCACCGGCTCGCGGCGGGGTCGTAGACCTCCGTCTCCGCGTAGAAGGTCAGGCTGGGGGTACTGAAGTAGCCGCCCGCGACGAACACCTTGCCGGTGGGCAGCAGCGTCGCGGTGTGGTTCTCGCGGCCGAGGTTCATCGTGCCCGCGGAGGTCCAGGTGCCGGTGGCGGGATCGTAGAGCTCCGACTCGATCTGCACCGCCCGGCTGGAGTCGGAGCCGCCGGTGACGAGGACCCGGCCATCGGGAAGAAGGTTGGCCGCGTGCCCGGAGCGCGGGAACGCGAGGCTGCCCGTGGCGGTCCAGGTGTTGGCCACCGGGTCGTAGAGCTCCGACTGGGTCGTCACCCCGCCCGCGGTGAAGCCGCCCGCGACGAGCACGCGGCCGTCGGGGAGCAGGGTGCTGGTGGAGTAGTGCCGGGGAACGATCGGGGCCGCCGCGACGGTCCAGGTGCCGGTCGCGGGGGTGTAGAGGTCAGCGCCGGGCACCTCGCCGGCCTGGTTGAAGCCGCTCACCGCGAGCACGCGACCGTCGCGCAGCCGCGTGGCGGTGTGCGCGTTGCGGCCCACGGCCATGGGGCCCGTGGCGGTGAAGGCGTTGGAGCCGGGGTCATAAAGCTCGGCCGTCGTGAGCCGCACGCCGCCCGCGCCGGTGCCGCCCGCGATCAGGACCTGACCCGAGCTCAGCAGCGTGGCGGTGGGGAGGCCTCGGGTGGCGGACATGTTTCCCGTGGCGGTCCAGGCGTTGGTCGCCGGGTCGTAGACGCGGCCCGCCTGCGAACCGTCCGTCAGCATCAGCACCTTGCCTGAAGGCAGGAGCACGGCCAGCGAGACGTTTCCCTGGATGCCAGGCGTGCCCGCGGGGCTCCAGGTGCCGGTGGCGGGATCATAGGTCTCCGCCGTGCTCACGAACCCGTTCCGGTTGACGCCGTTGATGACGAGGAGCCTCCCGTCAGGCAGCAGGACGGCCGCGTGTTGCGCGCGGGCCACCGGCATGGCCGAAGTGGCGTACCAGGCCGCAGGCGTCGCGAGACGGGAGTGCGCGGTACGGGCGCCCTCCGGTTCCGGGCGCGCGTTGCCGCCGCAGGACAGAAGGCCCAGGCTCGCGGCGAACACCAGGAGCCCGCTCCAGACAGCGCGTTGTGACCGCATTGATGAAACCCCGATCCGCGAGGGCTGGCGCGAACACGGCCGTCGGCCCGCCGCTCGACGTGAACACTCCGGATGGCGGATTATCAGTGACCCAGGTGGTGGGGCAATGCGTGAAAAAATCCGGTGCGGCTACCCATCGAGCGGGTTGGAGACTGGCGCCGGGGGAGGCTCCAGGAAGCGGCGCCACCAATGGCGGGTCTCTTCCTCGGTGTATCCGTCCCAGGTGTTGAAGCGGGCGAAGGGCAGGAGCCAGGGTTCCAGGAGCCGGGCCAGCTCGCGATACGCCGGCAGCGTTTCACCCAGCTTCGTGTCCCCCGCCAGCGGAGCGGGGCCCAGGCTGATCAGGGCTCGGCCCCCGGTGAGTTCCTGGACGGTGGTCTCCGGATGGCGCAGGTGGGAGCGGAGCGCCTGAGTCCCACCAATGGTTTCGAGCATGGCCGGGCCGAGGAAGTTCAGCCAATGGATGCCGTCGATCCGCTTCTCCTGATGCCACAGTCTCGTCACCGGAATGGCCCAGCCGGGATGCCGGGCCAGCTGGTCCTTGAGGAGGGGAAGGAGTTTCGACTTCCCCCGAGTGAACGAGAGCGACAGCCCGGCATGGCCCGTGGCGAAGGGAAGACGGTCCGCCAGGGACTGCGCCAGGTCATGGGCCTTCTCGGGACCCGCAACCTCCAGGAAGCGCATGGGCAGCGTGACACTCAGAACACTGTACTCAGAAGAAGGCTCTCTCCATGGGAGCCGAGACTCGAAGCTGAATTCATAGCCATCAGGCTCCGAATCTCCTCCCTTGAGGATTACCCATGTGTCGAAATTCCTCTTCGTCAATCTGCGGAACCAGTAGGAGTCCTGGTCCATGTCGTCCAGATATTCAAAGCGAGGCTTTGCGAGATGGCGTTGGACCTCTTCCCAAAACTCAGGCGTAAGCGGGAAGGTATCCTCGGTGATGTCGGAATCCTCCCCGGATGTCAGACTCCCTCCACCGAGCCCGATGAAATCAAGATAGATATCGAGGACGCGCCGGAGGATCGGCGCCACAACCGCATGGTCGTGCGGCAAATAAAAGACTACACGCATGACCAGTTGGACTCGAGGAAGCGAAGCAGCGAAGTGCTGGTACGAGGGGTACTTGCTCAACGCACGACTCCTTGCTGCGGCGTGACGATGGCAGGCCTGCAATTGCCGCCCAATTCCTTGTAGCTGGTCATTTGCTTCTGGGTTTCAGAACTGGCGAATGGATCGCTCTTGCTTGACCGGGTGCACGGGAACTTGAAGTCGAAGATGCATTGAATCTGGTGAGGCTGGCCTGTTGCGTGAAGGACGATGTCGGGCTTCTTCGAGCCCGTCCATTGATTCGTCAAGACAGGGCCGCCAGACCTGGCGTCGCCGCTATATCGCGGCTCAATCGAGACGTTTTCGGGGAAGAGCCGGAGGATTTCACGCTGCACACATGCGAAGGCGACGGCATGCTTCATCGTTCCAAGTTCAGCCTGCCAAGCAGAGCAGGGCGACAACCCCACTCAGATAACGTCCCTCAATCATCGTCTTCGCCCACGTCATGCGCCGCCGCGTTGAACAGGCCGAAGCCACCGGCCTCCTCGCTCGAAATGTCCGCGCGGCGCAGCGCGGGTGAATCCTGCGTCTGTCCCACCGCCATCCAGCGGGGCGCGGCCAGCAGCACGCCGTCCTTCGGCAGCTCCGGCAACAGGTGCACCAGGTCCCCGAGGATGAACTCCGTGTGACCCACGCCCTCGGGCTCCGGCAGGTCCTCTGTCGGATGCCACGGCCCGCCGTCCAGGTGGCCGAAGGGGAAGCTCCCCGTGCCACTCGCACCGCCGTACCCGCCCTCCAGCAATTGACGCGTCCGCTCCTCGCTCCCCGTCACCGCCGGCAGACAGACGCGCGTCAGCCACTCCCAGGTCGCCGCTCCCTGCTCCACGGGCCAGTCCAACTCCACCGTGTCGTCGGCCTTCGCCAGCAGCGCGTCCAGGTACGCGCACGCCGCGCGCGGCCCCAGCACTCCGCCCCGGCGCGCCTCCTCCACCGCCGGGGCCCACAGCTCCTCGCGGTAGTAGTGCGCGAAGTAGAACCCCGGCTCCTCCCACTCCGGACGCACGTCCCGGGGCAGCTTCGCCAGCACCAGCCCGCTCGACAGGTACGCCGGCCCGGTGGCCCGGGGATGGAACTGGCTGAACGCGAAGCGGAACACGCGCACCGCCAGCCCCGCCTCCTCCGTCGCCTCCAGCCCCTCCGGACACCCCGCCCGCAGGTGGAAGTCGTCGAAGCGCAGGAACACGTCCACGCCAATGCCCACCGCGTTCTGGCACAGCGACTCCAGGCACGCCGCCAACACATGCCCCGCGTCCACCGAGCCCGGGGCCTCCCACGCCGCCTCCCGGAGGGTCCGCGTCCCGGCCTCCACCCGGAGCGACAGCCGCACCCGGCCTCCCGCGAAGGGCGCCTCCCCGTGCCGCACGTCCGCCCCGTGAAGCTCGCCCCGATGTTCCTGCCCTGGAGTCCTCATGCTAGGCACCCATCCTTTCCCACACGTTCCCTCCAGGCCAGGAGCCCCATGTCCGAGCCCTCCCATCCGCGCGACGGCGACTTCGAGCTCGTCACCCTGCGCAACGGCCACCGCGCCGTGCGCCACCTGGGCCATGGCGAGGTCATGCACCCCGCGGTGGGCCCGTGGCAGGAAGCCCTGCGCCTCTACGTGGACCAACCCGGCCTCGCGGACCGCCTGCGCAAGCCCGGCCCGCCGCTCGTCATCCACGACGTGGGCCTGGGCGCCGCCACCAACGCCGTCGCCGCGCTCACCCGCGCCCGTGACCTGGGCCCCGAGCGCGCCCGCGACCTGCACATCGTCAGCTTCGAAGTCGACCTGGCCCCGCTGCGGCTCGCGCTCGCGGACGCGGAGGGCTTCCCGTTCCTCCAGCCGTTCCGCGAGGCCGCCGAAAGCCTCAGGAAGCACGGCGCTTGGACCGAGCCCGGCATCCAATGGACCCTCAAGCTGGGGGACGCGGTGCCCTTCCTGGAACCGGACGCGGAGCTGCCCCCCGCCGACCTCGTCTTCTTCGACCCGTTCTCACCCGCGTCCAACCCGGACATGTGGACCGAAGCCGTGCTCGCCCGCGTCCGCCGGCACTGCCGCGAGGACGGGGAGGGCGCCCTGCTGATGACCTACAGCGCGGCCACGCCCACCCGCGTCACGCTGCTGCTCGCGGGGTTCTACGTGGGCGCCGGCGCGTCCACCGGCACCAAGGGGGAGACCACCGTGGCCTCGACCCGCTACGAAACACTGGCCGCCCCGCTGGGGACCCGGTGGCTGGAGCGCTGGGAGCGCTCGTCCTCCCGGGCCCCGCATGGGGCCACCCTCACGCCTGAGGTCGAGCGTCGCCTGCGGACCCATCCTCAGTGGCGCTGAGCGCCGACTCCGAGGGGGCCTCGCTCCAGCGCAGGTGGAACGTCGCCGCCGTGCCGTCGAACTCCTCCGGCAGCGCCACCACCCGCCAGCCCCCGCACAGCTGCACCGCGCGCGCCAGCAGCCCCGCCGCGAACGTCGGCTGATCCGCCAGCACGTCGTTCATCCACAGCTCCAGCGACGTCGCGCCACGCTCCACGATTTTGACTTCACTGAAGTTGTTGCCGGCGCGAAAGCCCAGGTCCGCCCGCAGCAGCATCCGCCGGGGACCGGCCAGCCGGCCCACGCCCAGCAGCGCACGGCCAAAGAAGGTGCCGAAGTAGGCGTCCATGAAGCGCTCGCCCAGGGAGTAGTACGCGGCCTCCGCGGGCACGCCGCCATAGACGTGGCCGGCGGCGATGCGCAGGAACTCCCGCCACTGCTCCAGCGAATAGGTGCGCTCCAGCTTGCGGTCGAGGTCCAGGCCTGCCCGCTTCAGGTGCTCGCGGCACGCGGGCGTCAGCCGGTTCTCCAGCGCTCGGACGAAGAGCGCGTCGACGGTCTGGGCGAAGACAAGCTTCTCAGGATTCATGGGGAGCACCCTACACGAAGCCCCCCATGCGATGCTCCCCCACCTGTGTACTGACGTTCAGTGCCGCGCCCCCCGAGTGTCAGGAAGCTGGCGCGCGCCGCACCCGTCGTGAACTCTGGGTGCTTTCAGACCCCGCGTTGACGGCCCGCGCCACGAGTCCGCGCAGCCATTGGTGCGCGGGGTCGGCGTCGAAGCGGTCGTGCCAGACCTGGAAGATGTCGAAGGGGCGCACGGGGAGGGGGGGCGTGAACACCTGGAGCGCGTACGCCTCGCTGAACGTGGCGATGAGGCGGCGGGGCGCGGTGAGGATGTGGTCGGAGCGCGACACCACCAGCGGGGCGATGAGGAAGTAGGGCACGCGCACGGCGATGCGGCGCGGGGGCAGGCCCCGCTTCTCCAGGGCCACGTCCACCGCGCCCACGCCGTCGCCGCGCGGGCTGATGAGGACGTGGGACAGCTTCAAGTAGGTGTCCAGGTCCAGCGTGCGGCGCACGGTGGGGTGGTCCTTGCGCACCACGCAGACGAAGTCCTCGGTGAAGAGCTTCTGCTGGCGCAGGCCCGGCCCGGACTCCACCGGCGGCGTGACGACGACCAGGTCCGCCTCGCCCGTCTCCAGGAGCGCGGGGTAGGTGCTGCTCTCCACGTGCAGCACGGACAGGTCCACGCCGGGGGCCTCGCGGCCCAGCAGCTCCAGCGCGCCCGGCAGCAGCACCGACCCGAAGTAGTCGCGCGTGGCCACCGTGAAGCGGCGGGACGCGGTGGCGGGTTCGAAGGGAGGCTCGTGGCGCAGGGCCCGCCGCAGCTCCGCCAGTCCCCGCCTGAGCGGTGCGACCAGCTGTTCCGCGCGCGGGGTCAGCACCATGCCGCCCCGGCCCCGGATGAGGAGCGCGTCGCCCAACAGCTCCCGGAGCTGGGCGAGCGCATGGCTCATGGCGGACTGGGTGAGCCCCACGCGCGCGGCGGCGCGGGTGACGTGCGCCTCCTGGAGGAGCGCCTCCAGCGCCACCATCAGGTTGAGGTTGATGCCGGAGAGATCCACCTCCGCGGGGGGTTCATGAACGCGGTGCATGGGGACATGCATAGCATGCAGTGGCCTCATGCAGGGCGCGGGGGCACTGTTGCGCCATCCCGCAGTCGCTGGAGGCACCCCATGTCCATCGTCATCAACACCCCGAATGGCAACATCGGCCGTCCCCTCGTGCAGAAGCTGCTGAAGGCTGGCCGGCAGGTCACGATCATCGCCCGCGGCCCGGACAAGGTGGCGGACCTGGTGAAGCTGGGCGCGAAGCTGGTGCAGGGCTCCATCGACGAGCAGGCCACGCTGGACGCGGCGCTCCCGGGCGCGGAGGCGCTGTTCTGGCTCACGCCGTCGGTGCCCCGTCCGGACTTCGTCGAGTGGGCGACGGCCACTGGCCGCATGGCCGCGGCGCGCGTGAAGGCGCACGGCGTGAAGCGCGTGGTGCTCATCTCCAGCGTCGGCGCGCAGAACGGGCCGGGCTCGGGTCCGGTGTCCGCGCTGAAGCCCGTGGAAGAGGCCTTCCAGGCGGCGGCGCCCAACGTCACCAGCCTGCGCGCGGGGTTCTTCATGGAGAACCTGCTGCGCGACGTGCAGGGCCTGGCGAAGGCGGGCGCGCTCTTCGGCCCGAACCCGGAGACGAAGGCCTTCCCGATGGTCGCGACGGTGGACATCGCGGCCAAGGCCGCCGAAACCCTGACGGACGCGTCGTGGACGGGCCACCGCTACGTGGGCGTGCACGGGCCCAAGGACCTCACCTACCCGGAGGTCGCGAGCATCCTCACCCAGGTGCTGGGGCAGCCCGTGAAGTACGTGCGGGTGGGGCTGGAGGACCTGCGCAACGGCATGACGGGCGCGGGCATGCCCTCGTGGATGGCGGCCACCTTCGTGGAGATGTACGGCGCCGTCCTGGACGGGCGCATGGAACCGGCCGAGCCGCGCTCCAAGGAGACGACGACGCCCACGACGCTGGCGGAGTTCGCCAGCACCGTGATCAAGCCGGTGGTGGAGCAGGCGCGCGCGTCGTAAGGGCGTCCGCCGCCGCACCCGGGTGTGGGGACCTGGGTGCGACGTGACTGGTCATGTCTTGGATTGAGTGCCTGAGAATCCAGGGGGTTGGGTCCTGGCCTGGGGATTGCGTTGGGTGCGCGCCGCTGCACCCAACACCATCCCGTCTGGCATTGCGGCCGCGGCCGGTGCCGGACTGACAGGCATCCTCGTCATGAGAAGACCCGTGGTCGTGTGGCTGTGCCTCCTGCTGGGGCTGACGGCGTGTGACGGAGTCTCGTCGCGTCCGCGTGAGGAGGTGGGAGTCACTTTGGAGTCACGGCTCCGGGAGACCCCAGGGGGCTCGGAAGCCAGGCTCGCGGCGGTGCGCGCGTGGCGCGAGGCGCCTTCCGACGAACGCGCCCGGGCGCTGGCGCACGCGTACTTTCCGGAGTGGGCACCGGGTGAGGAATCACTGGCGGACGCGTCGCCCGCGGCCCTGCGCGTGACGGTGCCGGAGACGGCCACGGGGACGCTGGAGGTGGAGACCCGGGGCCTGACGTTCCGGGTGCGGCGGCACGGCGTGGAAGGGCAGGGCCCCCAGACGAAGGACCGCGCCACCGGGCCGCACTTCTGGGCGCCGGTGGGAGCGCGTTCGCGGGATGCGGCGGGCCGCTGGGTGACGTCCCGCGTGGAGGAGTACGACGTCGCTCCGGAGGGCGCCGCCGAACACCGCGTGCGCTACACCGTGGAGGTCCCCGAGGGCATCGTCGCGGTGCGCGACCTGGGGGGCTCCCTGGAGTTCGCGGACGCGCAGGGCGTGCCCCGGTTGCGCATGCACACGCTGGTCGCGCGGGACGCGGAGGGCCTGAGCCGTGAGGGCACGGTCCAACTCCACGGCGGGGTGCGCGTTCCGGGCGCTGGGCCCACGCGCTATGCGCTGTCGGGACGCAGCCTGGACGTGGCGATGGCCGTGGACCTGCGTGGGATGCAGGGGCCCGTGGTCGTGGATCCGGGCTGGTCGTCGACCGGCGTGATGTCCACGGTGCGCCGCTACCACACCGCGACGCTGCTCCCATCCGGAAAGGTGCTGGTGGCTGGCGGGCGCACCCCCGGCGCGGTCATGACGCCGAGCGCGGAGCTGTTCGACCCCGTGACCGGGACCTGGAAGGGCGTCATGCGCCTGGCGACCGGCCGGGCCGTGCACACCGCGACGCTGCTCCCATCGGGCCGGGTGCTCGTCGTGGGAGGGGTCTCCGGAGTGACGCCCCTGGCCACGACGGAGCTCTTCGACCCCGAATCCGAAACGTGGAGCCCCGCGGATGTGATGACCACGGGCCGCGCCTTCCACACCGCGACGCTGCTGGCCGGCGGTCGTGTCCTGGTCGCGGGAGGGCAGGGCTCCGCGACCCCGGTGCTGACCTCCGCCGAGCTCTTCGATCCCGAGACCGGCGCCTGGACCCCGGCCGGGGCCATGTCCTTCGCTCGTGCGGCTGGCACCGCGACGCTGCTGCCCACGGGCCACGTGTTGTTGGCGGGAGGAAACACCGCCACCGCCGTCACGGAGCTGTTCAATCCGGCCACGGGGACCTGGACCACCACGGGCCCCATGGTGAACGCCCGTGAGGCGCACACCGCGACCCTCCTGCCCAATGGGAAGGTGCTGATCGCCGGCGGAACGACCACGGGCGGATACAACCAGATGATCGCCGTCAGCGAGACGTATGATCCCGTCACGGGACGCTGGACGGCCACGGGGGCCATGCCGGCCGCTCACAAATGGCACACGGCTTCGTTGATGCCGGATGGCCGCGTACTCGTCGTGGGCGGGGTGGCGAGCCAGGAGTCCGGCTGGGCCCTCGGGACGAACTCCACGGAGGCCTACAATCCGATGACGGGCACCTGGCAGCGCAGTGGTCTGCTCCAGGTCGCGCGCGGTGACCACACCGCGACCCTCCTTCCATCGGGCCGGCTGTTGATCGCGGGCGGCTACAACTTCACGACCAACAGCAGTGACGCCAACCACCTGAACTCCCCGGAGCTGCTGGAGGCGCCAGGGGTCTGGTCCTCCGGGTTGCCAGCCAGCACTCCGCGCGTGGACCACACGGTGACGCCGCTCCCCTCCGGTCAGCTCCTGGCCGTGGGTGGTCGTGATGCGACGGGGGCGCTTGCCTCCGCGGACCTCTACGACCGCGACGGGGCGCGCTGGAGCGGTGCCAGCTGGATGCTCATCCCCCGGACGCAGCACACCGCGACGCTGCTGCCTTCGGGACGGGTGCTCGTCACCGGAGGTTCGGATGGCTTCGCGCCCCTCGCCGACGCGGAGCTGTATGACGCGGCCTCCAGCCAGTGGCTGCCCGCGGGCCGGATGTCCGTGGAGCGCACCCGGCACACCGCGACGCTGCTTCCTTCGGGCAAGGTGCTGGTGACGGGCGGCGCGGGCTACTACGGCGTCCACGCCAGCGTGGAGCTGTACGACCCGCGCAGTGGCCTGTGGACCTCCGCGAGCCCCATGGCCACGCCTCGCGCCGCCCACTCCGCCACGCTGCTGCCCAACGGCAAGGTGCTGGTCGCGGGTGGCACCAACGGCAGCGGACCGCTCAACACCGCGCAGGTCTACGACCCGGTCACGGACACCTGGAGCGCCGTGCTCACGATGCTCACCGCCCGCGAGGACCACACCGCGACCGCGTTGTCTTCCGGCAAGGTGCTGCTCGTGGGCGGCCTCGCCACGGGCGGTGGCGCCACGTCCGAGGTGGAGCAGTACGACCCGGGCCTCAACACCTGGACCCGGCTCACCCGGCTGGGCGTTCCGCGCGCGGGCCACACCGCGACGCTGCTGCCTTCCGGCGACGTCGTCCTCATGGGTGGCCACAGCGGAGCGGAGAGCTACTTCAACAGCGTCGAGCGCTTCGAACCGTCCACCGCCACGTGGGACTACCTGACACCCATGGTGACCGCGCGCACCGGCCACACCGCGACGCTGCTGCCCACGGGAGAAGTCATCGTGTCCGGTGGACGCAGCAGCACGGTGCAGGCTTCCGTGGAAGCCTTCGACCCCATGTCCTCGGTGGCCGCCGTGCGGCCCACGCTCGATACGCCGCGCATCCTGTCTCCCGGTGCCACGTTCATCGCCACGGGCACCCGTCTGCGCGGCGTCTCCGATGGCGGCAGTGGCACCACGAACTCCTCCGCGAGCGAGGCCCCCCTGGTCCGGCTCGTGAGCGTGGAGAGCGGCGCGGTCTCCTGGGTGAAGGGCGTCACCGGGTGGCAGGACGGCAAGCAGTTCTCCGCGCGCGTGCCCACCGTCGCCGCCGGACAGTACCTCCTGCTCGTCACCGTCCAGGGCGCCACCGGTGGCCGCATGGTGCGTGTCACCGACGAGAACGCCGCCCCCGTCGTGCTCAACGCCTCCGCGTCCGTGCCGAAGAACACGCCCATCGCCATCACGCTGTCCGGCATGGACGCGGATTCAGACTCGCTGACGTACTCCGTCATCCAGGCGCCCCAGCACGGCACCCTGTCCGGCGCGGGCGCGTACCACGTCTACACGCCTGCCACCGGTTACAGCGGCGTCGACACGTTCACCTTCCGCGTGAACGACGGCGTCGCGGACTCCAACGTGGGCACCGTGACCCTCAGGGTGAGCAACTCCATCCCGGTGGCGCTCGCCTTCGCCGTCACGACCTCCAAGGCGAAGCCGGTGCAGCTCACGCTCTCCGGTCAGGACGGCGACGGGGATGCGCTCACGTTCCGCCTCCTCACCCAGCCCACGCGCGGCACACTGTCCGGCACCGCGCCGTACCTGACGTACACGCCCAACGCGGGCCACACCGGCACGGACTCGTTCACCTACCGCGCGAACGACGGGACCACGGACTCCTGGCCCGTGTCCGTGACCCTCAGCACCGTGAACCTGGCCCCCGTGGCACGAAGCGCGTCACTCACCACGCTGGTGGGGCAGGGCGTGCCGCTCACCCTGGAGGCCACCGATGCGGACGGCGACATGCTGACGTACAGCGTGCTCCAGGCCCCCGCGCACGGCACGCTCTCCGGCACCGCGCCCCACCTCGTCTACACACCGCAGGCCGGCTACGAGGGCCCGGACGCCTTCACCTTCCGGGCGCATGACGGCACCACCGCCTCCACCTCCGCGACCGTCACCACCACCGTCGTCGCGCAGGTGCCGCACGCGCCGTCCGTGCCCGTGCTCCGCTCGCCCTCCGACACCGCGCTCGTGACGTCCGGCGACGTGACCTTCACGTGGGATGCCGCCATCGACCCGGAGGGCGACGCGGTCAGCTACCGGTTGGAGCTGAGCCGCGACGGCACCGTGCTCGCGTCGCTCAATGCCGCGGGCACGTCGCTCACGCTGCCTGGGACCCTGTCTTCGGGGACGTACACGTGGCGCGTGGAGGCGCAGGACTTCCAGGGACACCGCAGCGGCTTCTCCGCCCCTTCGTCGTTCAGCGTGGCCCTGAACCCGCTGTGGCGGATCACCGGGGGACAGGGCCTGCGGGAGGAGGACGCTCCGAGCGGCTTCGCATGTTCGGCTGGAGGCCCCTCCGGTTGGGCTCCGTGGCTCGGGACGCTCGTCCTGCTCGCCTGGGGCTTCCGGCGCCGTCCGGTCCGGTAGCAATCCTGGACCCCGGACGCCCCGCGTCGTTCGCGGGGCGTCCGCCCGACCGCTCGCATGTGAAACAGGACAGGGGAACGTACGCCGCCCCGTCCTCTTCCTCCCAACTGGTGCACGATGGGGGCCGGCCGGAGATTTCTCCGGTACGGCCACCCCACCGAAGACGAGCGCACCATGGACGAGCAACGCCCCGCCACGCCCCCGGCCCGGACGGACCCCTCCATCGACCTGCTCCACCAGCGCACGCGTCAGCCGCTGGAGGTCCTCTTCTCCCCCCGCAGCGTCGCGGTGGTGGGGGCGAGCGAGCGCGCCGGCAGCGTGGGCCGCACCGTCCTCTGGAACCTCATCAGCAGCCCATTCGGCGGGACCGTCTACCCCGTCAACCCGCAGCGCCCCAACGTGCTCGGCATCAAGGCGTGGCCGTCCCTGCGCGCGCTGCCGGAGGCCGTGGACCTGGCGGTCATCGTCACCCCCGCGAAGTCCGTGCCGGCCATCATCCGCGAGTGCGCGGAGGTCGGCGTCAAGGGCGCCATCATCATCTCCGCGGGCTTCAAGGAGACGGGCCCGGAGGGCGTGAAGCTGGAGCAGGAGGTCTTGCGCATCGCGCAGGCCGCGAACCTGCGAATCATCGGGCCCAATTGCCTGGGCGTGATGCGCCCCACGGGCGGCTTCAACGCCACCTTCGCCAAGGGCATGGCCCGCCCCGGCAACGTGGCCTTCATCAGCCAGTCCGGCGCGCTGCTCACCTCCATCCTCGACTGGAGCCTGCGCGAGGCCGTGGGCTTCAGCGCGTTCGTCTCCGTGGGCTCCATGCTGGACGTGGGCTGGGGAGACCTCATCGACTTCCTCGCGGATGATCCGATGACGCGCTCCATCCTGCTCTACATGGAGTCCATCGGCGACGCGCGCGCCTTCCTGTCCGCCGCGCGCGAGGTGGCCCTCACCAAGCCCATCATCGTCATCAAGGCCGGCCGCACCGCGCAGGCCGCGCAGGCCGCCGCGTCCCACACCGGCACGCTCGCCGGCAGCGACGAGGTGCTCTCCGCCGCCTTCCGCCGCGCGGGCGTGCTGCGCGTGGACTCCATCGAGGACCTCTTCCACATGGCGGAGGTGCTGGCCCGCCAGCCCAGGCCCTCCGGCCGCAGGCTCACGCTGCTCACCAACGCGGGCGGCCCCGCCGTGCTCGCCACGGACGCGCTCGTGTCCGGCGGCGGCGAACTGGCCGTGCTGTCCGACGCCACCCGCGCCCAACTGGACGCCTTCCTCCCGCCGCCGTGGAGCCACGCCAACCCGGTGGACATCCTGGGAGACGCGGACGCGGAGCGCTACGCGAAGGCGCTGGAGACCACCGGCGCGGACCCCAACAGCGACGGCCTGCTCGTCATCCTCACCCCGCAGGACATGACGGAGCCCACCAAGACCGCCGACCGCCTCAAGGGCTACGCGAAGCTGCCCGGCAAGCCCGTGCTCGCGAGCTGGATGGGCGGCTCCGAGGTGGCCGCCGGCGAGCGCATCCTCAACGACGCGGGCATCCCGACCTTCGGCTACCCGGACACCGCGGCCCGCGTCTTCAACTACATGTGGCGCTACGCGGACAACATCGCCGGGCTCTACGAAACGCCCACGCTGGCGGAGGAGCCCACCGGCGGAGGCCGCGACGTGGCGCGCGCCCTGGTGGACGAGGCCCGCGCCGCCGGCCGCGTCCTCCTGTCCGAATACGAGTCCAAGCGCCTGCTGGCCGCCTACGGCATCCCCACCGTGGAGACGTGGCTCGCCACGTCCGAGGAGGAGGCGGTGGAGAAGGCCCGCACGCTGGGCTTCCCCGTGGTGCTCAAGCTGCACTCGCTCACGGTGACGCACAAGACGGACGTGGGCGGCGTGCGGTTGAACCTGCCCGACGAAACACACGTGCGTGAAGCGTTCCGCGCCATCCGCGACGCGCTCACGGAGCGGGGCCTGGCGGACGCGTTCGACGGCGTCACCGTGCAGCCCATGGCGAAGCTGGACGGCTACGAGCTGATCCTCGGCAGCAGCCTGGACGCGCAGTTCGGGCCGGTGCTGCTCTTCGGCGCGGGCGGCACGCTGGTGGAGGTCTTCCAGGATCGGGCCCTGGGCCTGCCGCCCCTCAACACCACGCTGGCGCGCCGGATGATGGAGCGCACGCGCATCCACCACGCGCTGAAGGGCGTGCGCGGCCGGGCCCCCGTGGACCTGGGCGCGCTGGAGCGGCTGATGGTGCGCTTCAGCCAGCTGGTGGTGGAGCAGCCTTTCATCCGCGAGCTGGACATCAACCCGCTGCTCGTCTCCGGCGAGCGCATCATCGCGCTGGACGCGCGCGTGGTGCTGCACCCGCCGGACGTCTCCGCCGCGTCGCTGCCGAAGCTCGCCATCGAACCGTATCCGCACCAGTACGCGCAGCTGCTCACGCTGAAGAACGGCGAGCAGCTCCTGGTGCGCCCCATCCGCCCGGAGGACGAGCCCGCCATGGGCCGCTTCCACCAGGCCCTGTCCGAACAGACGGTGTTCATGCGCTACGCGGGCCTGATGAAGCTCAGCCAGCGCGTGGCCCATGAGCGCCTGGCGCGCATCTGCTTCAACGACTACGCGCGGGAGATGGCGCTCGTCGCCGTTCGGCCGTCGCCGGACGGGAAGGGCGGGGGAGAGATTCTCGCGGTGGGCCGGCTCACGCGCCTGCGCGGCACGAAGGACGCGGAGTTCGCCATCACCGTCAGCGACCCCGCGCAGCGGCTGGGCCTGGGCACGGAGCTCTTGCGGCGGCTGGTGGACATCGGGAAGGACTGGGGCCTGCGCCGCATCGTCGCGGACATCCTCACGCGAAACCGCGGCATGCAGGCCGTCAGCAAGAAGCTGGGGTTCACCCTCGTGGAACACGAGGAGCTGGCCCCGGACATGGTGAAGGCCGTGAAGGTGCTCAACGGCTGACCGTGCCCGGGGCCCTACCGCCTCACGGCACTACACGTCGTCGCAGGGCGTGCCCAGCCGCGCGCCCGTGTAGACGCCCAGCTCGTTGTAGATGAACGGCAGGTTCTCACCCACCGGCACCGCGCGCAGCTTCTGGCGCTTGCTCTTCACCACCCAGAACGACGGCTCCTCGCGGTCCACCACGAGGCGCAGGTCGCCGCCCTGCGTGGAGAAGATCTCCCCCTGCGAGTCGGTGACGACGTTGAGCATCTTCTGCGGCTTCACCTGGCCGCGCTGGCCCGTGAAGATGCGGAAGCTCTTGTTGTCCGCGCCGATGCCGCGCTCCACCAGGTAGTACGTGCCCTTGTCGTCGCGCAGCAGCGCGTACGGCTGGAACTTCACCGGGCTGGGCTGGTAGGTGGCCTTGCGCAAGAGCTCCTTGGCCTGCTCCGCCGCCACCGGCTGCTGGGGCAGGGTCTTCTCCCCGCAGCTCAGCGTGCACGTCTTGAGGTCCTCGCTGAGCTTCACGAAGGAGACGACCCGGTAGTCCGTGCCGCGGAAGTTCTCGTTGGACTTGGGGTTGAAGAAGCGGGGCTCGAAGAAGGCAGCCTCCGTGACGGAGGGGTAGCCCACGGCCGGCACCTGCGTGAACGTCTTGCCGTCGCCGTAATACAGCTCGCCGTCGTGCTCGGGCGTCTGGGGCACGAGGAGCGTGAAGTGGCCCTTGCCGTCCGCGCACACCTTCGTGGACTCAAGCACCATGCGCTCCTTCAGCTTCTGCTCCTTCCCCCAGGGGGGATCCAGCGCGAGCGCGGCTTGCGGGGCCAGGACGAGCCCCAGGGCGATGACCATGTTTCGAAGCGTCATGTCAGTGGGCTTTCGTTCTACAGGTTGTCGGTGAAGAAGGTGGTGGTCGCTTCGGGCTGGACCGTCTCACCCGACGTCACGGACCAGATGACCTTCTGGGCTTCCAGCTTCAGCGCGGCCTTGGGGTCCACGCGGCACTCCACCGTCTGGACCTTCTGCTGGATGGTGCGCTTGGCCTCGTCGGAGCGCTCGCACAGCTTCTGGAGCGACTCCAGGGGGCCCACGCAGTAGCTGCCGAAGGACATCTCGTTGATCTGCTCATCCGTGACGGAGTCCCAGGCCACGGTGGACGTCAGCTTCGAGCCGCAGGCCTTGTTCGTCGCCGCCAGGGCCTCCGCCAGCTGCACTTCCGCCTGGTTCGTCCAGAACTTGCGGTCGAACGCGAGCAGCGCCTGGTACTTCTTGTCGCCCTCCAGGTCCTGGTAGCGCTCGAAGACCTTCTCCACCTTCAGCGCGCCCGTCTTGGCCGTGTCCGGCTTCAGGTACGTGTAGTCCGTGTGGTTCACGTTGCTGAAGACCAGGTCCTGGTAGCCGCCCCGGTCATTCACGGTGACGAAGCGCTGCTTGCGGCCGCGCCACAGCGTCCAGTACTGCGTCTCGCGCCGCTCCTCGCCCACCGACGCGACCAGCACCTGGCCGTCCAGCTCGCTCTTCGTGCCTTCGAACGCCACCAGCGCCTTGTGCGCGTCACCGGGCTCCAGCCCGATGAGGGTGATCTTCTCGCCGGCCTCGTTGGAATACACCTTGCCGGTGACGGGCTTCGTGCCCGCCACGGCGCTGTCGGGCCGCACGCCCCGGGAACACCCCAGGGACAGCGCCACGACGCTCACTGCCAGTAGGACTCTCACGACCACTCCTTGAATTGAGGGCGCGCCCCCGCTCTGGAGCTTCCGCGCGCCCGGACGACCCTACAGGTCGATTTCGTACTTCGAACAGTATTGTCGGACCCTTGGACGTTCCGTTGCCGGGACGCGGGTCCATTGTGCCCGCGCATTCGCCAGGTCGTGCTGCTGGCAGTAGACGCGGGTGAGCAGCGAGAACGACAGGCCGGTGATCTTCGTGCGCTGGCTGCGCCGGATGTGACGCAGCGCTTCCGCCGTGTTCGACGCGTCCAGCGCCTTCTGCGCCGACGCCAGGTCCTCGCGCACGCTGTCCGGCATCGATTCGTTCGCGCCGCCGCGCCCTGTCTTGGGTTTGGTCGTGACGGTGGGTGCGTCCGGCACGGGCTGCTGGGACGTCTCGGGCTGGGAGGGTGGCTCCGGCTTCACCTCGGGCTCCACGGGCTTCTTCGGATCCACCGGCGGCGTCACGGCCGCGACGGGCGCCGCGGGCTGGGGCTGCGGCTGGACCGCGGGCGCCGGCGGAGTCACCCCCACGACGGGGGGCGGGACCGTGCCCGCGCCCTTCCAGAAGAAGGCGACGGCGAACGCGATGATGACCGTCAGGCCCACGGCGACCGCCACCGGCCACTTCGGGCGGGCGGGGGCCAGG